>JAWOHN010000212.1:0-25343 GCA_046485135.1 Anaerolineales bacterium | reverse complement strand
CAGCGGCTGGAAACCGGCATGCAGGGCGCGCGTGTCAAACCCCTGCTCCGCATTTTCCGGCTTGACCGGTTTGTACTGTGGGTCGTACACCCACGGTTTTCGCATAAAAAACAAGTCTTCATCATGCATAGTGATTATCCTTGTCATCCACCAGGGCTTGTTCACGCTCGACGATCACCTTGATCGCCTGCTGAACATCCTCAGGTAGTGGTTCGGGTTTATGTTCTGCTAGAAGCGAGTCTACCATTTCTGCAGCGCGGGCCTCCATGGTCTTGCCCCCCCGCTTTTGCCACACCGAATACGGGTTCTTATCAGCCAATTTCGAATAAAAAGGTTTACGGAAGTGGCGCAGGGTGTGCTCGTGATCCAGGTAACGGCCGGTCGGTCCCAACTCTTCGATGACGTCCAACGCCAGGGTTTCGTCAGTGACTTCCACGCCCCGGGTTGCAGCCCGCAAAAACCCCAGGATATCGTTGGCAATGGTCATGATCTGCAGGGAGCCTTGCATCCCCGCATCCATAAAACCGACATCGTGGATGATATTCGCGCCGTGTAAGAGAGATGTCATCAAGCTGAGGGTGACCTCAAACCCACTTTGCTGGTCGAGCACCTTCGAATCGGTTGACCCGCCCAAACCAAACACAGGTAGATCGTAATATTTCCCCATCGAGGTTGGCACACCCTGCTCGTCTGCCAGGACATAGTTCCCCACCATGGTTTGCAAATTATAAGGACCACCATTCCATCCAGGTACGGCTACCGGCGATCCTGGGCGCACCAACTGGGCCAGCACAATTCCCAGTAGAGTACCCGCGTTCATGGAAGCCATGCAGCCTGCAATGGTAACAGGCGCATTCACCCCACCCGCGTTCAGAGGGATATACAATTGTGGCAGGCCTTTCTCTGCCAGGTACATGCATTTTTGTAAAGCTTCCGCGTTCGCAATCATCCCTGAGGTGACATTGATATAACAGGTTGCAAAAGGTCTACGCCGGAAGGCCTGTGCGTCACCCGCAACGACCTCACACATCTCAACCGCTGCCACACATCCTTCAAAATCTGGGGTGACGAAGACAATCGGCTTGGTGGTGTTGTTGAGCATCACCTCCATCTGGTAGCGGTCGTAGATGCGCCCATCCACATCACTGGGTAGGAAAGCCGACATGACGAAATCAATCTCCGGCAGGGCGTCCATCAATCGCACTGCCTCAGCAACATCTGCGAGCATCGGTTGTCGCCGCTCGCCCGTCTGGTGATCGAGGATATTCAGGCAATCTGATCCACCCCCATAATAGGAATTATAACCCCCAGCCCGCATGGCTACTTTTCCATGCCGGTCGTAAAGCGTGATTTGCTTTGGCGTAGTGGATAAGGCTTTGGCGACCATATACGCAGGAATCTGTACCCGCAGGCCGTCAGCCCTGGCGCCCCCTTCCACCAGGATATCCCTGGCTTTTTGGTCATGTACGTCGATCCCAATCCTTTCCAGGATTTCGAGACTTGCCAGATGGATTTTTTCGCATTCAGCCTGTCCCATCCGAGCGTAATGGGCGCTGGTCGTTTGGGTTCCATGAGTTGTGATCATAGGCACTCCTTTTGGGGTAGCGTTTGCAATATCCCCAATCATAGCATCTAATATTTTAGATGTCAATTTCTGCGAAAACTGATATATCAGTTATTTACAACCAATATGACCTGTGATAAGATTTCAGGCATGGACAGATCTGCGAATCTAGACGAAATAGATAGCGCTAAAGACCTGATTTATAAAGAATTACGCCGGTCTATCATCATGGGTCATCGCCAGCCAGGCAGTCGCTTAATCGTTAAAGATATCACCGAATATTTCAATACCAGCACCACGCCAGTTCGGGATGCCCTTCAGATGCTGAGCCAGGAGGGCTTGGTCACCATCAAACCGCGTTCGGGGTATTACGTCACTGCCCTGTCTTTGAAGGAATTGCGCGATCTGCTGGATTTTCGCCGGATTCTGGAGGTGGCTGCGATTGAAAAAGCTGTCCTGCGGATCACACCCGAACAAATTGAGGCGTTGCGCAACGTTCATGCGGGATACACCGGGGAGGATGACGCTTCCTATGAACGCTATACCGAAGAGAACCGCAAATTCCATTACCTGGTCGCCGTGGCCTCCGGTAATATGGCCCTGGCGGAAGCCTTGGGTCATCTCCATGATCGCCTGGCTAGATTTATGGTGGTGCAGCAGATTGGGGAAAGGCAAATCCGAATGCACAACCAGATCATCAAGGCTATGGAAGAACACAATCTCGAAGGAGCGCGCCAGGCCATTTTGAATGAAGTTGACCCCTCTCAAGAAGCCATCCTCGATACGGTTATGGAAACTGACTCCGATCGGTGGCAAGATATCGGTTGATGACTGAAAATCAAAGAGCGGATGGAGCTACTTGCATCTCGTCCACTCTTTTTTTGACAAAACTTTATCCAATCAAGGAGGTCCAAATGTCTCTGAAAGATATCTACCAAAAAGTCGTTGAAGGCGATGCATCTGCTGTTGGCGCTGGTGTTCAGGCAGAGCTGAATGCCGGCACAGCCCCCAAAGAAATTCTCAACCAGGCCTTGATTGCTGCCATGGACTATGTCGGCCAGCAGTTCGAGGCAGGCGAATTCTTTGTTCCCGAAATGTTGATCTCAGCTCGGGCTATGCAGAGTGGGATGAACCTGCTCAAGCCGCATCTTGTCGAGGACGGCGTGAAGTCAGCCGGGAAAGTCGCCATCGGCACAGTCAAGGGCGACCTGCACGATATTGGGAAGAATCTGGTTGCCATGATGTTGGAAGGGGCTGGTTTTGAGGTCCAGGATCTGGGGACTGATGTGCCGCCCACTAAATTCCTGGAAGCTGCCATGGGAGGCGCGGATGTAATCGCCATGTCGGCCCTGTTGACAACCACCATGGGCCATATGTCTGACGTCCTTGAGGCGCTTGAAGATGGCAACCTGCGAGATAAAGTGAAAGTCATCATCGGCGGCGCGCCAGTAACCGATTCCTATGCCGAGAAAATTGGCGTTGACGGCTATGCCGCCGATGCTTCCAGTGCTGTCCGCAAGGCCCGTGAGCTGGTTGGGTAATTATTCCGTCACTAGCAAGGTCAAGGTTTCCTGGCTGGTCGGGAAAACAGATGATCCATTGAATATTTGTCTCAGGGAGAGCTGAATATGGCAAGTGAAAAAGGAAATGCATATCGTAGCCCTCAATTTTCTGTTCTTTCAGAGAGCCAACTCGAGGACATCCACTTGGCAGCCTTAGAAGTGCTCCGGCGTACCGGGATCCGCTTCCATCATCCTGGCGCGGTGGACACGCTCAAACACGCTGGCGCCTTTGTTTCAGATGGCAACTTGGTCAAATTGCCCGCTCGGATGGTGGAAGATGCCCTCAGCTCAGCCCCCGGGCGGGTGATCATGTGCGACCGGAATGGGGAGCCGGCTGTTTTCTTGGAGGGTCGCAAAGTCAACTTTGGTACGGGTTCAGATTGTCTCAACCTGCTGGATCCCGATACGGGCGAGCACCGCAAGTTTACCCAAAACGATATCATCAATGCCTACCACCTTTGTGATGCTTTGCCCAATATCCATTTTGTGATGTCTATTGGTCTGCCCGCGGACGTGGATCCCAGGTTAACCTACGATGTCCAGATGGCTATGATGCTGGAGCATACTACCAAGCCCATCGTCTTCGTCACCAACGATAAAGCCAGTTGCCAAAGGGCCATCGATATGGCTGCCGCGGTGGCCGGGGGTTACGAGGCCCTCCGCGAACAGCAACATATTCTGTTGTACTCAGAGCCGAGTTCGCCCCTGCAACAATCCCAGACCGCAGTGGATAAGCTGCTCATGATGGCCGAGTACGAGTTGCCGGTGGTGCACTCTCCAGGCCCGCAGATGGGCGGTACCGCACCGATTACAATGGCTAGCGGGTTGGCCATGTCATTGGCAGAAATCTTTAGCAGTCTGGTCTTGCACCAGCTCAAGAAACCGGGGGCGCCTTTTATCTTTGGGGCTGGTCTGCACCATATGGATATGAAAGCCACCCAAATTTGCTACGCCTCCCCTGAGTTCCAGCTCACCAAGGCTGCTATAGCTGAACTGGGACGCTGGTATGGGATGCCCACCTGGGGCTACGCCGGCTGCTCAGATGCCAAGGTGATGGACGAGCAGGCCGCCTTAGAGGCCATGTTATCTGTGCTGATGGCCCAACTCAGCGGTGGTAACCTGATCCACGATGTGGGCTACATGGAAAGCGGCCTGACCTGCTCCTACGAGATGATCGTTCTGACCGATGAATTAGTCGCTATGACCAACAACCTGATGAAAGCTATCGACACCGGTTCAGATAGCCTCATGCTGGACGAGATCAACCGCGTTGGACCGGGCGGCCATTTCCTCAATACCGACCAGACCCTCAATCGTTTCCGCGATTTTTGGTATCCCACTCTGTTGGACCGCAGTATCCGCTCTATCTGGCTGAAGAAAGGCGCCAGCACGTTGGGTAACCGTCTCAATGCCAAAGTCAAGGAAATCATTATAGATCATAAACCTGAACCTTTGAACAAAGGTCTTGTAAAGCAGGTCAATGAGATTCTGTCTCGGGCTGCTTGAGTTAGCGCACCTAATGCAAATGGGTACAGAAGAATAAAATTAGGAGGCAGATATGACCCAGCAACTCCCTATCCCCACTTTACAGCCATTTGTTCGTATGGTTTCTGATGAGCAGGTGCGTGAACTACATTATGCTACCCTCGAGATCTTGCGCCACACAGGTGTAAAGATGCAAGACCCCCAGGGCCGCGAGCTGCTGCTCGGAGCTGGCGCCTGGGAATCTGGAGACCGCATCAAAATACCAGAAAATATGGTCACCGATGCGATTGACAAGGCGCCATCTCGCATTCCCATGTATGACAGGCTCGGCAATCTGAGCATGCCTCTGGAACTGGGTAAAGTATTTTTCGGTTCGGGGTCAGATACCACCTTTACCCTGGACCCGGAAACCGGCCAAAGACGGCGATCGGTTGCTCACGATGTCCGCAACATGGCCACGGTAGCTGATGCACTCGATAACATCAGTTTTGTTATGTCGATGGCTAACCCATCCGACGTGCCCCCTGACGATTTATATCTTCACGCCTTCATCAACATGATGCGCGGCTCAGTCAAACCCAATGTCTATACTGCCAAAGACCGCAAAGATATGGAAGACATCTACCGGGTTGCGGTGTCTGTTGCAGGTGGCGAGACCGAATTGCGCGAGAAGCCCTTCTTGCTGCACTATGCCGAGCCCATTTCTCCTCTGCACATCATTGAGGAATCCTTGCAAAAGCACATCTTTTGTGCCGAGAAGGGCATCCCTGCTGCCTATATCCCTTCACCTAACACCGGCGGCGGTGGGCCGGTCACTGTAGCCGGCGCGGTGGCTTTAGGCAATGCTGAGAGCTTGCTTGGGCTGATCATCACTCAGCTGGTTAACCCTGGCGCACCCTTCCTCTACGGGATGAACACCGCCGCCCTGGACATGAGATCCACCATTGTGAGCTACGGAAGCCCGGAATGGAGCCTGGGTATGGGGGCTTGGTGTGAATTAGCGAGATATTACAACTTGCCGGTGTGGGGCTACGGCGGCGCCACCGACAGCAAGGTCGTGGACGCCCAGGCCGGGATTGAAGCGACCTTCTCGATTATGAACGCCTTCCTGACCCGCTGCACCCTGGTTCATGATGTGGCTTATATTGAATACGGGTCGACCTCTTCGATGGAATTGCTGGTGATCGCCAACGAGATCATCCGCATGCTCCGCTTCTTTATGGGGGGTGTGCAGGTTGATCAGAACACCCTTGCCCTGGATGCCATAGACCGGGTCAACCCAGGAGCTGGTTTCCTGGCGGATGATCACACCATGCAGAACTTCCGCACTGGTCAGTGGGCTCCAGACTTGATCGATCGCAAGCGCTTTGATGTTTGGGAAAAAGCGGGTTCCAAAGATATGTTCACCCGAGCCAATGAACGAGCCAGAAAAATCCTGGCAGAACATCAGACGCCCCCACTTTCTGCTGAAACAGAAGCAGTGTTTGCCGAGATTCTGGAGAAAAGGGCTGACCAAAGGCAGTAGACCTGGTTAATCCAAGCAGGGGCGGGGACAAGTGTTCCGTCTAAGGCATTTTCAAATCATAGAAACACGTTTGACGGAACACTCACCGCCCCTTTTGTATTTCTGGACAAATGGTTTAGATCTCGTAAGTTAGTCCTGTCAGTCAGTCATGAACAAGGCGTTATGCGGATGTCAATGATCTCATGCCCGTCGATTCCTTGCAGCGCAGCGATCACTTTCTCTTTGGAAACATTCCGCACCTTGACCACCAGGTCCCAATAGCCAGGCCTCTTTGGGGAGGGTAAGGCGCCGCTGGCATAGATGCCCCAACCTTGCGCGGTGATAGCGCTGGTCACTTTGGCGAACTCGCCGATCTTATCTGGCACTCGAATAGTCACCCGCACCCCCTTGACCTGACCACCCAATAGATTGGACAATTGCGTCAGCAGATCGTTTTCGGTGATGATGCCGATGACGATCTCATCCTCAATGACAGGCAGGCAGCCCACCTTTTGGGCGAGCATGGTTTGGGCAGCTTCTTCCAGGGTGGCAGTTTGAGCGATGGTGACCAGCTCGGATCGCTTGAGCATTAAATTTTTTACTTCCAGGTTGGATAAAAGACGGCTGATTTCCCACACATCCAGACTGGCCAGGTCCGAGGGCGGCACGCTCAACCGATCCCGTGTGATCAGTCCAAGTAAACGTTTCCCATCACCAACCACAGGTAGATGTCTTAACTTGTTCTCCAGCATGATCTTTTGCGCTTCAGTTGCATGCGTTTCAGGCGAGATCATAATCGGGTGTCGGGTCAAGTAATCTCTAACTAACATATTCGGACCCCTCCTTGGGTTCAGTGATTACTGGATCAAAGGTACTCAGCGTCTCCAGGGGGATATGGCAGAAAATCCGGTGCCCTTTGGCGGCCTCTTGCCAGGGCGGTATCTCTTCTGCACAGATTGCCCCGTTATCAGGGACTAATTTCCTGCGAGGACAGCGGGTATGGAAACGGCATCCACTGGGTGGATTGATCGCGCTGGGCACTGTCCCCTCTAATCGGATTTGCTTTTGCTGCACGCTCGGGTCAGGGATTGGCACCGCCGAAAGCAGAGCTTCTGTATACGGATGGTAGGGCGGTCCATAGATGGCATCTGCAGGCCCAATCTCCATAATCTGCCCCAGGTACATGACGGCAACCTTATCCGAGAAAAAGCGTACCACGCTCAAATCGTGAGCGATGAAGATCAGGGTGGTGTTGAATTCTTGCTGGACTTCCAGGAGCAGGTTCAAAATGGCTGCCTGGACAGAAACATCCAAGGCGCTGACGGGTTCGTCGCACAAGACCAGTTCGGGGTGGCTGGCAAAAGCCCGCGCAATGCCGACCCGTTGTTTTTCTCCGCCGCTCAACTGGCGCGGCAGCCTGTCATAGTAATTCTCACCCAGGCGCATAACCTCCAGCAATTTGATAACTTCAGCGCGAACCTGATTCTTCGGTACGGTTTTAAACCGTACCATTGGCCGTCCGATTTGCTGTCCCACGGTATAAGATGGATTCATGGTGGAATCCGGGTTCTGGAATACCATCTGAAGTTCCTGAATCAATTTCTCGTCTCGCTCCGAGATATTATTGGTAATATCGAAGCCCAAGAAACGAGCCTCGCCTGAGGTGGTTTTCTCCAGCCCGATCAGAGTTTTAATCAGAGTGCTTTTTCCACAGCCTGATTCACCCACAATACCCAGGGTTGTGCCTTTGTTGACCTCGAAAGTTGCGTTCTCTACTGCTTTCACATACCGTTTCTCTCCAAAACCAAACACGTCTTTCAGAGAATTTCCCTGAACGTCGTAAAACTTGGTCAGGTTCTTAGCTGTCAGAATCGGGTCAGATGTTATCTCTTTGGCCCCAATGCCAGGTGGGATGATATCTTGGCTGGGAGTCCACTGGCTGGGGTCGATCTCTTCGGCGAAATGACAGCGCACCAACGCACCACCACTTAGCTCACGGAGGCGCGGTTTCTCCTGACGGCAGCGATCCTGGGTGTAATCGCAGCGCGCCGAGAAAACGCAGCCCGAGGGGCGGTTGTTGGGGGGTGGCACCCGGCCGCGGATGGGGTACAGCACGCTGCTGGCTTTATCAGCTCCCAGCTTGGGAACACAGCGCATTAACCCTTGAGTATAGGGGTGCAGAGGGTTTTTATAGATTTGCGCTACCGCGGCGCGTTCGACGATTTCTCCAGCATACATTACGCCTACGCGAGTCGCTACGCGTGCCACAACGCCCAGGTTGTGGGAGATGTACATGATGGCGGTTTCGAAATCGCGTCGCAGCTCAGCGATTAGGTCCAAAACCGCGGCTTCAACGGTTACGTCCAGCGCCGTGGTCGGCTCGTCCATAATCAACAAGGCCGGGTTGTTGAGCAGAGCCATGGCAATGACCACCCGTTGCTGCTGACCGCCGGAAATCTGGTGAGGATAGCGCTTCATGACGTTGGCAGGATCAGGCATGTACACCCGATCCAGCATATCGATGCACATTTTCTCCGCTTGCTTTTGGGAGATGCCCCGGTGAACGGTCAGCACTTCCGACATCTGATCACCCAGGCGCATGGATGGGTTGAGCGCCTGCATCGGGTCCTGGTAGACCATGGCGATCTGGTCCCCCCGCAGACGCCGTAACTCTTCCCCGCTCACGCCGACCAGCTCTTTGCCCTGAAACTTGATGCTGCCTCGTTTTACGTAACCGTTATTGCCCAAGAAATTCAGCACTGCCCAGGCAACCGTGCTTTTACCGCAGCCAGATTCTCCAACGATGCCGTGGGTTTCACCGCGCATGATCTCGAAAGAAACGTTCTGCACAGCTTCGATTTCACCGCCGCGGATCTTATAAGCCACAGCGACATCTTCAAGTTTGAGGACAGGAGGTGCTTTTTTTGAATTGGTCATCATACCTCCTTTATTTTTGATAGCGGGACAGCTCTTCTCGCAACCCATCTGCGAAAAGATTCAACCCAATGACCAGAGAGGCAATTGCCACCGCCGGCCAGATTACAGCCAATTGGTTCGAGAAAATGTTTTTGCGGGCCTCGTTCACCATATTACCCCAGTCGGGGTCGGGGGGTGGCAGGCCGATGCCCAAGAAACCAAGCGTACCGATGGCGAAGATAGCATAACCCACTCGCAACATGGCATCCACCAATAGTGGCCCGCGGGCGTTGGGCAAGATTTCGCGGAACATAATATACCAAACATTTTCTCCGCCGGTTTCTGCCGCGCGAATATAATCGCGGGTCTTGATATCCATCGCCAGGCTGCGGGCTAAACGGGCCACGCCCGGCGCTCCTGTCACAGTGATCGCCAGGATGACGACCAGGTCTCCCTGTCCCAGGGCCGAGATGACCACCAGGTAAAGCACGATTTGTGGGAAGGCGATCAGGGCGTCCAAAACCTGCATAATGATCTGGTCAACCCAACCGCCGCGGTAACCGGCGTTCAACCCCAGGATGCTACCGAACAACAGAGATCCGAATACGCCCCACAGGGCAACCCCGCCGGGAATCGAAACTCCACCAGGCAAACGGGTCTTAAGCAAGATGACCTGGGTGCCCTGCATCAATCGGGACAGGATGTCTCGTCCGAGATGGTCTGTGCCCAACCAGTTAGTGGCGTTTGGGGATAGGTTTTGGGCAAACAGGGTCGCATTGGGCTGGAAGGGTGTCCAGAAAAGGGAAACGATTCCAACCAGGAGCCAGAAAACCACCATAACCAGCCCAATTGTGGCCACTCGCGATTCGAATATGATGGAAATACCTTTCCACATCCGTTTAAAATTGGAAGGCCCTGGTCTCGTATTTGCTGTAGGTGTAATTGCTGCCATGATTGCCTCCTATCCGTAACGAATGCGGGGATTGAGGAAGGTATAGGCCAGGTCGCCGATCAAGCGGGTGGCGATGGCAATGGTAACTGTCAGCATTGCAGCAGCCTCGACCGCATTAAAATCGCCAAAAATGGCTGCATCGTAAATGTATTTTCCCAGGCCGGGAAAGCCAAAAATCACCTCCACAACCACGACTCCACCGATCAACCAGTTCACATGCAGCATAATAATCGTGATCGGCGCCATCAAGGCATTCCGGATGGCATGACGGAAAACTACCCTCCGGTAAGGCATCCCTTTGATGATCGCCGTCCGGATATAGGGGGAGTCCATCACTTCGACCATGCTGGCACGCGTCATTCGAGCGACATAGCCCAACTCGACAGCTGTGAGTGTCAAGACAGGCAGGGCAATCAGTTTGGGGTCTTGAAAGATTGCATCTGGGGAAAGGAAAACAGACACAGCCGGTAGAACTTTCAGCCAGATGCCAAATACCAGGATGAGAAAGATACCGGTCACGAACTCTGGTGTGGCGGTGGCCCCCAGACTGGTTATTGAAATAATTCGATCTAAAGGTTTCCCTTCATTGATTCCTGCCAGGATCCCTAAGAACAGCGCCAGAGGCATAACAATTAAGAACGACGTCGCTGCCAGAATGAGTGTGTTTCGTACGCGCGGGAACAAGGTGGTTGCAACAGAGCGACCGGTTTGTAACGATTTCCCAGGGTCGCCGCGGATAATTCCCCTTAATAACGGCATAAATTCTAGAGGCCCATCTGTGACCTCTGTGAAGCCCGTTTTGGTACGAAAGAAGACGATGGTGCCTTCCCCGCGCACCCATTTTACAGCGTTGTTCCGGATGTCTAAGCCCCAGAAATATTCATTCCCATCTTCGTCCTGTTCCCAGACCTCATCGGATAATTTTTCGGCCACAGAACCGTCAGGTCGTCGTTCAAGGGCAAATATTTGACCTTCTTGCATCTTCCAGCGGGTAGGTTGGCCATCGACATCTGCCCACCATTCGATTTCGCCTGTCTGTGGATTGGGTAGGGTGACCATAGGATAGCCAACCAGAGATCTGGCCTTCCAATCATTGCCAAGTAACCACTCGGAATAACGTATCCATGCTGACCGGTCCAGCCCTAATTGGGCTCGATAAGATTCCCTCTGCGCCTCTGTAGAGAAGACCCCCAGAATCTTCAGGGCGACATCCCCACTGCCTACCTCCAACAGAAAGAAGAGCGCCATCGAAACCAGGAGCATGGTGATTATTGTGGAAGCGATACTGCGAACGATGAATCTTGCCATAAACAGCTCCTCTGCTCTGCTCAGATGAACATGGAGACCGGATAATCCCCCACAAAATCAAGATTAGATTTACGAAGACCACCAGTTCCCTGATGGTCTTCGTAAGGCATGTTAAATTGGGTTACGCTTCTTTCCAGACCTCGTGGAGAAGATCGTACTCAGTTGGGTGAGCTTCAATGTTATGGAATTTCTTCGGAATGATATTCCATACTTGCTTCCAGTAGGCGATGCCGATGGGGCCGCGCTCCATGAAGATATCTTCGATCTGGCACATGAGCGCTCGGCGAGCCTCGAGATCCAGGGTGGCTTCAGCTTCGGTGAGCAAGCCCTCGAACTCCTGGTCTACCCAGCGAGTTTCGTTCCATTCGACCGGAGTGCCATCCGGATTGGAGGTGTAACCTAACCGGAGCACCTGGGTGCCTATGGGGCGGTGTGTCCAGGAGGTCATTCCCAAATCCACCTCGGTCCAACGATCCCAGTAGCCGCCGGGCTCGGTGATGTCGAGATTGATATTGAAACCACCCGGGGCAGCCATTTCCTTGAGGGCCTGGGCATACTCTGGCTCTTCCAGGTCGTTCTTGGTTGCCAGGGTAACCGTTAATCCATCAGGATACCCAGCCTCTGCCAACAAGGCTTTGGCGCCTTCCGGATCGTAGGCAGGGATAGGCTTTTCGCAATAGTCGGGGTGGACCGGAGCGATGTGGGCATCAATACCCATATCAACCTGCCCGTAGTATGCTAACTGGCCGATCCTCTCGCGGTCCTGGCACATCATCAGGGCCCGCCGGACGCGGTTGTCGCTCCAGGGTTCAAGGTCTACGCGGACGCGCAGCACGGAGGTCACTGCCGTAGGTGCGGTGAGGACCTGATGGGTATTCAGGTCTTTCAGTGCTTGCCAATCGCTGGCCCGCGGTTGGTACAGGGCGTCTACCTGGCCAGACTGAACGGCGGCCACGCCAGCATCCTTGGCGATGGATACATAAATGATCTCATCCAGGTAGGGGAGGGGGTTGCCATCTGCTCCCATCTGCCAGTAGTCTGACCGGGCTTTAAGGATGGCGCGCTCGCCTTCAGCATACTCTGCCAGTGTGAAGGGGCCGGTGCCAATGGGTTGCCTGATGAAATCGCCCTCGAAGTTGCGGTGCATGATCGGGGCTGGGTAGTGGAACAGGTGCTCGGGCACACCGATATTCCCATCTTGCAGGTGCAAGCGGACGGTGTAATCATCCACTTTTTCTACATCTTGCATGCCGCGCAGATATGAAAGCAGGCTCAACATGGACGAGCCAATGTCTGGGTTCAACCATTGCTCGAAGTTGAACATGACATCATCGGCGGTCAACTCGTCCCCGTTGTTGAATTTGATGCCTTTTCTGAGATAAAGCGTCCAGGTCTTGACGTCTTCGCTGGCATCCCACTTTTCAAGCAGCATGGGACGGGTGATATTATCCGCGCCAGTTTCGGTCAGGCTTTCTGCAACCTGGCGCACAACGTTATATTGTTGCACCCATGAGAAACGTGCCGGGTGGTCGATTTGCTGTAGCTCCATCGCACGTGTGAATGTGCCGCCGCGCACAATCCCTCCCGTGGCTTCTACAACGGGAACCTCTACAACGGGAGCCTCTATAACCGGGGCAACCGGGGTTTCTTGGACACCGCAGGCAGCCGCAATATAGGCTGTTCCAGCAGACAAACCCAGCAGTGTTGATAGTCGTAGGAATTCACGCCGCGTTATGCGACCTTGTTGCAATTGATTGTAGGCCTCTGGGATAGCGGGATGAACCTTGTCCATTTCTTTCTTGGTAATACGATCTTTCTTCACTTTTCTTCCTCCATTCATGAATGTTTGAACCAGGGGAAACTTAAGCAGAAGCTTGTGTCGATGGTTTCACCTCCTTATCTAAGGACTTTCATATAGTTATGACCAGCTCATTTAATTCCTTGTGGGAACAGGGATCTTTGCTGGTAGGTAATGGGTTGGGTAATTCTGCGAAGGAATATTTTTTTGGTAATTTCAGAAACGACTTGGAGAAGGCTATCTTTGCTTGGCCAAAGCTCGCAATATCTTCCCAGTTACCAGCTCTGGTTCTTACAACACACATGGCAATCGCCAAAATGTCCAGTAACTGGTTTAACTTGGTCCATCCTATCTAGTAGAATGACTTGTGATGGTAAACCAGAAAGTCTGCTTCTGTCTAGATAAATATTCGATGTGTTTATCCTGGAAAAGCTATAAATACATGTTATCATAAATTATTTCAGAAGACAATGATATATCAGATCGATGGTTTTCTTAAGAAATTAATGAATTTACCCCCCAATAAATAGTGAGCTGGTGGCAAACGCCACCAGCTCACTCCCTTTTTTGGTTTTTGCTCTACTAAAACAGCCTCATCACCGCCTGCGAGGCCCACTGGAACAGCGGCGCGGCGAAAGCCGTCAGCAGCACCGTCCCCACCGCGGTCGTCCCAACAGTCAGGTTCAGCCAGGTCTCGCTGCGCGCCTGGGGATCGCCTTCCTGCATATACATTACTACCACTACCCGCAGGTAGTAGTATGCCGAGACCAGTGAGGTCAGCACACCGATCAACGCCAGCCCGATATAGCCTCCCTGCAGCGCCGTCTGGAACAGGAAGAACTTGCCCACAAAACCCAGTGTGGGAGGGATGCCAGTGAAGGACAGCATCGCTACCGTCATCGCTGCTGCTAGCATGGGGTACTTTTTCCCCAGCCCGGCGTAATCCTGGATGAGCAAGCCCTGTCCTTCCGCCTTCTCCATGGCGATCACCACCGCCCAGGCAGCGAAATTGGTCAACCCGTACGCTAGCAAATAAAACAGGGCCGCCGCCACCCCCGCCGTGGCCACTTCCCCGTCCCCGAACGGCACCAGCGCCATCAAGATATAGCCGGCATGGGCGATGCTGGAGTAAGCCAGCATGCGTTTGATATTGGTCTGGGCGATCGCTACGATATTGCCCAGGATCATGGTCAGTGCTGCGATGCCCCAGAACACCGGCGTCAGGTCAAAGGCCAGCACCGGCAGGACCGTAATAAAGATGCGCAGCATGGCTGCAAAACCGCCCGCCTTGGCCCCCACAGCCATGAAAGCCACTATTGTTGATGGCGCGCCCTCATACACATCCGGCGTCCACATATGGAAGGGCACCGCGCCCACCTTAAAGGCTAACCCGATCAGCATCAGCCCAGCCCCGATGGTCAGGAGAGGTAGATTGACCGTTCCTGCCGCCAGCGCAGCCACGATCCCCTCCAGCGAAGTGGTCGCCGTTGCCCCAAAGATCAACGCAATTCCATACACCACAAAGCCGGACGAGTACGCCCCCAGCAGGAAGTACTTCAAGCCTGCTTCTTCTGATTCAGGTCGTGGCCTGGCGAATGCAGACAAGATATATAGCGGGATGGATAACAGCTCCAGGGACAGGAACACCACGATCAGGTCAGCCGCCATGCTCATCAGCATCATCCCGCTGATAGAGAACAGCAGCAGCGCATAATATTCTCCCCGCTCCAGGCCCATGCGTTTCAAATAATCGTAGGCAATTGCAATGCCTGCCAGCCCGCAGATCAAGACCAGGACATTCATGAACAGCGCGAACCCGTCCACGACTGCCATGCCCAGGAAAGCCGTCTTGAACCAACCCACCGGCTGCCCGCTGGAGCCGTTCAGAGCCGGTACCAGCGCCACAATCAGCGCCGCGATTAGCCCTGCCGCCGCCAGTAGGGCTATCCATCTCTGGTCCTGGCGCGATACAAAGGCGCTTGTGATCAGGACCAGGCAAGCCCAGGCCACAACAATGGTTACCGGAAGCGTGGTGAGAATGTCAGTAGCAGTCATAGTAATCGCCGCCTTAATGCATTGCCACTGCTGCGATCTGCAGGGCTGCCACCACCTGCTCGACCGCCGGGCTGATCAGGGCGAAGAATGGCCGCGGGTACAGGCCGATCCAGAAGATGAATACCAGCAGCGGTACGATGGTGACGATCTCCCGCAGATTGAGGTCCAACAAAACCCGGTTTTCCTCCTTATCCACCGGTCCTAGGAACAGCTTCTGGAACATGAACAGCAGGTACACCGCTGCTAGGATGATGCCCAGTGTGGCCAACCCGGCAAACCAGGGCGAGCCGATCGCCTCAGAGCCAAAGGCCCCCAGCAGGATGGTGAACTCGCCCACGAAGCCGTTCAGCCCCGGCAAGCCCATGGAGGACAGCGTCACGATCAGGGTGAACACCGCGTAAACCGGCATGACCTTCCATAAGCCCCCGTAGGCATCCATTTCACGGGTATGCCGCCGGTCGTAAATCATACCCACCAGGAGGAACAATGCTCCCGTGCTCAAGCCGTGATTGACCATTTGCAGGATGCCGCCCTGGATTCCCTGCGCGTTCAGGGCAAACAGACCCAGCATCACAAAGCCCAGGTGGCTGACCGAGGAATAAGCCACCAGCTTCTTAGCGTCTCGTTGAGCGTAAGAGACCACTGCCCCGTAGATAATGCCGATGACCGCCAGCAAGGCGATCCACGGAGCAAAAGTGATGGCTGCCTGCGGAAAGAGGGGGATATTAAAGCGCAGGAAGCCGTAAGTGCCCATCTTCAGGAGTACGCCTGCCAGGATTACCGAGCCGGCTGTAGGCGCCTCTACGTGGGCGTCTGGCAGCCAGGAATGCAGCGGCCACATCGGCACCTTGATGGCAAAGGCAGCCGTGAAGGCCAGGAACAGCCAGGTTTGTGCCCCAGCCGGGATATTCAGGTTAGCGATCAGCTCGGGTACAGCGAAGGTGCCGCCCTCCAGCCCCAGCCAGATGATGGCCAGTAGCATCAGGATTGAGCCTGCCATGGTATACAGGAAGAACTTGATAGCCGCGTACATCCGCCGCGGGCCCCCCCAAATGCCGATCAGGAAGTACATCGGCACCAGTGTGAACTCCCAAAAGATGAAGAACAGGAACAGGTCCTGCGCCAGGAACACCCCCACCATGGCCACTTCCAGCAACAGGAAGAAGATCATGAAGTCCTTAACCCGCTCCTGCACTGCCTCCCACGAAGATAGAATCGAGATGGGCGTCAGGAAGGTGGTCAGCAGCACCAGCAGGATGCTCAGCCCGTCGATGCCCATGTAATAAGAGATGTTCAAACCGGCCACCTGGATCCAGGGCAGGTTGATCACCATCTGCAAGTTCCCGTTCTGCGAGTTGAAGCTAGCCAGCACCCATAGCGAGATGGCAAAGGTGACCAGGGATGTGATCACCGCCGTCCAGCGCAAGGCGTCCTTCTGTTCTTTGTTGATGAACAGCAACGCCAGCACCCCCAGCAGGGGAAAGAAGGTGACCAGTGTGAGTGGATGAAAGAGATAATTCATGTTAAGCCCTCGTCCTATAGCGAACTCAGCGGATAATCAAGTATCCAACGATAACGACCACGCCCAGGAATACATACATGGCGTACGTGCGCACGTAGCCGGTCTCGATCTTGCGTAAGTTGGCGCTCAGCGCCTTGGTCAGGCGCGCCAACCCGTTAGCAGTGCCATCGATCACCCCCAGGTCGACTGGATGCGCCAGGAAGGTAGACAGCCGGTTGAAGCCACCGACGATGAGCACGTCGTGGAACCAATCATGCCAGAAGCGCCAGTCGATCACCTCTGCCAGGAAGCGCGCCAGGTGGTTGTAAGGTGTGACGATAACATAATGGTAAAGCTCGTCCACGTAAAATTTATTCTGCATGACCTTAAAGAAGGGACCCACCACCGGAAAAAGCGGGTCGACCGGTCTCTTCACCTTGGGCAGCTTCAAGTATTCCTGGTAACGGCGGGCGTAAAACTCGTAGGAAAGGGCCAGTGCGCCCAGGGCCAGCAATGTTGAAATTGTGGCTACCAGGATATTGAACTCTCCGTGGTGAGGCACCGCTACTGCGTGTTCGAGCCAGTGCGTGAGCGTGTACACCTTAGGCAAGTTCAGCAATCCACCGAACAGCGAAAGCCCGGCCAGCACGATCAGAGGATATGTCATGACCGGAGGATTTTCCCGCGCGTGGGCGGCTGCTTCCGTGCGCGGCTCTCCGAAAAAGACCATCAACAGTTGCCGCCCGACATAGAAAGCCGTGAAGAAGGCCGCAATGGTCAGCATTCCGTAAACCACCGGATTCAAATATTGAGCCTCAGCCAGAATCTCATCCTTGGACCAGAAAGCCGCCAGCGGCGGTAGGCCGGCCAGCGTAATCCCACCGATTAAATACACGTAGTAAGTGGTCTTCATGCGGTGGCGTAGCCCGCCCATATTGCGCATGTCCTGCGGATCGAAGGCGTGCCCAACCACGGCGTGGTCACGTTGTTTGGCCTTGCGCAGTTTCGGGTCGTGTTCGACGTGATGGTGCCCGTGCTCCAATCCCTGGATGACGGAACCGGCTGAGAGAAACAACAGCGCCTTGAAGAAGGCGTGCGTGATCAAGTGGAAGATGCCAGCAATGAAGGCGCCCATTCCCACCGCGGCTACCATGAAGCCCAGCTGGCTGATCGTGGAATAGGCCAGCACCTTCTTGATATCGAATTGGGCCATAGCCATCAGAGCCGCCAGCAGCGCCGTTGTCGCGCCGATAAAGCCAGCCCAGGTCTGCGCTTCAGGCGCCAGCACGAACAGGTGGCTTGAGCGAGCGATCAGGTACACGCCAGCCGTCACCATGGTAGCGGCATGAATCAGCGCTGAGACCGGGGTCGGGCCCGCCATGGCATCCGGCAACCAGACATACAGCGGAATCTGAGCTGATTTACCCGTTACACCCAGCAGCATGAACATGGCAATGGCAAACAGCAGGCCTGGTTGGGTCTGGTTGACCTGCTCCACCTGGGCGAAAACTTCATCGAATTGGAAGCTGCCGAAGGCCCAGAACATCAGGAACAGGGCGATCAGCAAACCGAAGTCGCCGATGCGATTCACCACGAAAGCCTTCTTGCCGGCGATAGCGTTGCCCAGCCCGTCCTTGCCCTTATCAAACCAGAAGCCGATCAGCAAGTACGAGCACAGACCGACCCCTTCCCAGCCCACGAACAGCATCAGGAAGTTATCGGCCGACACCAGCACCATCATGGCGGCGATAAACAGGTTGAAGTAAATGAAAAAGCGTGGGTAGCTGCCCGGGTCGCCGTTATGGCGTACGTCCTCGTGCATATAGCCGATGGCGTATATGTGGATTAAGGTGCCCACCCCCGCCACGACCAGCATCATGGTCACCGAAAGGGTATCCACGCGGAAGGCCCACGGTACGCTGAGCTCGCCGATGGTGATCCAATCGGCAAAGGGTACCCGTCCCCCTTCGGGATGCTGGATCAGAGCATATGCCAGCAGCATGGCCACTACAAAGGACAGACCGGAGGCCAGGCTGGCCAGCCCACCCACCGCCCGCTCGCTCATCCGCCGCCCAAAGGCGATATTCAGCAACAATCCCAGGACTGGGAAGAACACCACCAGAGGCGCCAGGTTGAACAGGGTGGGAATAGTCTCGGAAGCCAAATTAATGCTCATAAACATGTTGATATCTCCCACCTCCCTATCCCTTCAGGGCTCTGATCTCATCCACATTAATCGTATGCTTTTGGTGAAAGATCGCCACAATCAACGCCAGGCCAACGGCTACTTCCGCAGCAGCCACTGTGATCACGAAAAAAACGAAGATTTGCCCGCTGAGGGCTTCGTGCACACGCGCAAAGGCCACAAAAGCCAGGTTGGAGGCATTCAGCATCAGCTCCACCGACATGAAGACGATGATGGCGTTGCGCCGCATCAAGACTCCCATCGCGCCGATGATAAACAGGACTGCTGAAAGACCGATATAGTAATACACGGGAACCATGAATGACCTCCGTAAAGCGGGGTTGCCAGGCGCTGGCCTTCCCCGCCTGGGTTTCAGCTTTTCTTCTTTTGCGTGATCACAATTGCTCCAATCATGGCGACCAGCAACAGGACCGCAGTGACTTCAAAAGGTAAGACATATTGCTTGAAGAGACTATCACCGATGGCAATCGGGCTGCCGAAGGCCATACCGTCCACTGGTGCAGGCGCATCGCTGGAGACCAGCAGGCCTGGCAAGCCAGCCTGCCCCACCGTCAAGGTGTAGACAAATTCGCCCAGCAGGATCAAGCCCAATGTCACTGCCAGAATACGCTGCCAGGGTAGATCTTCCTTCTGGTGTACCTGTTCACCGCCCAATAGCATGATCACAAACAGGAACAGCACCATAATGGCGCCGGCGTAAACCGTGATCTGGGCCATGGCGATAAAGGGTGCGTTCAGCATCAGGTAGAACAGCGCGATGGTGCTGAAATTCAAAATGAGGAAGACAGCCGAATAGACGGGGTTGCGGGCTAGCAGCATGGCTACTGCCGAGGCGACAGCAACCACAGCCAGAATCAGGAACAGGATCATCTCAGCTTGCATATATCAATCCTTGGCATCCTCCATTACTGGGATGGAGCGGGTGAACTTGCCCGGTTCGACGACCTGCGGAGTCGGTCGCCCACCTTCAGGCACCGGGTCTAGCAGGAACTCCTTGGTATAGATGGAGTGGTCTCGGTTGGTGAACGAAAGCTCGTAGTTGTCTCCCAGGACGATGGCTTCGGTTGGGCAGGCGTCTTCGCAGTAGCCACAATAGATGCAGCGCAGCATATTGATCTCATAAGTGCTGGCGTAGCGCTCGCCCGGCGAGAAGCGTCGTTCATCCGTGTTTTCGGCTGCTTCCACGAAAATGGCGTCAGCCGGGCAGGCTGCCGCGCACAGTGAGCAGCCGATGCACTTCTCCAGGCCGTTATCGTAGCGCTTGAGAAAATGGCGACCCTTGAAGCGCGGCCGTACTGGGCGCTTCTCCTCCGGGTATTGGATGGTCACCGGCTTCTCAAACGCCGATTTCAGGGTCGTGCGCAGACCCTGCCAAAAGTCGCCAACTTTGCCGAACAACCCCCCAATGGTTATCAATAAATTAGACACAATTAACCTCCAACCAATACAATGACGACCGCCGTGACAAAGACGTTGACCAAGGCTAATGGCAACATGACCTTCCAGCCGAAGGTCATCAGGCGATCGTAGCGGATGCGGGGAATGGTCGCCCGCACCCAGATCATACCAAACAGCAGGATGAATACTTTAAGGAACAGGTAGATCGGCCCCAGCCAGGGCAGCGTATCGATAAAGGGTCCGCGGTAGCCGCCGAAGAAGAGTGTCGCAGCAATGGCGCTGACAGCAATCATCTTGATGTATTCTGCCATGAAGAATAGGGCAAACTTCATCCCCGAATATTCAGTATGGTAGCCGGCGGTCAGCTCTTGCTCAGCCTCTGGCATATCAAAGGGAGCCCGGTTGACCTCCGCCAATGCTGCCACCCAGAAGATGATGGCCCCCAGGGGTTGGTAAATGATAAACCAGCCGATCTCGGCCTGAGTGTTGACAATATCCTGCAGACTCATTGAGCCTGCCAACATGATCGGACCGATCAGCGCCAACCCCAACGCCAGCTCATAGCTGATCATCTGAGCTGAAGAGCGCATGCCTCCCAACATGGCGTATTTGTTGTTTGAAGCCCAACCCGCCAGAACGATCCCATAGACGGCGATGGAGGCGATGGCTAAAAGATACAGAATGCCGACGTTCAAATCTGCCAGCGAGAGTGAGATCTCCCGCCCGAAAACGGTCATCGTCCCACCCCACGGTACCACCGCCAGGATCACCAGCGCTGGTACAACGGTGATGATCGGCGCCAGGACGAAGATCAGCTTGTGAGCCCTATCGGGGATCAGCTCTTCTTTGAAGATCAGCTTGATACCATCTGCCACCGGCTGCAGCGCTCCCCAGCGCCCGGCCCGGTTGGGTCCGATGCGCACCTGGATGCGAGCCAGAGCTTTGCGCTCGTATAAAGTCAGGTAGGCAAAGCCGGTCAGCAGTGCGAAAATCAAGATCAGGGACTTGATCACCCATTCAATGACCAGAGAAGCATCCATTATGACCTCGTTAAGCCTTTGCTGTCACAGCCGCTTGTCTGAGCTTAACCGGAGTTGGACCCCACACCGGCAGTCCCATGCTGCGCGGCGCCAGCACGATCCCAGGCGGCGCCTGCTCATCCAGCCGGGCGATGACGGGCGCCGATGCTGTGCCCGCTGCGCCGAGCAGTAACTGGATGGCATTTCCATCGGTGATCTTGAGCTGCTCTGCGTCGGCTGGATTCAGCAACACATAAGGTTGGGGAATGCGGCTGGCTAACAGCTCGGAAGGCAACACCAGTTGCCCGCGGTCATAAAGGCGCGTAATTGGAACTGCCAGCAACCCATCCACGGTGGGTGCAGGGACTTTGGTAACTTTGCCTGGCGTCAGGCTGGCGCCCCGTTCAGCCGCCGAGCCCAGTTGAACGCCCAGACCCTGGCTGTTTTCGTAGGTGGTGCCGCCGTAATACATATCGCCGCGCCCGACGATGGGCCATTGTTCGCTCACCTCGCTAAGCTTGACGTAGGACAGCCCCTCGTAATCGGAGATGCTGGCTGCCAGGCGCTCAAAGGCCAGCAGGGGAGAGCTGCCTTCCATGTCCAACCCCAACGCCGCGCCGACCTGAGCCGTGATGGCGAAATCGGGCATCGTCAGGCCGGGCGCCGGGACGGCTGGGTAAAAGCGCTGCACTCGCCGCTCGCCGTTGGTATAACTGCCGTCGCGCTCGGTGAATGCCTGCGCTGGCAGGACCACATCGGCTAGGCGGGCGGTCTCGGTCAAGAAAAGCTCCTGTACTACCACGAAGGAGGTCTTTTCCAGGGCTTGCAGCAGGGCCGGGTCGTCTCCCGCTGGGTCTGCGCCGGCGATGTAGACGGCTTTACTGCTGGAAATAGCCGAGGCCAGGTCATTCAGCGGGCGCAGCCCCATATCCCAGGCGCCCTGGGTATTGCCGGCTGCCCACACGGCGATCAGACCGTTGTTCGGTCGCCCGCTGTGGTTGGTTGCAATCAGTAAATTAGCGCAAGCTTGAGCGAGTGCCTGAGAATCCTCTAAGCCCAATCCTTCGCTGCCGTAGATCACCAGCCCATTCTCGGCCTGGGCAAATGCTCGCGCAGCCGAAAGCAATACAGCCTGCCTCTTATCCTTGCCACTTGAGCTGTTCGAGCTGGCAGAGGCAAAATCGACCAGAGCAAGAACCGTTTCGGTCTCAGCGCCGTAGGGGTAGCGCACCTTATGCGTCGCATGGCGGTCGCTCTTGGTGGGGCGCGGGTTGGCTACGATTAAGCTCGCGCCGCGCTCAGCGGCTTGCTTGACCCGCAGCCACCACACAGGCGCCTCTTCCTCCAGGTCGCTGGCCACCACCAGGATGGCGCTCTCAGGCCCCATATCGGCGAAATTCGTCCCTTTGGCGACGCCCACCTGCGCGACCTGGTCGCCGCCAGCCATATGGGTGTATAGGGCCGCCTTCCCGCTTGCTCCTTCAGCCAGCATGCGCAGGTTGAACAGGTCCTCGTTGGAGAGGCGACCACTGCCCAGCGCCAGCAGGTCCTGGTCGGCTGCGCGCAGGCCTTGCGCTGCGGCTTGCACGGCCTGCTCCCAGGTAGCAGGCGCCAAAACGCCGTCTTTCCTCACCAGCGGTTGGTCCAGGCGAGCTGGGCTTTGGGTGTAATGATAGGCAAAGCGGCCTTTGTCACAGATCCAAATCTCGTTGACCGCCTCGTTTTGGCGCGGCATGACCCGCTTGACCACCTTGGCGCCGCCGGCGCGCGCATCTCTGCGGGTGTTCAGCGTGGTATTGCAACCCACCGGACAGTGCGAGCAGATGGAGGCAGAGTGATTCAATTCCCAGGGGCGGGCCTCGAAGCGGAAGTCGATTGTGGTCAGCGCGCCTACCGGGCAGATATCGGTGGTATTGCCGGAAAAATAGGAGTCGAAGCCGGGCTCGGAGAAGGTGACGATCTCCAGGGCGCGGCCGCGCTGGAAAAATCCGATGACCGGGTCATCGACAACCTCACTCTGGAAGCGGGTGCAGCGAGCGCATTGGATGCAGCGCTCGCGGTCGAGCATGATCAACTCGCCCAGGGGTACCTGCTTGGCCAGGTGGTATTTATTGTCGTAGATGAAACGGCTCTGCCCAGGGCCGAAGCCCATGGTCAGGTTTTGTAATGGGCATTCTCCACCCTTATCGCAGATCGGGCAGTCCAGCGGGTGCGAGGTGAGCAGGAACTCCAGGATGTCCTTGCGACCAGCCTTGACCTTATCGGTCTCGCCCAGCACCACCATGCCCTCGGAAACCGGTGTGGTGCAAGCCGTCTCGAGCTTGGGCCCAAACTGCAAGCGGGGGCTGCCATCTTCCTCCAATACCAGCTCGCCGGTGGCCCGGTCGCGCAGCGGGCGGCCGATATCCACCAGGCACATGCGGCACATACCCACCGGCTCCATCTTGGGGTGGTAACAAAATACAGGGATGTCGATCCCGGCTAATTTGGCCGCGTCAACGATCAGAGTGCCTTCGGGCACCTGGACCTGCCGGCCATCGATTTGCAGGGTTACCAGTTTACTCATTCAGGAAAACTCCCGGTTTCATCCCCCGTGGGGACGGCTGCTGCTAATGGGACGGGCTGCTCACCGCCCGTCTTGGTTTCAAAATCAGGTCTGAAACGATCGATGCCCGATAATACTGCTTCAATGGAGAATTCGCCCAGCGCGCACAGGCATTTGCCCTTGATCTGGCTGGCGACCTCATGGAGTAGATCCACATCCTCAACTGTGCCCTGCCCGGAATGGATCCGCTGGGACAGGTGTTTCATCCAGTAGGTGCCCTCCCGGCAAGGGGTGCACTTACCACAAGATTCGTGCTGGAAGAAACGCAGTGTCTTCTGGATCACCCAGTCGATGCCCACCGAGTCGTCCACGATGATGACTGAGGCCGAGCCGAGCTGTGCGCCGACCGAGGGGACGCTCTCATAGTCCATGGGGGTGTCCAGAGCCTGTTCATTTGCCACGATCAGGGAGGAGGAGGCGCCGGCGGGCATGATGGCTTTGATCTGATGGCCTGCTGGGATGCCACCGCCGTGCTCGAAGATCAGCTCGCGGAAGGTGGTGCCTAGCGGCAGCTCGTAATTGCCAGGCCGTTTGACGCACCCGGACAAGCTGAAGATTTTATTGCCCGGGCTGCGCTCGGTGCCAAAGCCGCGAAACCACTCCACACCTTTGGAGAGGATCAGGGGTAGGTTGGTGAGTGTCTCAACATTGTTGACCACGGTTGGCTTGCCGTACAGTCCATATGAAGGGGGAAAGGGCGGTCTCAAGCGAGGCTGGCCCAGTTTACCCTCGATCGATTCGAGCAGCGCGGTTTCCTCCCCACAGATGTAAGCGCCAGCGCCCAGGTGGGTGAAAATGCGCAAGTTATAGCCGCTACCCAAGATATCATCACCCAGCAGTCCAGCAGCTTCCATCTCAGCGATCTGGCGGTCGAGCTGCGCAGCCAGTTGCCAAAACTCTCCGCGCAGGTATATATACGCGGCGTGGGCTTGGACAGCGTAGGCGGTGATGACCACGCCCTCCAGGAGCTGGAAGGGGTTGCCCTCCATGATCTCGCGGTCCTTGAAGGTGCCCGGCTCGGACTCGTCGGCGTTGACCACGACGTAGTGGGGCCAGCTCTTGCTGTCCATGAAGGCCCATTTGAGCCCGGTGGGGAAGCCGGCGCCACCGCGGCCGCGCAGCCCGGAGGCTTTGACCAGCTCGGTGACCTCGGTGGGCTGCATGGCAGTCAGGGCTTTGCGCATCCCCTCAAAGCCACCGTTCTCCTGGTAGACCTCCAGGCGATGCAGGTCGGGGATCTGGCGGTGACGGAGCAGCATCAGCTCGCTCATTGATCGCCTCCCTGCCCTTTCAGGCGCAAGCGCTCGGCTGTGTCCATGTGGGTGGTGCCGGTCTGGGCCCTCTCGGCGACGGAGCTTTCGGGGGGCGTGGGGCTCTGCGGGGTCCCCTCAGCCGCGGCCTGCTTCTTCCATCCTTCCACCAACTGCAGGGCGCTCTCGACGGTCTGGTTCTCGTGGTATTCGAGACCCT
>JAWOHN010000163.1:0-6649 GCA_046485135.1 Anaerolineales bacterium | reverse complement strand
CACCATTGCAGAGAACAATTTCGGGGTGGTGCGGGTCGACTTCAGCAACAGTGGCCAACCACAGGTGCGCTTTGATGTCTATGGAGAAAGTGGAGACCGGTTGGCTCAGATCTAATATTATGACGGGTTTCAACCAATCACCTGATATTCGTTACATTGACTCAACCCAGCAGGGCGGGTAAACTGAGATTCAATACTTATAGGATTTTCGCACTTTAAAGAAAAAGGTTCGGAAATTGGAGTGGGTGGGGCAGCGTCCCACCCACTCCAGGTTTTAATATCTCTTGTGCACCTAGGGGGTTGTGTTGTTGTAAAACCAGTTATAGGCGTAGAATCCGGCCAGGCCGTCCAGGCGGATGGCAATCTGGGGGGTAGTTGCCAGACTGGCAGGGATATTGAATGTGGCCGTCAGGGCGCCGCCCTTACCCGAATCCAGCGTGCCCACCACCGTCCCGCCGATAGCACGATTGCCCCTCACATCCATGCGAGCTGTGAAGGTCTGGTCTGGAGGAAAGTTCTTGGTCAAGATGGTGACCGATTCACCCCGAACTACGCTCTGGATGGAAAAAGTAGGGATGCCGGAGTAGCCAGGGATCGAGGTCGGCGCAGGTGTGCCAGACACCGGCGCGGTGGTGTTATAGAACCAGTTATAGGCATAAAACCCGCCGGTGGTGCTGTCCATGCGAATGGCAATTTGGGGGGTAGTCTTCAAGCTGGCGGGGATATTGAATGTGGCCGTCAAGGCTCCACCAGCCCCGGACTCCAATGTGCCCACCACCGTCCCACCGATGGCGCGGTTGCCGCGCACATCCATGCGCACGGTGAAGGTGCGGTCGGCCGGGAAGTTCTTGGTCAAAACCGTGACCGATTCCCCCCCCACCACACTCTGGATCGAGAAGGAGGGGATGCCAACATATGGGGTAGGCGCCGGTGTACCAGGCGCCGGTGTAGGAGCTGGCGTGCCGGGAGCAGCCGTGGTGGCGTTATAAAACCAGTTGTAAGCAAAATACCCACCGGTGGTACTGTCCAGGCGAATAGCGATCTGGTAGGAGCCCTTCAAGCCATCCGGAATGTTGAAGGTGGCCGTCAACGCTCCTCCGGCGCCTGAATCCAGCGTACCTACCACCGTCCCACCGATTGCGCGGGTGCCGATCGCGCCCATGCGGGCGGTAAAGGTACGGTTCGCTGGAAAATTGCTGGTCTTGATGGTCACAGACCCATCCTCGACCACGCTGACAATCAAGAATGTGGGTATGGTCGAAGCCTGTGCGCTCGTCCCCGAGATCGATAGCAGGGGTGGAACAAGGATCGCGACGGCCAGGATGATGGAAATGATGTACTTCATAGCGGTTCTCCTTTTATTGTGATGGCTCTTTTTTCAATGATGAGCAGGCGGCAGGCAAACAAGGCTCCGGTTACAACCAAGCTGATATCTGGTATTTTCAAATAAAATCTATCAATAAGGTTACGGATATTTTTGACCTAGTTTCCCACTAGGTGATTGGCCGGAAATAATTTAACAAAGATATTGTTTCAAACGGCCAATCACTGGAGCAAACCGCTGGATTTACTTATGAGTTTGTGAATTTACTTTTGGCGGTTTGCTTAAATACTATTAATAAGGCAATATTTGTTTACTATGTATAGAATACAGGAAAAGAGGCTGGATTGCAAGCCCCAAATATGGGCCATCCTCAAATACAACACCCACATATAGGGGATTTTGCGCGTTGATTTATTTTCCAGGCGGCCTGAAGCTAATATTTTACCCCACCCTTCACCCAGCCCTGCCCCAAAACATCGAGTAAGTGAAGAAAGCATAGTAATCCGGATGGTTCACAATGAAATCCGGGGAGGATGGCAGGCAAAGACGCTGGTAAGCTGTCCGATCCTCTACTGATAGCTCCGGCTCTACCCCTGACCAGCGCATCTCAAACAGGGCTATCAAAGCGCGGCGTATCTCATCAGACAGCGGAGCATGAGCCTGGCCGACAAAAGTCCGTGCGCTGCGTTTTTTCAGACCTGCTTCACGGAACCAGCCCAGCCCTCGCAGAAAATGCAGCTCCGCTTTCTTCCCCATTGCGAAAGGCGCCATCCCCACCGATGTTGCATTCAGACGGGCTTCCAAGAGAGGATACCCCGGCAACAACACCTGTGATGACCATGCCAGGATAGCTACCACGCCACCCGGCTTAACCAGCCGCGTCAATTCCTTCAGTAGGGGCACGGGTTCCAGAGGGGCATATCCCACACAATCCTTGCTCCATGCCCAATCAAAGCTGTCTTCATCGAAGGGCAGCGCTCGCACGTCTCCCTCTTCAAAGGCGATGCGTTCTGCCAGGCCAGCCTTCTCCACCAATCCACTGGCATAGCTTAACAGTTCAGGGGACAGGTCGAGACCGGTGATATGCCCGGCAGGACCAACTGCTTCCGCCAATTGCGTGGTCTGCAGGCCGATGCCGCAACCCGCGTCCAATCCACGGCTCCCCAAAGGAAGTTGCAGTGCCTGAATCGCCGTATGGACAACCGGCTCAATCATGGGGTTGGTTACCAGTAAAGCTTGTATATAGGCTTTCATATCAGCCATTGCTTATCCTCCAACAGGATACAAGCATCTCCAGTGGACGCCCCTGCAAACTGATACAGGAGCAGTATTAGCGGGGCCTCTTGGCACGAGTGGGCTTCACCCGCTTAATTACTTGCCGTCCCAAACCTATTGCCAGGCATCCAATGACAGCCAGCACCCATAACCCGCGTTCACGCGGGTAGGTTTCAGAAAAAGACTGGGAGCGGCTTTCACCATCCGGAGCATCACTGATCCCGTTGAGGCGTAACAGATATTCTGTATTCATCCGGCGCAGCCGTGATTGGATCCACCCGGCAAAGACTCCTATTCCTTCTTCCAGGGGAATCATCTCCGGCTACCGGGAAAATCTGGCAGGCGAAGTGGAGCATATCGCTGAAGGCTACGAGCAGAGCGTCGAGATCAGCGCTGCCGCGATTTCCCCACTATCCACAATCAATAATGGGATATCCAACGTGGTATGCCAGTCAATGTTCTTTTGGAAATCCTTGATCTCGATCATCATGCTCCAAAGGTTGAAACATCAGAATCACGCCAGCCGGTTGGCATACGGTCCGCGCGCCTTAATGTACCAGCGCCCTTCCACGGGCACGAACAATAGCTCGAAGACCCGCTCACCGGCAGCCATCACCAGCAGGTGCAAACCATCCTGCGCCTGCCAGCGCCTGCCGGTGCCCTCCACCACGTATTCCCTGTCCTGCCAGGTAAAGCGCAGCGGGGTCACTTTGCCTTCCTTATCATAGCGCGCGGTAACTTCAACAGGTTCCATCGTTCACCTTCTGTAGATAATCCACCAATATGCGCAGGGCGGCCTCGGCGGACTGTTCCTTCACTTGCAACCGGTCGCCCTGCCAGATGAATTGGCGAGCATCGTCGACGTCTAAGCTGCTAAAGCCGATCCAGGTCAACCCAACCGGTTTCTCTGCGCTGCCGCCCCCCGGCCCGGCGATCCCGGTGACGGACAAGCCGATATCTGCATTCAGGTTCGTACGCACACCGCGCGCCATCTCAATGGCTACCTCCCGGCTGACCGCCCCGAACGTCTCCAGGCTTGACCAGCTTACCCCCAGCAGGCGCACTTTGGCTTCGTAGGCATAAGCGGTCACGCTGCCCATGTAGTAATCGGACGACCCGGGAATATTGGTCAGACGATGACCGATCAGTCCCCCTGTACAGGATTCCGCCACCGCCAGGCGCAGTCCACGCCGGCGTAACAGCTCCCCGGCTACGATCTCCAATGGTTCCTGGTGTTGGAGGGTCATGCGTTAATTATAAGCCTCTTGGAAAGAATAGCATCCCCAAAGTCTGCATCGGCGAGATGGACCTGCGCAACCCATTTATTGGACGATGTCACTGCCGGGCAGCCCCATTTGCCTCGCACAGATCACTCATGTTAGAATCATTGTGCGATGGAAATTAGCGATCACCTGAAAGCCTTATTGGAAAACCTTCCCACCAAACCCGGCTGTTACCTGATGAAGGATGAATCCGGGCGGGTCATTTACATTGGTAAGGCTAACAATCTGCGCAACCGGGTGCGCTCTTACTTTCACAACAACCGCCTGAGCGGCGGGTATCCGGACCTCAAAACGCGCCATCTGGTCAAGAATATCACCGATATCGATTGGATCGTGGTCGGCTCAGAATTGGAAGCCTTGATCCTGGAGATGACGCTGATCAAAAAGCACCGCCCGCACTACAACGTGCGCCTGAAAGATGACAAGCGTTATCCTTACATTAAGGTCCATTGGGCGGAACCGTTCCCGAAGGTTACCGTAACCCGCCAGATGGCTGAGGATGGCTCTCGCTACTACGGCCCGTACACCAGTGTGTGGGCGGTTCACCAGACCCTGGATGTGCTCAGGCGGATTTTCCCTTACCTGACTTGTGATCGGGTCATCACCGGGCAGGACGAGCGCGCTTGCCTGTATTTCGACATCAAGCTGTGTACTGCGCCGTGTATCGGGGCAATCAACCAAGCTGGATACCGGCAGATGATCAGCGACCTATGCCAGTTTCTGGAAGGGCGTACAGAGCCGATCGTCCAGCGTCTGCAAGCTGAAATGGAAGCTGCCGCCGAAAAGCTGGAATTCGAGCGGGCTGCCGGCTTCCGTGACCAGATCTTAGCCATCGAGAAAGTCGTCGAGCGTCAAAAAGTGCTCTCCAGCGAATATATCGACTCAGATGTGATCGCCATGGCCCGCTCAGAGGGAGAAGCCTGCATGCAGATCTTCTTCATCCGAGGCGGCAAGCTGATCGGGCGCGATTATTTTCTGATGGAAGGTACCCACGATCTCCCCGACGCAAACGTCATGGCCGAGTTCATCAAGCAGTTCTATGACCAGGCCCCAATCGTGCCGCCCCAGTTGCTCTTGCCGCAGGAAGTGGAAGAAGCTCAGATCATCAAACAATGGCTGAGCAACCGGCGCGGGAACGCGGTCGAGCTGAAAGTGCCCAAACATGGACCCCAGGAGGAGCTGATCCAGATGGCGGCGGAGAATGCAGCAGATACACTGGCCTCCCTTAAAGCGCAGTGGCAGGCTGACCGCCACCGCCAGACGCAGGCCCTGGTGGAGCTTCAGGAGGCTTTGGGACTGGAAAGCCCGCCCAACCGCATCGAATGCTACGACATCTCCAACACCCAAGGCACTGCCGCAGTGGGCAGCATGGTCGTCTTCGAGCAGGGCACCCCCTCCAAGAAACTCTACCGGCGCTTTAACATCCGCAGTGTGGTAGGTCCGGATGACTTTGCCAGCATGGAGGAAGTCCTGCTGCGGCGCTTCAATCGCTGGCAGGCAACACACGAGGCCAGTGAGGCTCCTGGGAAAAAGCCCGACCCGGCTTTCGCCCTGCTGCCTGACCTGCTGCTGGTCGATGGCGGAAAAGGCCAGCTCAGCCGGGCAGTGGCGGTGCTGGAGCACTTTGGATTAAGCGGGCGGGTGCCCGTCGCCTCCCTGGCCAAACAACATGAAGAAATCTTCCTGCCCCAGATGCCCTTCCCCATCCTGCTGCCGCGCCAGTCACAGGGCCTATACCTGGTCCAGCGGGTGCGCGATGAAGCCCACCGCTTTGCCATCACGTCCCATCGACAGCGGCGCGACAAAGCCGGCGTGGCCTCACGCCTGGATTCTATCCCCGGGATTGGTCCCAAACGACGCAAACAGCTCTTAAACCACTTTGGCTCGATTAAGAACATCGAAGCGGCTTCGCTCGAGGAGCTGCAAGCGGTGCCAGGCCTGCCTCGCAAAGTTGCCGAAGCCATCAAGGCGCATTTAGAATGAAAAATCCACTAACCAGGTGGGGGTGTACGCCCCCACGCACACCTGTTTTTGGATTTTCTCCCTGCGAAGATTTTAGCCTGAACAGTTACACGGAATTTAAGGTATACTCTCCTATAAGAAAGAGGAGTTTTTATGGCAACCAAGAAAAAGAAAACGCCATCCCGGCGAGAACAGCGCCAGATGCGAACCAAACAAATCATTGCCATTGTCATTGGAGTCTTGATTATCCTCTCGATGGTGATTGGTAGTTTTGCAGCAGCGTTCTAAACAAAAGCGCCCACAGGCTTGACGCTGCCTGGAACAAGGCGTAAAATATCTTTACAACTGAATAACCACGCTCAGGGTGCCTTACCCCCGGATGGGAAGGCTGATAGCTCTGCTAAGGCGAAGCCGGTGAAAGTCCGGCGCTGTCCCGCAACTGTAAGGACAGCGAGCAAGAGCAAGCGTACCGCTAAAAGCGATCGCTGGCAATTGCCCGCTGACCATTCGTGCGACAACCAGGCGACCCCCATCTGTCACGCGTACCCCGCAACTCCATCGGACGGTTTGAACTCGCGGTACCGATGACAAGTCTCACTCCAAACCAACGCGCCTGGCGACGATTCCACAAAAACCGTCCGGCCAACGTCAGTGCGTGTTTCCTGGTGATGGTCGTGTTGCTGGTGCTTATCTGGCCGTTCGTTTCACCCCATGACCCGAACGCCCTTTCCGACAATCAATTCCAGCCGCCCAGCGCTCGCTACTGGTTTGGTACCGATGTTCACGGTCGCGACCTGTTCTCCCG
>JAWOHN010000044.1:0-80208 GCA_046485135.1 Anaerolineales bacterium | reverse complement strand
CTGAGCGAAGTGTTGTGCGTGGTGATGGACGCCATAGTCAGCTTGACCGGGGCAGAACGAGGCGTTTTGATGCTGAGAGCAGATGGACCAAGTACTGGCGAGCTGGTCCCCCAGATAGCACGGAATTGGGAACAAGAATCGATTGAAGAGGCTGATCTGGCTTTAAGCCAGACGATCATCAAGCGTGTTTTTGAGGATGGCCAACCGATATTGACAACGAATGCCCAACAAGACCCGCGCTTTGATACTCAACAAAGTATTATCGTCCATAATCTCCGCGCAATTCTGTGCGTCCCTTTGAAGGTGAAAGGCGAAACCACCGGGGTGATTTACGTCGACAACCGGATTCGCTCAGGTATCTTCACCTCCGAAAAACTGGGATTGTTGTCAGCATTTGCCAATCAGGCAGCTGTAGCCATTGATAACGCGCGCATGTACGAGTCTGTCAGAAAATCGTTTGAGGAGGTTCGTGAGCTCAAGCGCCTGATGGACAATGTCTTTGCCTCCATGGCTAGCGGTGTGATTACCACAGATCTTGGAGAACAGATTACCCTCTGTAATCGAGCGAGCGAGCGGATTTTGGGAGTTGCTTCACAGGAGATCATTGGTAAAAGCCTAAGCGAAGTGTTGCCATCTTTCATCGACGAGCTTTCTGAGCACCTGCCCTCCGTGAGGATAAAGGAAAAGCAACGGGTTGGTCTGGAGATGACCAGACCATGCCCCCAGCGCGGGACGGTCACTTTGAGCTTTAACCTATCTCCCTTGCAAGATAGGGTTGATCAATTACAAGGAGTTGCCATCGTCTTTGATGATCTTACCGAAAAGAAACGCTTGGAGGGCCAGCAGAGGTTGTTTGGTAGGATGGTGCCTCCGCAAGTGATTGAACAGTTAGATCCAGACCAACTAAAATTGGGCGGCCTGCGCACCGAGATCACTGCCTTATTTGCCGATGTGGAGGGTTTTACCAGTTTTAGTGAGACAGTCCCACCCGAACGCCTGATGTCTATCCTAAACCAGTACCTATCAGTGGCGGTCAACGCGGTAATGGATCAGTATGGCACAATTGACAAGTTCATGGGGGATGCCATTATGGCCTGGTTCAACGCGCCGGTGCCCCAGCCTGATCATACTTTGCGGGCAACCCGAGCAGCCCTGAATATTCAACAGGCGGTGTTGGCGCTACACAGAGACCTGCCGCCAGAATTTCGGTTATTCTTTCGGATAGGAATCCATACAGGGGAGGCGGTTCTCGGTTTGGTTGGGACTGAAGCGCGGGTAAACTACACCGCCATTGGCGATGTGGTCAATACTGCCAAGCGTATCCAGGAGTCGGCTGGAACCGGGCAAATCTTAATCAGCAGGCAGGCTTTTGAAAAAGTTGCCAATCAGGTTCAGGTCCGTTCGCTTGAGCCACTCATTTTGAAAGGGAAGCGCCAACCGGTGGAGGTTCACGAATTGTTGGGTTTGAGACTCTCGGGGGATGACGGTACGTCAGCACGCTAACTCAACACCCCAATTTCCAATTTTTTTCTTCGTAATGCGTAAGTTCTAATAGTAACAATCCCCCTTGTGGTAAACTATAGTGCTGGTGCAATAAATAAATGGTTCTTCCCAGTGGAATGAACGAGTATCCAGATTTGGGGTGTATGAGGATATCGAATACCCTCATACACCCCAAGTCTGAGATGGCTGGTCGCCGAACTGGAAGACCCATATAAAACATACTATTTTTCGGAGGATCAAAATGACAGATAAAAAATGGGTCTATTTATTTTCAGAAGTAGACCAGGCAGAGGCATACGTTGGCGGTTCTTGGGAAGGCGTCCGCTCTTTACTGGGCGGTAAAGGAGCCAATCTGGCAGAAATGACGCGCATTGGTGTGCCGGTTCCCCCTGGATTCACCGTCACGACAGAGGCTTGCAACGAGTACCTCGCCCGAGGAAACCAATTCCCCACAGGGATGTGGGAGCAAGAGCTCGCAGCGATGAAAGAGGTTGAGAAAGCTACCGGGAAAAAATTTGGCGATCCTGAGATGCCCTTGTTGGTTTCCTGCCGCTCTGGCTCTAAGTTCTCCATGCCGGGTATGATGGATACTGTTTTGAACATCGGTCTGAACGATCAGACTGCCGCAGGGATGGTAGCAGCAACCGGTGATGAAAGGTTCGTATACGACTTGTACCGGCGCCTGGTGGAGATGTTTGGCTCGGTCGTTTTGGGCATCCCAGATGAAGCATTCGAAGGTCCTTTGCACGAATATAAAGCAAAGAAAAACGTAAAAGCAGACACAGATCTGACTGCTGATGATTGGAAAGCAATAACTGAAACGTTTAAAGCTGTAGTCAAAGAACATCGCGCCAGTGGTTTCCCGCAAGACCCTTATGAGCAGCTGCGCCTGGCAACGGAAGCGGTCTTTGGATCTTGGAACGGTAAACGGGCGGTAGACTACCGCAACGCAGCTGGCATTGCCCATGACCTGGGCACCGCTGTCAATATCCAAACCATGGTCTTTGGGAATATGGGTTGGGATTCCGGTACGGGAGTGGCCTTCACGCGCGACCCGGCTACCGGCGAGAAAATGATGTACGGCGATTACCTGTTGAACGCACAGGGTGAAGACGTCGTGGCAGGTATCCGCAATACTGAGAAAATTGATAAATTGGCGGAAGTGATGCCCTCGGTCTACCAGGAATTTATGGACATCACTGACCGTCTCGAGCAACACTACAAAGACATGCAGGATGTCGAGTTCACCATCGAGCGGGGTAAGCTGTGGATGCTGCAGACCCGTAACGGAAAGCGCACAGCCAAAGCAGAGGTCTCCATTGCTGTGGATATGTTCAACGAGGGCTTGATCTCCAAGGAACAGGCCATTCTGCGGGTCACCTCTGCTCAGGTAGATACATTGCTGCATCCCCGTTTTGATGATAATGCAAAAATTGAAGCCCGGCAAAAAGAGCGTGTCCTGGCTACAGGTGTAAATGCATCCCCCGGCGCGGCAGTAGGCCAGGTATATTTTGACGCTGATACGGCCGAAAAGATGGCCAAAGAGCATGGCCAGGATGTGATCATGGTCCGGCCTTTCACCAAGCCGGATGACGTTCATGGTATGCTGGCTGCCAAAGGCATCTTGACCAGCGAAGGTGGCGCCACCTCTCATGCAGCTGTGGTTGCCCGCCAGTTTGGCGTCCCCTGTATTGTCGGCGCGGCTGCCATCCGCATCGACCTGGAAAAACGACAAATGACCGTTCACGGCAACGTCATCAAAGAAGGCGAATGGATCTCAGTGGATGGGACCAGTGGCGAAGTATTCGCAGGACAGATGCCGACCATTTCCCCGACCCTGGAAGAGCAAACCGACCTACTGACCTTGCTCAAATGGGCTGATGAGATTTGCGCCACTCCTGGCATCCGCAAAGCCCCTGAAGGCTGGCCGACTCGCGGCCTGCAGGTGTGGGCGAACGCCGATTATCCCAAGGATGCTCAGCGAGCACGTTCCTATGGCGCAGTTGGCATTGGTCTCTGCCGGACCGAGCATATGTTCTTTGAGGCCGAGCGCTTGCCGATCGTCCAGCGCATGATCCTCGCCAAAACCAGTGAGGGGCGGGTGAGCGCCCTGGATGAGCTGCTTCCTTACCAGCGGGCAGACTTTGAAGGTCTGTTCGAAGCGATGGATGGCTGTCCGGTCATTATTCGCTTGATCGACCCACCCCTGCACGAATTCCTGCCCTCTCAAGAAGAACTTTTGGAGGAAGTGGTTACCATGCGGGTTAAAGGCGTGCAAGAAGGCCTGGAAGAAAAAGAAATGCTCCTGGCGAATGTTCAGGCTTTGCACGAGAGCAACCCGATGATGGGATTGCGTGGTGTCCGTTTGAGCATCATGATGCCGGAAATCGTTGAAATGCAGGTGCGAGCCATCTTTGAAGCCGCTGCCAATGTGACCCTGAAGGGCGTCAAAGCCAAGCCAGAAGTTATGATCCCCCTGACAGGGCATATCAATGAATTGAAATTCATCCAGCCCCGCCTTGAGCGGATTGCCAAAGCAGTTATGGATGAGAAGAAAGTCAGCTTCGAATATAAGTTTGGAACGATGATCGAGATTCCCCGTGCTTGTGTGACCGCCGGTGAGATTGCTGAAATCGCTGAATTCTTCTCCTTTGGCACCAATGACTTGACCCAGATGACCTATGGGTACAGCCGTGATGACGCAGAGCGGAATTTCCTGCTCAAATACGTGGAAGATGGCATCCTGCCGGTGAATCCCTTCCAGACCATCGATCGTGATGGCGTCGGAGATTTGATGGACATTGCCGTCACCCGTGGCCGGGCTACTCGCACAGGTTTGGAAGTCGGCATTTGCGGCGAGCATGGCGGTGACCCGAACTCAATTGAGTTCTGCCATATGGTAGGCAATAACTACGTGAGTTGCTCACCATTCCGCGTACCTGTCGCCCGCCTGGCTGCTGCCCACGCTGCCCTCAAACACCAGGGTGTGAGCATTGCGGAAGATCTGTAAGTAGCTTTGTCCTAGCCAAAAATATCTAAAAACAAGTGCGAGAGTCCCAACTCTCGCACTTGTTTTGAAAACGCTTTCAATTTTCTTTTGGTTTCTTAACCGATTTTTTCAGTTTCTCCCCTGGCGTAAGCTGCGCCTCTGCGCAGCGCTTCCAGGTTCATCGGCAGCAGGCGCTTATGTCGTTCAGGAAGATGGTTCTCTAAGGCCTGCTCAATGGCCTCAAAAGGCAACACCGGCAGCTTAGCCAGCAGCGCACCCAGCATGATCACATTGATCAAGCGCTTGTTCCCGATCTCTTCGGCGATTTCATTGGCCGGTATGAAGACGCAATCCAGATCATCTCTTTGCGCCTCGCGATTGGTCAAGGAAGAGTTCGCAATCAGAACGCCTCCTGAAGCTACCATTGGCTCGTATTTATCCAGGGATGGCAGATTCATAACAATGGCAGCCTGGGGATTGCGGACGAGTGGGGATCCGATCTCTTCATCTGCAACAACGACGGTGCAATTGGCTGTGCCGCCGCGCATTTCAGGGCCGTAAGATGGGATCCAGGTTACTTCTTTTCCCGCATCCAAAGCTGCATAAGCCAAAAGCTGTCCTGCAAAGAGGACGCCTTGCCCTCCAAATCCGGCAAATATGACTTCAGTTTGCATGACTATTCTCCTCTGACCTGCTACAGCTTTAACCCTGCCAGGGCTGGATTAACTTTGTAATCACCCAACGGGTATGCAGGGATCATATGTTCCACCAACCATTCCAACGCTTGTGTTGGAGTAAAACCCCAGTTGGTTGGGCAGGTAGAGAGCAACTCCACCATGGAGAATCCCAGGCCTCGTTGTTGGGTTTCAAAGGCCATGCGAATGGCTTTCTTTGCCAGGCGGATGTTTTTTGGATCATGCAGGCTGCGCCGGACAACATAGCCAGATCCATCCAGGGTCGACAAAACTTCTGCCATGCGGGCGGGGTAACCCGTCTGCTCAACGTCACGCCCGTTTGGTGAAGAGGACGTCTTTTGACCCGGCAAGGTCGTGGGCGCCATCTGCCCGCCGGTCATTCCGTAGATTGCATTATTGATGAATATCACGGTGATATTTTCACCGCGCATACCCACGTGCATAATCTCGCTCATCCCAATAGAAGCCAGGTCGCCATCTCCCTGGTACGTAAAGACGGTCCGATCAGGGAGCACGCGTTTGATGCCAGTTGCCATGGCCGGAGCGCGCCCATGAGCGGCTTGAACAAAATCGACATTAAAAAAGTTGTAAGCGAAAACGGAGCAACCCACCGGAGCAACGCCGATAGCGCTTTCGCGTAAATTCATTTCATCCAATACCTCCGCTACCAGGCGGTGGGCTACACCATGGGTGCAACCCGGGCAATACGTGGTAGGGGTATCTGCCAAGGATTCGGGTCGTTCATAGACCACCTGGCTGGTTAATGCAGTTGCCATATAGAATCTCCTCTCTACCTCAGTTTCGTCCAGGCTTAAAGCGTTTCATCCAGGCTCGGCGGGGATCGCCATTTGGGACCACTGGTCCGCGAGCCACACGTTGGATCTCTGCCAGGATCTCATCTGGGAAGGGAACCATGCCGCCCATCCGTCCGTAAAACTCCACTGGAACACGCCCGCTGGAATGCAACTGCACATCTGCGAGCATCTGACCAGCGTTCATCTCGACAACCAGAATGGTTTGAGCGGTCTTAGCAAGTTCGCTGACTTGGGCAGCCGGGAAGGGACTCAAGGTGATCGGGCGTAGCAGCCCAACCGGGATGCCCTCTGCCCTGGCGCTGCGGACAGCGGATAACGCAATCCTGCCGGCTGTTCCAAAACCCACCACAACGATCTCAGCATCGTCCAGGTAATATTCTCGGAAGCGAATCTCATTTTCCTGGATGCGATTCCAGGTTTCCATCAACCGGTAGTTGCAGACCTCTTCCTCTTCCGGATTGATATAAATCGATGAAAGGAAACGCCGGTCTCGATCTGGGGATCCATCTACAGCCCAATCTGGTCTGTCTTTTTTAATCGGCCGCATGGGAGGTAACTCAGCCGGCTCCATCATTTGTCCAATGCTCCCATCCGCCATGACAATGGTAATGGTGCGGTATTTTTCAGCCAGATCAAATGCCATTACCACCAGATCAATAGCTTCCTGAACGCTGGCGGGAGCCAACACAATCGGGTGATAATCGCCATGACCGCCGCCATGTACGATCTGGTTGTAGTCTCCTTGTGAAGGAGCGATATTTCCCAGACCAGGACCCCCCCGCACAACATCGATCAAAACTGCTGGGATCTCCGTGCCGGCGATATAGGAAAGACCTTCCATCATCAGCGATACCCCAGGGCTGGATGATGAGCTCATGACCCTGGCGCCGGTGCAGGCAGCTCCGTAGACCATGTTGACGGCAGCAACTTCGCTCTCTGCCTGCAAAAAAGCCCGCCCTAATTCAGGCATTCGGTGTGAGAGCCATTCCAGTATTTCTGTTTGGGGAGTGATTGGATAACCAAAATAGGCTTCTAAGCCCGCGCGCACCGCGGCTTCAGCCATTGCCAGGTTTCCTTCAAGCAGTTCTCGAGCCATACGATAACTCCTATTCTGCTGTTTGGCCCGCGCGCACGGGTGTCTCGCGGAATACTGTTAGGGCTGCTTCTGGACAAACCAGTGCACAAATGGCACAGCCGGTGCAGCTTTTTTCAACTTCGTTAAGCATGACAGGGTGGTAGCCTTTTGGTGTCAGGTGCTCCATATCGATAATGAGTACATTTTGCGGGCAGGCCTCCACACACAGCTCACACCCTTTGCAATATCTTTCATTTACCTCGATCCATCCCTTAACGGGCATATTTTGCCTCCTTATTCGAGAAGTTAGGTAAAAAATGGATGGAAATATCCTTGTTTCATTATGTTGCGGTTTGTTCATTTTGGGTAGTGCTAACTGTCATCCCTGAGACTGCCGATTGGCATATTCCCTCTTGATGCTCCATCTGGTTGTTGAATATCTTGAGAAGGTGATTTATTTATGATTAATGTAATACGCGCGTGTGACGTATTTCACTAGCAAGGTTAACACCATATTAGTATACTTGTGCATTGAGATATATACGTATAAGTGAATACATGGATAAAAGAAAATATGGATAATATCAATTTGGCCCATCAAATATCCGAATTGCATGCTGAGTTATGTTCTGCTCTGGCAGATTCAAAGCGCTTGCTTATTCTTTATGCGCTTTCGGAGCAAAGCCTGAATGTCGGCGATCTGGCCTCCAATGTCGGCATCAGCCAGCCGGCCGCGTCTCGCCATTTGAAAATTTTGAAAGAGCGCGGTCTGGTGCGCGCTGAGCGACAAGGTGCCAGCGTCGAATACACCCTGACCGACCACCGCTTGATCGAGGCGCTGGATACCTTGTTAACTGTCTTGCGCGATCGGATCAACTATCGCGCCAACCTGCTAGAGCTCTCGGAAGAATAAGAGGAGAGGCAATGCGCATTGCCGACAAAATCAGAAGTGCAAAGTATATCTGGATCTTTGGACTGGTCTTTACCCTGCTGAGTATTGCTGTGCCGGTGATCTTGTTAATTCCGAAAGATACTCGGGCAGCCGATGACCCTTGGGCGGTTGTCCCCAAAAAATCTCCCCATACAAATCATACGGATTTGCTTGCAGGACCGTTTGAAACAGGCTCTGATGTAACCCGGGCCTGCCTGGAGTGCCATCCTGACGCTGCGCAGGATCTCATGCAGACGGTGCATTGGACCTGGGAAAGCAAGCCTTACCAGTTGGAAGGAAGAGATGAACCGGTCACCATCGGCAAGAAGAACTCGCTGAACAATTTTTGTCTGGGCATCCAGTCGAACTGGCCTTCTTGCACCTCCTGCCATGCCGGTTATGGATGGTTCGATGCGGACTTTGACTTTTCTGTGCAGGAAAATGTTGACTGCCTGGTGTGCCACGATCTCTCTGGCGGATATGTCAAGGGACGCGGTGGCCTTCCGGTTGAGGGCGTGGACCTGCTGGCCTCTGCCCAAAGTGTTGGTTCACCTACCCGGGAAAATTGCGGTTCTTGCCATTTCAATGGTGGCGGTGGAAACGCGGTCAAGCACGGTGACATGGACCAGACCCTGTATTTCCCCTCTGCCAGCCTGGATATCCATATGGGCGGTCATGATTTCCAATGCATCGATTGTCACCAGGCGCAGGATCATGATATCCGCGGCCGGGCCATCTCCGTCTCCCTGGATCGCGAAAACCAGGTTGCCTGTTCAGACTGCCATTCAGAGAACTTGCACAGTGATGCGCGTATTAATGCGCACGCCAATGCCGTTGCATGCCAGACCTGTCATGTCCCAACTGGGGCAGTCATTGAACCCACCAAGATGTATTGGGACTGGTCCACAGCCGGGCAAGACTTGCCAGAAGATCCCCACGCTTACCTAAAGGTCAAGGGAAGTTTTGTGTATGAATCGGGTTTTACACCGGAATATTACTGGTACAAAGGCGCTAAAGATCGCTATCTCTTTGGGGATATCATCGACCCCACTCAGGTAACACAGATCAACACGTTAGATGGTGATATTTCAGACCCAGAAGCAAAAATCTGGCCTTTCAAGGTACATCGTGGAAAGCAACCGTACGATGCAGTCTATAACTACTTGTTGCAGCCCATGACAGCCGGGGAGGGCGGTTTTTGGGATACATTTGATTGGGATATCGCTCTGCGCGCGGGAGCCGAGGCCACCAACATGGCTTACAGCGGCGAATATGGTTTTGCTGAAACAGAGATGTATTGGTCTCTATCCCATATGATTGCCCCGGCGGATAACGCATTGCAATGCAAATCCTGCCACAGCTCAGAAGGTCGCCTGGATTGGGTGGCATTGGGCTATCCCGGAGACCCAATGCAATGGGGCGGTCGATTTAGCAATACACCCAGGTAAACGTAATGAGCATAAGAATGATGACAAAGTTGACCTGCTTCTTATCATCTCGTCCCCGGGGCGCCTACACGGTTTTCGCCTTCAGCATAGCTCTGATAGCGATTTTTATCATAACGGGTAGCCTGGCATTTGCGAAATCGCTGGATAGCGGGCCCGCTCAGATCTCACCCATTCATCCCACCTTTGCCTTGCTGGATGAAAGTGGTGAAAATGTGCTTACCAGCGGGAAAGCGGTATCCACTCTACAAACCTGTGGCGCATGCCATGATACCGCTTTTATCGAGCAGCATAGCTATCATGCAGATTTAGGTCTGGAAGATTTCAGTGCACCAGGTGATGTTACCGGTGGGCGATCTTGGGACAGCAGCCCCGGGTTATTTGGGAAATGGAACCCCTTGATCTACCGTTACCTTTCCCCCCAAGGAGACGAGCGCATCGATCTGGGCACTGCAGATTGGATCAGGCAGCTGGGATCATTCCATGTCGGCGGCGGCCCAGCCGCCACGGCTCGCGATGGTCGCCCGCTATCGGATTTGCCGGTGACTTCGGGTGACCCTGAAACGAATGTGCAGGACCCGCACACTGGTCAGCTGACAGCCTGGGATTGGGAACGATCGGGAACGGTGGAGATGAATTGCTTCCTTTGCCACACGTCTGCCCCCGATAACCAGGCCCGCATCGATGAGCTTCAGGCGGGCAATTTCCGTTGGGCGAATACTGCCACTTTGCTGCAAAGTGGGATCGTTGACCGGGTGAATGGCGCATACCAATACCGGGCCGACGCGTTTACTGACGATGGCTTGCTGGACGCTGAGTTCGTGCAGATCCAGGACCCCACCAACGATAATTGCGGGCAGTGCCACGGCCTGGTCCACGATACTCTGCGTGAGCCGGTTATTTTATCCGCTTGTAGCGCAGAGCAATGGCGCACGCAAACCACAGGGCAGATCATCTCGCCTCAGCGGCTGTCGGATTCTGGTTTGAACCTGGCGGACAAAGCCAAGTTAACCCGCTCCTGGGATATTCATGCCGAGCGTGCCGTGAACTGTACCGATTGCCATTTCTCACTGAACAACCCGGTTTACTTCCAAGAGGCGGAAAGCTCGCGTCCCGAACATCTGATCTTTGACCCGCGCCGGTTAGAGTTAGGTGAATATTTATACCAACCTTTGCACCAGTTCGCCCGCGGCCAGAGTGCTCAGAGCACGGTCAGCCCGGATTTGAAGAACACCATGCGGCGCTGCGAATCTTGTCATGACGCCCTGAGCACCCATACCTGGTTGCCCTATCAAGATCGCCACATGGAAGTGGTGAGCTGCGAGACATGCCATATCCCGCAAATGTATTCTGCGGCTTTTCAGCAATATGATTGGACTGTAGTCACCGCGGACGTCTCCCCGAATACGGAATGCCGGGGATTGGAGCCAGGCGGCGTAAACCCAATGACTTCTCTGGTCACAGGCTACCAGCCCATCTTAATGCCCCAAACCGATGTCGATGGGAACAGCAAGATCGCTCCCTTTAACTTGATCACCTCCTGGTTTTGGGTCTATGGAAACCCTGAACGACCGGTCCGCCAGGTTGATCTGGCCTCTGCCTGGCTCGAAGGAGACCGCTATCCGGCTGAAATTATGGCTGCCTTTGACCAGAATGGAGACGGAAGCTTAGCTGAAAGCGAGCTGGTATTGGACAACCAGGCCAAGTTAGATCTGATCACGGCCCGCTTAAGCCAATTGGGCCTGGAGAACCCCCGTATTGTCGGTGAGGTCCAACCATATAGCATCAATCACACTGTAGCCGGTGGTGATTGGGCTATCAGGGATTGCCAGGCCTGTCATGGGACCAACTCCCGGGTGACTCAGCCAATTTTGTTATCTTCCTATACACCTGGCGATGTGCTGCCCGAATTTGTGGCCTCATCCAATACCCTGAACAATGGCAGGATGTATCAAACCGAGGCAGGTGCACTCTACTACCAGCCGCTGACTCGGGAGTCTAACCTTTACGTACTCGGTCATGACAGTGTCGCTTGGGTAGACCTGGCTGGCGGGTTGGTATTTCTTGGGACCATGTTTGGCGTTGTTCTGCATGGTGGGCTGCGTTTCTTTACCTCTATGCGCCGCCCAAGTCATACCCCTAAGTTGAAGAAAGTTTATATGTATGCGGTGTACGAGCGCTTTTGGCATTGGTTGCAGACCTTTGTCATCCTGGGTTTGATCTTTACCGGTCTTGTTATCCATAAACCAGATACCTTTGGGCTGTTTAGCTTCCGCTACGTGGTCCTGGTGCACAATATCCTGGCTGCCCTGCTGGTTATAAACGCGGGTCTGTCCCTGTTTTATCACCTGGTCAGTGGTGAGATCCAGCAGTTCCTACCCCGTCCATTGGGCTTTTTCGATCAAGCCATTGTCCAGGCGCGCTTTTACCTGCGCGGAATTTTCAAAGGCGATAAACACCCCTTTGAGAAGACTCCTGATAAGAAGCTTAACCCATTGCAGCAAGTGACCTATTTTGCCATATTGAATATCTTGTTGCCCCTGCAGATTATCACCGGCGCTTTGATGTGGGGAGCCCAGCGCTGGCCAAATATCACCAACTGGTTGGGCGGCTTGCCTTTCCTGGCGCCATTCCATACCTTGGTTGCCTGGCTGTTTGCAGCCTTTGTGGTCATGCACGTATATCTAACTACAACAGGTCATTCACCTTTAGCCAGCATCCAGGCGATGATGCTTGGCTGGGATGAAGTCGAAGTATTTGAATTAACTGAGGAGGAAGCTGTATCATGAGCACTGTTGCTTCAGCCAATTCTGGCAAACGTGTTTTTTCTCTTAAGCGGGTATTGGATCGGGGGGATGCCCGACCCTACGTAAATCCATACCTGGGGGGCGCCCTTTTAGGCGTGGTTCTGTTCCTGGCCTTCTTTTTCACTGGCAATGGCTTAGGCGCTTCGGGCGGTCTGAACCGGATCGTGGTTTATTTTGAAGATTTGGTTGCACCCGGGCATGTCGATCGTACCCCTTTCCTGTTGGCAATGGCAGGAGGCGATACGAACCCCTTAGACAACTGGGTTGTGCCGGTAACGGTTGGTACCTTGCTGGGAGGGTTTGCCTCCGGGTGGCTTAACGGCCGGCTAAAGGTCGAGACCGGCAAAGGTCCGCAAATCACCGTTCGGAAGCGCTGGTTGATGGCTTTTGTTGGAGGCGGCTTCATGGGCTATGGAGCGCGTCTGGCCAGAGGCTGCACATCCGGTCAGGCTCTTTCGGGAGGCGCCGTGCTCTCGGTGGGCAGTTGGGCGTTTATGTTTGCAGTCTTTGCTGGGGGGTACGCCCTGGCTTACTTTGTACGCCGTTTGTGGAATTAATACAGGAGACATAGATCATGGCGCCTTTTCCTCTTCCCATTGCAGATTTGTTTACAAAATTCGGGGAATTCTCGGTTTATATGATGATCGGCTTTTTCTTTGGGTTTGTTCTGGAGATATCTGGTTTTGCCAACTCTCCAAAACTGGCAGCCCAATTCTATTTCAAAGACATGACGGTCTTAAAGGTGATGTTCACCGCCATTGTGGTCGCTATGGTGTTGGTGTTTGGCGCCTCTGCAATTGGTCTGTTGGACTATAACCTGGTCTGGGTTCCCCCCACCTATTTGTGGCCTGGCATTCTGGGCGGGTTGATCATGGGTGTGGGTTTTATCATTGGCGGGTTTTGTCCGGGCACCTCGCTGGTCGCACTGGCAACGCGCAAGTTGGATGGCCTGTTTTTCACGCTCGGAGCGTTGTTTGGGATCCTCCTGTTCGGTGAGACTGTAGACACCTACAGAATATTTTGGAATTCGTCCTACTTCGGTCGCTTCACAATTCCGGAATGGTTGGGTTTAGATACCGGCGTGGTGGTCATTGCAGTTGTGTTCATGGCCTTGTTTATGTTTTGGGGGGGCGAGCAATTGGAAAAAATCTTCGGTGGAAAGGACCCAAAAAGTGCTCCGCGGCAACGCTTTGCCGCAGCGGCAGGTCTCATCGTCCTGGCCGGGTTTGTAGCTGTTCTTGGGCAACCCACCATCGCCGATCGTTGGGCCAAGATCGCCCCAGAGAAGGAATTGTTATTGAATGCACGCGCTGTCCAGGTCTCTCCAGGGGAAGTGTTGGAAAACATGCAGGACCGCAAGCTGCGCATCGTGCTGCTTGATGTCCGGGCTGAAGCCGATTACAACTTGTTCCATATCTCGAATGCCAGACGGGTAGACCTGGCAGATCTAGCAGAGATGAGCAAAGAACTGCTTCTCGAACCGGATAATACTGTCTTCATCACCATGAGCAACGATGAGGTCGCTGCCACCGAAGCATGGAAGATCCTGGTTGCCGAAAGTGTTCCGAATATTTATATCTTGGAGGGAGGGATCAACAACTGGTTGGCAGTATTTACCGGCGAAGAACATGAAATCCTTCCGGTGACCGGCGCACCAGCAGATCAACTGCGTTTTGTGTTCCCTGCCGCTTTGGGTTCGAAATATCCGGCGGCTTACCCCAGACCCGATGAATACCAGTTTGAATATGTACCCGTTATCGAGCTGAAGAATAAGCGCGGCCCCGGCGGCGGCGGCTGCGGTTAGTGCACAGGTTTTTCACTAATATGGTTATGAACTTGTGTAGTTTTAACCATTTGGGGTAATATTTGCTGGTTTTTCTAAGAATTAATTTGACATCCGGCGCTAACCCCGTTATAATACAGCCCGCACTGCCCCGGCAGCAAGTCGCTGGGGCAAAATTCTGTATCCCCAACTTCCCCGCACACCGGCGCTGCCCGGAGCAAGGGACTGGCTCGGCGATGTGGTTGATCTACACCGGCGCGGGGCGTGCGGCGAAGTGAAGATTGGAGAAATCGATGAAATATGCTATTGTTGAAGATGGCGGCAAGCAATTTCGAGCCGTCGAAGGTGGAACGATTGAGGTAGATCGTTATCCATCTGAAGTGGGTGACCAGATCGATCTGGACCGGGTGCTCCTGGTTGCAGATGGAGATGATGTTACCATTGGGACCCCCACGATTCCTGGGGCACGGGTTCAGGCCACAGTCATTTCACAGATCAAAGGCCCCAAGATTGTGGTGTTTAAATATAAACCCAAAATCCGCTATCGCGTGAAAAAGGGTCATCGCCAACAGTACACACGCTTGAAAATCGACGCTATTCTGTTGGAAGCGGAAACGGAATAGGAGGAAGAAATGGCTCACAAAAAAGGTGGCGGCTCCAGCCGCAATGGGCGAGATAGCAACTCACAGCGCCTGGGTGTTAAAGTATTTGGCGGGCAACATGTTCTCTCTGGAAATATCCTTGTTCGCCAGCGCGGGACTCGCATAAAACCGGGTCGCAATGTCAAAGTCGGCCGGGATGATACCCTCTTTGCAGTCGCCGAGGGGATCGTCGTATATGAAACCATTCGAGATGACCGCAAGATGGTTAGCGTTATCCCAGTGGAAGAAGCAAATTAATCTAAAAGCGTAATACGGACAAAAACCTTTTCCGTTATCTACGTTTCACACCTGAAAGGATTTGTGAAACATGAAAGAAAAAATCCATCCCACTTATTTTTCGGATGCTTTGGTGGTCTGTGCGTGCGGTAACACCTGGCATACCGGTTCTACCAAAAAAGAAATCCGCACCGATGTTTGCTACAAATGTCACCCATTTTACACCGGCGAGCAGCGCATCGTAGATACTGAAGGGCAGGTCGATCGCTTCTATCGCAAGCTGCAAGCTCGTCAGCAATATAAGGACGAAGCCGAAGCGAGATCTGCTGCCCGGGTATCTCCTGAACGCCCTGTCCAGGAACTTGAGCTTGGAACCCGTGCAACAGACGCCCTGGTCAAGAGTGAAGTGTTAAACACCGGTCAAATCCTGGATCTTTTAGCACAGGGTGAAGAAAAACTCCTGGCGATTGATGGCTTTGGTCGCAAATCCCTGGCCGATTTGAAAAAACGCTTGCGCCAGCTGGGATACGAACTGCCCCAAAGTCTGGACCAGATAGTGTCCTGATCCTTGCCAACCGTCGATCTTAGAGTAAACTTAACAGGCAGACGCCCCTGCGTCTGCCTGTTTACACATTATTACTAAGGAGATCCCTCAGGCATGAAACACCATACTGGTTCTATAGAAGTCATCACCGGATCTATGTTTAGTGGAAAAACGGATGAGCTGATCCGCCGTTTGCGGCGAGCAACAATTGCGCGGCAGAAAGTGCAAGTTTTTAAACCGGCCATCGATAATCGCTACACTGTCCAAAAGGTAACTTCTCATGCCGGCAGTGACTATGATGCCTATGCCATCCAGAGTGCTGGTGAAATCATGAAATTGCTTGAGTTGGACACAACCGTTGTTGCGATCGACGAAGCACAATTCTTTGATCAAACGGTCATCAGCATAGCTCAAAACCTGGCAGATCAGGGTCTCAGGGTAATTGTTGCCGGTTTGGATACCGATTTTCGCGGAGAGCCATTTGGACCTATGCCAGTATTAATGGCCCAGGCAGAGTTTGTTGACAAACTGCATGCCATCTGCATGGTATGTGGAGAGCCTGCCACCCGCACCCAGCGGATTGTGAATGGAAGACCTGCCCGTTATAATGATCCGGTCGTTATAGTGGGAGCATCTGAGTTATATGAAGCTCGCTGTAGGATGCACCATGAGGTGCCTCGGGATTGATAGGCGATGGTACCATCCAACATGCTAATTTTTTGGGTAGGTCTTTAGCAAGACCAGATGTGGAGGTTTATTATGCAAGACTATCATGATTTCCTCGATGAAATTTTAATCGATGCAGAAACCTTGCAGAAAAGGATTTCCGAACTGGGCAAACAGATCTCGCGAGATTACTTGGATCAAGACCTGCTCTTGGTATGTATCTTACGAGGTGGGGTGGTTTTCCTGGTGGATCTGATGCGCGCTATTGAAATCCCGCATTTGGTAGATTTTATGGCGGTGTCGTCTTATGGCATTGGTGCGCGCAGCACAACCGGTCAGGCGCGCATCACCCTTGATTTGAACACCGATATTCGCGATCGCAATGTCCTTCTGGTGGAAGATATCGTCGATAGCGGTTATACCCTCCAGGCTGTGTTCGAGTTTTTGGAGACTCGCCGTCCAAAAAGCCTGAAGGTATGTGTCTTATTGGATAAGGCTGAGCGTCGCCAGACTGAAGTGCCCATAGCCTATTCAGGCTTTGTCATCCCGGATAAATTCATCTTTGGATATGGTTTAGATGTGGATGAGTACTATCGCAACCTGCCTTTTGTAGCAGCCCTGGACCAGACTCGCTACAGCCCGATGGAATGAACGGATTGCCTGAATCGTTGGACCCATCCGGTGAGGTAGATCACCTGGCTCAGTATGCGGGTCGCTGGGTCGCTCTGCTGGGTGAGCGTGTCATTGGACAGGGCGGCACACCTGACCAGGCTCTGCGGGCAGCAAAAGCGACCCGGCCAAAAGAAACGCCGCGCATCGTTTATGTACCCATTTCAAAACCAATTGCCTCATCTGCACTAATCGAACAGGTTGCAGAAGCGATACCTGACCATATCCCTTTGCATCTGGTGGGCGGCGCGGTGCGAGATGCGCTGCTTGGACGCAGCATGCATGATTTGGATTTTGTGCTCCCTGGGGATGTATTGAAATATGCCCGTATGGTTGCCAACCAAATTGGAGCAGCCTATTTCCCTCTCGATCAAGAAAGAGAAACCGCCCGCCTGATCCTCCCCGGACACGCAGACTCTGGCCGTGCCCTGGATTTTGCGGCCTACCGGGGACCTGATCTGGAAAGTGATTTGCGGGGGCGTGACTTCACCGTTAACGCTATGGCTTTAGACCTGCGCCAGAATATGGCCCTGTTTGACCCACTGGGAGGCGCGGCAGATTTGCACGCCAGGCGCTTGCGTGCTTGTTCCCCGACCTCTATCACAGATGATCCTCTGCGCATTCTGCGCGCAATTCGTCTGGCAGCTGCCTATAATTTTCATATTCTTCCGCAAACTCTAGCCCTGCTGCGCGCTGGGGTAAGCGCATTGCCGGCAGTTTCTCCGGAAAGGTTGCGAGATGAGCTGTTCAAGATTTTATCTGGCCCTCAGCCCCATACTTGTTTCCGGGCTTTGGACTTACTCGGCGTTTTCCCCCACATTTTGCCGGAATTAACTGCTTTGAAGGGTGTAGACCAATCGCCTCCACATGTTTATGATGTGTGGGAACATACTTTGGGAGTAATGCAGCAGTTAGACAACGTGCTTCAAGCGTTACAAATATCATACAACGAAGAATCTGCCGCCAACTTGATTATGGGATCGTTGGTGATGAACCTGGGCCGCTTCCGTCAGCAGATCGATCAGCATTTCCAGTCTGAACTGACCAAAGATCGCTCTTTACGAGGGTTGCTGTTCCTGGCAGCTCTGTACCATGATATTGGCAAACCCCAAACTTGGGCGGTAGATGATGCTAACCGCATCCGCTTTTTCCAACATGATCAGGTGGGAGAGTCTCTCCTTATCGAGCGGGCGCGCAGTTTGCGCTTAAGTAATGTTGAAATTGATCGGGTGGGAACCATCGTACGCCACCATCTCAGGCCTATTTTGTTATCCCAGGGTTCCGACCCGGTTAGCCGGCGGGCAATTTATCGCTTCTTCAAGGCTACAGGCCCGGCTGGCGTGGATATCTGTTTATTATCCCTGGCAGATGTTCTGGCTACCTACGGTCCAAGCCTATCCTTAGAGCATTGGACCCGGCATTTGCAGGTGGTCCGCACACTGCTCCAAGCGTGGTGGGAAGCAGCGCAAGAGAGCGTTTCTCCCCCTGCAATTCTTGACGGGAATGAGCTGATGGAATATTTAAATCTCCAGCCTGGACCGGTTGTAGGGCAACTTCTCGAAGCTATCCGTGAAAACCAGGCTGTTGGAAAAATTGACGCCAAGGAACAGGCCTTATCCTTGGCGAAGAACCTTCTGAATGAAATTGAGGGGCGTTTGGATCAGGGATAGATATCCGATAATACAGGCTGGTAAAAACAGCGACAGCCGTTCGGATGGGAACAGCCCTGAATGGGTAAAACCGGCGCTTCATCTTTCGCATACCCCCCCTGATATTTTTGGCAGGCAGGGCAGGCATCTGCCGCAACAGATAGGATTACGCTTTCAACTCGCGAGTTGTTTTGGATACGTTTTAGCGCCACGCTGGTAGTGGAGAATTCTCGCAAATCAGCCTGACAGTTGCTGCAGTGTCTGGCTGAATCTGGAGATTGAGCGTTGCATACTGAGCAGTTTTGCACGATTCATACCTCTTCATAACAGTTCGCGGCGGCGGCCTCCCTTTCAAAACCAGCGCGCCGGGTCAGGTTGTTGATCTGCGCAACCAGGATCTCGTTGGGGACAGGCTTGGATAAAAATCCGTCGGCTCCTCCATCTAAAAAGCTTGCTACAATGTCCGGTTTTTTGATGGCTGACAACACCAGGATAGGAGCCTTGCTGAACTCGCGGATCCTTTTGCACATAAGCACTTCATTATTGTTTTGAATAATTATATCCAAGATAATGAGTTGGGGATTGTGAGTTTTTATAGCTTCGTAAACATCTTCAACGGAGCTCACACAAATAATCTCGTAAAGCCCAGGCCTGAGTGTCATTTTGAGCAGGTCGGTGGTTGTGTTATCTTCTCCTAAAACTAAGACGCGCGTTATCTTCTTGTTTACCATATTGTTTGGTTGATCTCTGGGATGGACTAATTTGCCAACTTTTCCATTTCAATATGTCCTGCTGTTGTGATTATGCCCCAAAACTTAGCCAATTTACCTTACAAACACTTTACAACCTTACTGAAAATTGCTGGCATAACTGGCTTGGTTGAGTCTGTTTCTTCAAGCAACCACTAGATGGATCAACATGCGTCTGATCGAAATCCGCCTAGAAGGACCTGGTTTTGACTTGCTTTCTCAGGAAACTGAGTATATTATTATTAACAGGTTGTTGATCAAATTTACAATTTCTCTCTTTTTTTTACTGTGTTGGTGTGCTGGCAGAGCTAACCAGATTTGCGTGGATAGCTACGGCTGGGTTTGGATAGATTGTGGTGACCTTTTTGAGGATAAATGTCTAAAGATGTGCCTTGTCCTATATGTGGGCAACGTGTTGATCCGACCACACAGCATTGCCAGGAATGCGGAATAGATCTTGCTCTGGCGCTGATGTTGGTGGGAAGGCACCTGGCTGATGCAAACCCCGAGATTTCTGGGGCGCCGGTGGCGCCGGAAATGCTCGTGCCACGCCTGGGAGATTATCTGCTAGAAAAGGGTTTCTTGAGCAACGACAAGCTCAATGATGCTCTTGATTTTCAGCAGGTTCAAGTTAAGCAAGGGCGGCCTCTCTTATTAGGTCAGGTGTTACTGGAGCTTGGTTTCGTGGATCGTGAGACCCTCGACCAGGCTATTACCGAACAGATCTTACAACTCCAAGATGCGTTGCAGCAGGCTAATCGCCGCCTAGAGCAACGGGTCCAGGAACGGACCATCGACCTTCAGAACGCGCTCAGCAAGCTATCACAGCTTAGCCGCCTGAAATCGGATTTTATATCAAATATTTCTCATGAACTACGCACACCGCTGACCCATATAAAAGGTTACCTGACCTTGTTGAGCGATGGAAGCCTGGGAGAGTTGACGAACATGCAAGCAGATGCTCTCAGTGTGATCGATCGAGCTGAAGAACGTCTTGAAAAGTTGATCAATGACTTGATCCAATTTTCCCAGGCAGCAAGCGGTGAATTCACATTGAAACTGGCTCCGGTTGACCTGCCTGGTATAATCGATAAGGCTGTTCAACGTTCAGTTCCGCGAGCGGAAGCGAAGCAGATAGCTCTGCAGGTGGATTTAGCGGGAGATCTACACCCTGTTTACGCTGATGAGGAGAAAATTTCCTGGGTGCTGTTGCAGCTTTTAGATAACGCTATAAAATTTACCCCCTCCGGTGGAACGGTCTGTGTAAGAGCAGAACCGGAGCAGGAAATGGTACGGATCGGCATTATGGATACCGGTATTGGCATCCCCAGCCACCGAGTTGAGGAAATTTTCGAGCCATTTCACCAACTGGATAGCTCCAGCACACGCCGATTCAATGGCACCGGTCTGGGTCTGGCCCTGGTGAAGCAAATCGTAGAAGCGCATGGTTCGATGATCAATGTAAAATCGGCAAAAGAACGCGGTTCAGTTTTCGAATTTGTCCTACCCAATGCAAACAACAACCAAGTATAAAGATAAAACCAATACAGGTCATCTGCGCCCAAGGGAGTTGGAGGCGGTTTACGCCATCAGTCATGCTGTTGCCACCTCCGCATCCATCGAATCTGCCCTTGAAGATATCACCAAGATAGCTCGCCCGGTGTTCATTTTTGATACCATATTATTGTATTTACCCTCTTCCGGAGACTTGCTAGAGCCGGTTTATGCCAAGGTCATTGGGCGCGGCCAGTCATCGGATGGTGATCTGGCCTGGGGCGAGGCAATCGCCAACCATGTTTTCACCACTGCTCAAACGTTGTTAAGGCAGGAAGAGCAGGAAGGCTGGCAAACAAATCGCTTAAAACAGCGTTTCTTCCTGGGGCTGCCGTTGCGCTTGGGGGAGATGACCATGGGCGTGCTGGTTTTTGGCAGGTTTGGCGGGCCGCCATACACTGCGGAACAAATCAACCTGGCTGAGTTCATTGCTGTGCACATCGCCCAACTCCTGGGGCACAAACAACTTGTGGATCAAATAGCCAAGCTGGAAGCAGAGCGCCGCTTGGATCGTCTCCAACATGACTTTATTGCTACGGTTTCTCATGAACTTTGTACCCCCTTGGGGTTTATCAAAGGGTATGCAACAACCCTGCTGCGGGAAGATATCAGCTGGGATGCAGAGACTACCCGGGAGTTTTTGGCATATATCGATGAAGAAGCCGATAAACTACGTGAGTTGATCGATAACTTGCTGGATTCTTCTCGGCTTCAATCGGGGACCCTGCGCTTGCATTTTCAACCGATGCGACTGGACTCTCTGATACGAGATATTTGTGTGCGGGTCAATTCCAGCAGTGAATCCAACCCAATCATCCTGGACTTTGCTAAGTCCAACGTGCGCTGCACGGCGGATCCGGGTAGGCTGGCTCAGGTCATTGATAACCTGTTGGCTAATGCACTGAAATACGCACCTGGGTCTCCAATTACGATTTACCTGGACGCCAGCCTGGATAAAGCTTTTATTGAGGTGAAGGATAAAGGGCCTGGGATTTCTCAAGAACATATAGAGCATCTTTTCAAGCGTTTTTATCGTGTTCCGGACGGTAATACCAGCGTGCGCGGCACAGGCTTGGGCCTGTTCATCTGCCGGCAGATTATCCAGGCGCACGGTGGGGAGATCAGTGTGCGATCTACGCTTGGAGAGGGAACTACATTTCATATCGTTTTGCCCTTAACCCAGTTGAAACCGGTTACCAGCCTATCTCTGGAGGAGAAACCTACATGAGCACCACCATTTTGGTTGTAGATGATGAGCCTCGTTATGTCCGCTTAATGGAAGCGAATCTGACGTCCGAGGGATATCAGGTCTTAAAAGCCTTGAATGGTCAGGAAGCAGTTGAAATTGTGGCTGAGAGCCACCCTGACCTGGTTTTGCTGGATATCATGATGCCAGGTGTAGATGGCTTCGTCGCTTGCGAGCGCATCCGTGAATTCTCAAATGTTCCCATCATCGTTGTGACTGCCAAAGGTGAGGAACGCGATCGAGTCAAAGGGCTCGATCTAGGAGCGGACGATTATATCGTCAAACCTTTCTCTGCCACGGAGCTCTTAGCCAGGGTACGTTCTGTGCTTCGCCGGGCGCAGAACTCTGGCAGCGTCTTCCAGCAACCGATATTCACCCACGGCAGCCTGCGTATCGATTTTGCCCGGGCAGAGGTATTTAGAGACGATAAAATGATCTTCCTTTCGGCTACAGAATACCGTTTGCTCCTGCAATTGGCGCGGAACCTGGCGCGGATTTTGCCTTCAGAGCAACTCTTGAGCGACGTCTGGGGATCGGAATACCGGGATGATAAAGAAATCCTGTGGGTGAGTATTTCACGTTTGAGACAAAAGCTGGAGGAAGATCCTAAAAATCCAATTCATATTGTCACACGGCCTGGATTAGGGTATACGATGCCGCCTCTCCAGGAATCGAATTGAACGGTATCAGCCGTACTCATAACCAATTTTTTCACAACTAGCAATTTCTTGAAAAGGAGTAAGCCATGGCTGCTCAGATCGACGATCAAACAGAGTTTTCTTCACAATACATCTCAAAAAAACCTACCTCGGTAACCATCCAGACGACAGATCACCGTTTGCATGGAGATGTTCACGTAGGCCTTGGCAAACGTTTAAAAGACGAGCTGGATGGAGGGCTCCAGTTTTTGCCTGTTACCAATGTCTTGGTCTATAGCGATAGCGGTGAGATTCTTTATCGATCCCATTTTCTCTTGATCAACCGGGATCAATTGGTTTGGATTCTCCCTGATGAGGACTTGATCCAGGACGATGATTTTGTTGGCAATTAGGTTTGCTTGAACAGAATCATTGTGAAGGGATCTTCTAAGGCAACACCTGCAGAGCCTGAATAATCAATCCTCGCTATTCTGCTATAATTTGCATGGAAACGAGAGTGAAATGACAAATAATACATTAGCAATGTCGATCCGGGCAAAGAAGCTGGCTGTCTTGATGCGCGCAGCCAGACAGAAAGCTGGTAAGAGTACATCTGAATGCGCTGATCTCCTGGGAATCTCACCGGAAGAATACGAGAGTTTTGAGCTGGGTGAGACATCACCCTCACTCCCACAAACTGAGCTACTGGCATATTCTTTGAATATACCCTTGGAGCACTTTTATGGGGATGGGTTGGTTGGTGATCCCAATAAGCCTGGTCAGCAATACAAACCAGAACAGCTTGTGTTTCTGCGCCAACGCATCATCGGCGTTATGGTTAAAAAAGCCCGTCTACAAGCTGGGCTGGATCTGGAGAGTGTTGCTGATGAGATGGGTGTGGAAGTTGGCCTGTTGGATGCGTATGAGCTGGGGGAAAAACCGATTCCAGTGCCGTTTTTGGAAGCTTGCGCGCATTTCTATGGGCAATCCCTGAAAGATTTCCAGGACAAGCACGGGCCGGTTGGGCAATGGGTCAAGCAGCAGACGGTCGTGCGAGAAATCCTGGAATTACCGCCTGAATTGCAGGCTTTTGTTTGCTTGCCGGTCAATCGCCCCTATATTGAATTGGCCAAACGCTTAAGTGAGATGTCTGTAGAAAAATTGCGTGCTGTTGCTGAAGGATTATTGGAAATAACGTTATGAATGATACTTACCGTCCAGATGAATTGGACCAAATGGGAAAGAATGCCTTCCAAAAAGGAAAATTTGCGGAAGCAGCTGAATATTTTTCAGCGGCAGCTGAAGGATATCGAGCGCTTAAGCAAGAATTACAAGCAGCCGAAATGGCAAACAATCTCAGTGTTGCCTTGCTCAAAGCGGGAGACAACGAAGCTGCCCTTCAGGCTGCGCAGGGTACCGATGTGGTTTTTGAAATGGCTGGAGATACACGCCGGCAAGCGATGGCGTTGGGGAATACTGCAGCTGCCTTGGAGAGCTTAAACCGGATTGAGGAAGCTATCCGAGTGTACGAGAATGCCGACCAACTCTTCAAAGAGATCGGCGAGCACGAATTACGAGCGCCAGTTCTCCAATCGCTTTCGACCTTGCAGTTTAAAAGCGGTCGCAGCTTTGAAGGCCTGGCTAATCTTAATGCGGGGTTTGAAGAAGGTGGCAAGACCAGTCTCAGGCGACGTTTTCTAAAGATGTTTACGGATTTGCCAATTAAGTTCTTAACCAAAACCAAATAGCCGGTAGACCTGTCTGGACTGCTGTATACCTGTGTGAACGCCTGTGATCCAATCCGAAAAAACTATCTCTATACGGCCGGTAGTAGAAAAAGATAAAAAGCTACTGGCTAACTTGATCCATTTTGAAACCCATGTCCACCGCCACCTTGATTGGCGAGCTCCGTTGGAATGGGTTGGTTTTTCCCCTTGCTTGGTGGCGGAACAAAATGGCAAACTGGTGGCTACATTAGTGTCTCCTCCTGATCCACCTGAGATTGCATGGATACGTTTGTTTGCGGTCTCAGCTGAAGTTGATATCGAAGATGCTTGGAACCTCCTATGGCCTGCAGCTCGGGCATGGTTATCCCAGACGCCTGAAATGGTTATCGCTGCCATCCCGCTCCAGCAATGGTTCCACACATTATTGGAAACCAGTGGGTTCCAGCATGTCACGGATGTCAAGATGCTTTTATGGGAACATGGCAACCGCATACCTTTAATCACAGAGCATTCCTGGCTGTTGCGCACTATGAATCAAGATGATCTTTCGGTGGTTGAGAAGCTAGATGAAGCTGCATTTGGACCGTTATGGCGCAATTCGCTTGAATCGCTTAAGTTGGCGTTTCAACAAGCGGCTGTTGCCACTGTGGCAGAGGATGATGATGGTCTGGTGGGATACCAGATTAGCACAGCCAGTCCAATGGGAGGTCACCTGGCGCGCCTGGCAGTAGATCCTGAACAGCAGGGCAAAGGTATCGGATTTAGCCTGGTCCTCGACACCATAAGCCAGTTTAAGCGTAGAGGCGCCCAGCGAGTGACTGTGAATACACAACAAGATAATCATGCCTCGCTAAGCTTATACTTAAAAGCGGGCTTTCGGGAAACCAGCGAACAATATCCAGTGTATCTGTACCAAATCGAATAACATAAATTTGGGGCAAGGGAAATTTTTTGGATGCAATTCCCGAGTTCTTCACGGTAACTTGAGTTTGTGTGCTAAAGTTAGATGGAATTAGCATGGACAAATCTTGTCTCTTATGGCACAATTTGCATATTCTATAATATGTGGAGATTCACTTACATGAATAAACCGAAACGTAAAGAACTCAGCCGTAAAGAGGAAATACGCCAGAAAAGGCGCCAGGCTCAAATTCGCCAACGCCTGATTGTGTTTTTGCTCATCGGTGGCGCTGCTTTGGTGATCCTGGCCCTGGCTGTGGGACCATCGATCCGCGACGCAACCGCACCGGTAGGGCAGATCAACCCAATCACTCCCGAGCCAAGACCTATGGCAGAGGGCAGGAATATGGGCGATCCGAATGCACCCATCGTAATGGAGGTCTATTCGGATTTCCAATGCTCTGCCTGTAATTTGTTTGCCAAACAGGTAGAGCCGTTGGTCACGGCTCAGTATGTGGCAACCGGTCAGGTTTATGTGATCTATCGACATTTCCCCATTCTTGACCGGGGGACCAACGAGTCCAAACAATCTGCCAGCGCAAGTATGTGTGCAGCGGAACAAGACCGGTTTTGGGACTACCATGATATGGTGTTTGCCAACGTGCTAGGTGTCAATGCTGGTTCTTTCACCGATCGCCGCCTGATCGCATTTGCTGAAGAACTCGATATGGATGTTGATACCTTCAGCGCTTGTTTACGAGAAAACCGTTTTCAAAGTGAGATCACGGCTGATATTACCGCTGGACAGCAGCTAGGCATTACCGGTACACCCTCTGTATTTGTTAATGGCACTCAGATCGCCCCCGGTTTTGTGCCTACCTTTGAGCAACTTCAAGAGGCGTTTGATGCCGTTTTAGCAGCGCAATCATAATTAAAACCAAGCATGGGGGAGGTGCTTTAACATCTCCCCCATGCTTGGTTTTTTAGTTACGCCCCTGTTTTACTTTCTCAATTGATGAGAACGATTCCGGTTGCCTGCAATATTCCCATGATCAACGGGGCAATGAGCAGGGCTGGAAGAAAATTGCCTACTCGAATTGGTTTGATTTCCAACAAACTACTGATAGCAACACCTAACAAGAGCACTCCTCCCGCCGCAGTTAATTCGTTCATCATTTCGGGGGAGATCAATGCTTGAGCCTGAAAGGCTAACAAACTGAGTCCCCCCTGATAGACCAGGATGACCAGGGTTGAGAACAGGACTCCCACACCTAGACTCGAGGCGAAAGCCAGTGAGGCAAATCCATCCAGTACAGATTTGATGGCTAACAAGCTGTAATCGCCGGTCAGACCATCTTGGATGGACCCAATAATTGTCATCGGCCCGATGCAAAAGAGCAATGAAGCGGTCAGAAACCCTTTGATAAAATTTGTTTCTGTCAGCTTCAATGGATTCCCACCGGTATCAGCAACAGCTTGGGTAGCTGAGTTTATTGTAAACCGTCGTTCCAACAGTTCCCCCAATCCACGCAGACCATCCTCAATCCGCCACCACTCTCCGAGCAGACCACCAATCAACAAGCTGATCAGAACCACAATGGCGTTGCCGGTTTTGAAAAACATTTGTAATCCAATTGCCGCAGTAAATAGGCCCAAACCTGCAACCACCGTTTGGCGCACTCGATCCGGCAGGCGTGACCCAAAACGCAATCCTAACGCGCCGCCAACCAGCACGGTGATTATATTGATAATTGTCCCGGTCAATGCGGGGAATCCTTCTTTGCCAGCGTTGGAGAAGCTTTACCGGAGAGCTGGTTCTCCCATAACTCAAGCACAAAACAAAGCGAAGAAAGACGGTTGAGGTAACGCAGCAGCTCTATATTTTCAATCACTCCGTTGTGAATAAGCTCGGCCACCCGCCGTTCTGCTCGGCGCACGATCGTGCGCGACAAACCAATCGAAGCACCCGCCAGCGTATCTCCTGGCAAAATAAATTCATTCGGCATCTCAACCTTTGAGCTGATAACGTCTGTCACATCCTCCAACCAGCTCACCCGCGCTGCATCGATGACCCGGAACCGAGCTGCATTATCCCCAGTGGCTGCAACTTCTGCCATCAAGCCATATAGGTCTTGTTGGATGGTAATGATCATTTCCTGAGTTTCTGGAGATACACTGATCGCGCGCGCCATACCCAAAGCTGCTGTTGCCTCATCCAATGCGCCAACAGCCTCCGTGCGCGGGTGATACTTGGGGACTCTTCCCTCACCCAAGAGGCCAGTATAGCCGTCATCTCCTTTTCCTGTATAGAAATGGGTCATGCCAGCAATTATAACCCTCAAATCTGTCCTTCAACCATAGCGATTTCTGATGACCTGACTTTCTTGTGACTATGCCAATTAGGACAAATGTTGTATACTTATAGGGGTTACGCTGTTCAGCTGGAGATATCCGGGAATGGGGGTGTTGAGCGAGCGCATACTCACCCAGCACCCCAGTCCCCGAACCATTTTTCGAACTGCGTAAGTCCTAACTTGTATATAAACAGGCTTATTTATCGGGCAATGGGATGATATACTATTTTGAGTTTGGTTTTTAATAAAAGGAGAGAGATAAATGCAGATTCGGTGCTACCATTGCCATAAGCCTTTTGCTCTGGGCAAAGAAGCGGTTCATACCGCATTGGACGAAGTTTTTGAGCAAGACTTAAATCACTATAATGCGTACTGCCCTCACTGTCGCCGGGCAAACCGTGTTTCTAAAGAAGAACTCAAACGAGCTGCTCCGGATTGGCAGAAAAAGGAGAACGAAGAAGAAGTAGAATCTAATTGAAAATGGCGAAATTTGAGTTCCAGGAGATTAATAAACTCCCGGTATTCTCATTACCGCACCTTTTCGCTGAAGTGGGTAGCACTCCATTCTGCCGTGAAAATAACAACCACGGTAAATTGCATAGCTACCTTGAAGTGTGTCTGTATTAATAATTGCCAGGGGTCTTTGGAGGCCGATTGACAACCGGCCTGTATCTTACGGTTGTTTCTGTTTATTAAATTAACGGTAGACGGTAGTTGAAATGGTGGTGTTTGTGGATAAATTTAAATCCCCCGATGAGTTAAAAATTGCCTTAGGCAAGCAAAAGTATATCGCCAGTCAAGAGATTGCCACCATCTTGTATCTCAGCCAACAGCTGAGTAAACCATTGCTGGTGGAAGGTCCGGCTGGTGTTGGAAAGACAGAGCTGGCCAAAGCTGTTGCCAGCGCAACAGGTTGTCAATTAATCCGGCTGCAATGTTATGAAGGTTTGGATGAATCCAAAGCCCTCTATGAGTGGGAATACGCAAAGCAGTTGCTCTATACCCAGCTATTGCGCGACAAGCTCCAAGACAGCCTGGCCGGCGCGAACACACTGGCAGATGCTGCTGACCGGTTGGCAAATGAGGAGGATGTTTTCTTCTCAATGCGCTTCTTGCTCCAACGCCCGTTGCTCAAGGCTATCCTGAGCGACGAACCAGCGGTCCTATTGATTGACGAAATCGACCGCGCGGATGCCGAGTTTGAGGCCTTTTTGTTGGAGGTTCTGAGCGATTTTCAGGTCAGCGTGCCGGAGCTTGGTACTCTGAGTGCAGTGCACAAACCGTTGGTCTTGCTGACCAGCAATAATACGCGTGAGCTGAGCGAAGCCCTCAAACGCCGCTGCCTGTACCTTTTCATCGGTTACCCTTCAATTGAGCAAGAAATGGCAGTGGTCCGCATGAAGGTGCCAGAGCTTTCTGCTAAAATGGCCCAGCAGGCAATCGAATTGGTGCAGAGCCTGCGCGCGATGGACTTGCGGAAATCACCCAGTATCAGCGAGACCCTGGATTGGGCAAAAGCCCTAGTTTCCCTGAATGCCAAGACTTTGAACCAGGAAACCCTGACTGCAACCCTCAGCGTTTTGCTAAAACACGAGAATGATCTGAAACGCGCCAAACATTGGCTTCAGCGCTCACCCCCAGGATACCAACCTGGCAAAGATAACGATTCCTACCTGCCGCGCTGGAAAAATTAATCCGAGGCTCAATATGGAAGACCGGATATTAAGTTTTATTGCTGCGCTCAGAGCAGCCGGTTTGCACACCAGTTTAGCCGAGAGCGCCGATGCCTTTGCTGCCATTGATCATTTAGGGGTGCGCGACCGGGATCTTTTTCGAATTAGTTTGCGCTCTACACTCATCAAAGACGCCTCTGGTATCCCGGTCTTTGAGGAGCTTTTTCCAATCTTCTTTTCCTCGGCTGAGGTTTCGCCCCTTATCGATCTGTCCAAAGACCTATCAGAAGATGAAACCAGGATGCTGGCAGAGGCCTTAGAAAATTTCACCGGGCGTCTGCGCGAAATGTTGGAGAAATTGATCCGCGGTGATTTGCTCAGTGAGGATGAACTCAACCAACTTGGCAGATTGGTTGGGATGAACCGGGCGGATGATCTGCGTTACCGGGAATGGATGGCGCGTCGTATGCAGCATGCCCTGCAAAATGACCGCATTCAACAAGCCATTCAAGACCTGGCGCAACTTCTGTCTGAGCTCGGGATGAATAAGCAGCGTATAAACCAGATCCAGCAGATGCTCATTGCCAACCAAAAAGCGCTGGAAGAGCAGATCAGCCAATACACCGGACAGCGCATCGCCGAAAATATGAGCAAGAAACCCCCAGATGACGGGGTAGACAGCCTGGTTAACCAGTCATTTGGCTCTTTATCTGCAGAGGACATAGAAATCTTGCACAAAGAAGTCAAACGACTGGCGAATATGCTGCGCACCCGCATGGTTTTGAGACAAAAGCGCGCCAAATCTGGGCAGCTCGATGCAAAAGCGACCATTCGAGCAAATCTAAAACATCACAACGTGCCTATTTCTATAAAACGCAAAGACCACGCCTTGAAACCAAAGGTTCTCCTAATTTGTGACATTAGCACCTCCATGCGCTCCTGTTCTGAGCTGATGCTCAGCTTGCTTTTTGCGATTCAAGATCAGATCAGCAAGACTCACGCTTTTGCCTTTATCGACCATCTCGAGTATATTTCACCCGATTTTCAATCCAAAGATGCTCATGCCTCGGTCAAAAAAGTGTTGGCTCGGATGCCTTCCGGATATTACAATACAGACTTGGGAGCATCTTTGCAAACCTTCGTGGATCAATTCTTAGGTTTGTTAGACAACCGCACCATCTTCATTGTGGTGGGAGATGGGCGGAACAATGACAATGATCCTCGTCTGGATCTGTTCAACCTGCTTGCCAGGAGGAGCCGCCGGACCATTTGGTTAAATCCTGAAGCGCCTTCCCTGTGGGGTACAGGGGATAGTGATATGCTCATCTATGCACCCCAATGTACTTCAATCTACCAGGTGAAAAACCTGGCAGATCTTACAGCCGCGGTAGATCAAATGCTGGTCTGATCTTTTATTAGCCCATGGGAAAAGATTGTCGCGTGGCGCAGCCGTAAAAACCTCCTAATTTCCGGGATTTTCATAGCTTAATGGATTGCTACCCACATTTGGTGGTGATATACTATTTTCCATGGCCTCAGCACATGTCCGGCGAGCTAAAATAGAGCGCCCTCGAAGCGTAATTGTCCTGGTTGTTTTTCAATTTATCCAAAGCCTTGCTCTTTTAACCTATGGGGGATATCGGATTTCAACAACTGGCTGGCCCAGCCGGTCCTGGGAACTCAGCCTGGAATTCTTGATGATTGCAATTGGCAAGGTGATCACCTCGGGCGCCGGACTGCTGGTGCTGGGATTCCTGACTCTCGCGATCACCCTGCAGCTATTTGGGCTAAAGAGCTATGCCTGGCTGATGGCGATGTCTATCCAAGGTATCATCCTGTTTACCAGCCTGATGGCTTATATTCGCGATGAGCCAAACTTTTTCCTGATGGCATCTGCTGTTGTGCTGGTCTTTTACTTGAATCAAAATGAAATCCGGGTTGTAATGCGTGGCGGGCAAGAAGAAATATGATTGCCAGGGCGATTGAATCTCGCGATATCGAACTTCTGCGCCGGTTTGAACCGGTCATTCGCTTTACCAAGGGAGAGCGCTTTTTTCCGATCGATATTGAACGGTATATCAATCAATGTAGCTTGTGGGTCCAACGACCGAATGAACCGGCAGAATTACTGGTGCCGCAAGGTGAAATGACCATCGCTAAACTGGTTACTCCGCGCAACGATGGCTTTGGAGCAGTATACTTCCTGAAGTTCATTGAGCCGTTGGATATAATCGAGCTGGCTCGCTTTTCTTTGAACGAAGCGGTTAAAAGTCTTACCCATGCAGAGCCAGAGGTTGAGTTCCGTGCTGGAAGGGGGCGTTTAGCCAGGGTCGGGATACTTTCGCGGTTCCTGGATGCGCTTTTCTCCTTGACATTGCTTTTACGCGGGCGCGTTACAGGAGACACTGCTGCTGCCGCTGCGTTGACCTACCGCCGGATTCAGGCAGAGAACCCGAAATACACCTACTATGGGAGGGCTATCCGTGAAAATGGTTGGTTGATATTACAATATTGGTTCCTCTATCCCTTTAACAATTGGCGCTCCGGTTTTTTTGGGGTAAATGATCATGAAGCCGATTGGGAAATGATCTCGATCTACTGTACAGAGGATGAAAACCAGCAGGTCCAGCCGCATTGGGTAGCTTATGCTGTTCACGATTATTCTGGCGATGACCTGCGCCGGCATTGGACTGATCCGGAGGCCGAGAAAGTTGGAGATCATTTGGTGGTTTATGCTGGAGCAGGTAGCCATGCCAGTTACTTCCAGGCGGGTGAGTATCTCGCTGAAACAGAGTTGCCTCTGCTCACTCCTTTAGCCCGCCTTCTCAATCGGGTTCGGAAAGTGTGGGTAAACACGCTCCGCCAGGGAGACAAGACGGTCGCCTCAAAAGATTGGCATTTATTCCGTGTTCCTTTCGTTGATTATGCCCGTGGTGATGGAGTCTCAATCGGTCCCGGAGAGGTTAGAGAATGGGACATGGACTCAATAACAGATGCTCCAGTGTGGGTCAGGGATTATCGCGGGTTGTGGGGACTGTATGCGCGCGACCCGGTAGCTGGAGAGAATGCTCCCGCTGGGCCGATGTACAATCGAGATGGAACCGTCCGCCAGGCCTGGTATGACCCATTAGGATGGGCTGGGCTGACCAAGGTGCCTCCCCCCGATGAAGCCCTGGCTTATCTGGAGCGACAACGGTCGAGTATTCGTGAGTTCCGAGCCAACCTGCAGGAAGAGATCGCCTCAATAAGCGCTGAGCTGGGTGGTTTGGGACTTGAAGCAACTGCCATGGAAGGTTACCCACATATGGCAGTTATCTATGATCGCCATCACGAACGAATTCGGGAAATATCAGGGGAGCTTAAGCGCCTGCGAAAGGAGATCACCATCGAGGATGCCAAGCTGGATGCTTTAGATTGGCATGAAGATCGTTTGAAGCTGGGCGATTTGGGTAATCTGCGTTCACACATTCACCGTTCCCACCAACCTTCTACGGATATTGATCTCCGTTTGGGCCGCCTGGCGGAAGCCTTTGCCGCCATCAGTACCACCTTGCTGCTTACCAGCATTATTGTGCTGGTTGTATTTGCTCCACATTACCTGTTGTTCGGGCTGGTAGCCATGATTGGGGTGCTCATCTTTATCGAGTCGGGTTTTCGCCGGCAGTTAACCAGGTTGATCGCCAGTATCAGTGTTGGCCTGGCGATCGTGTGTTCATTAGTTCTTTTATATGAATTTTTCTGGCCAATGGTTGTTGGCGCAGCCTTGGCAGGGGGAATGTATATACTGTGGGAAAATATCCGCGAAATGCGCACCTGGCGCTAAAACAGGACCATTGCCAGTTCGTTGCGGTACTGGCGGATAAGCGGGTTATCATCTCCCAATAGCTCAAAGATTCCCACCATCACCTGGCGGGCTTCGCCCTGGCGATATCCCTTGTCCTGGCGAAGCACATCCAACAGACCATCCATGGCAGCAGCGTGGTTCCCGCGCGTTACCAGTCGTAAGGCGTTCATATACGCTGCCTCAAGTGGGTTCTCGGAGTAGGCATCGCCTGCTTGCAGACGGGCCAGGGCCGTAGCCAATGGCTTTAAGTTCTCAACCCGGTTATAGTCTTTTCCCTCTGGGAATTTCTTGATCAAGTTAAGGGCTTCCCCCGCGCGACCTTGTTGAAGAAGGCTCTTGATGAGCCCCAATGTCGCTCCAGAATGGGATGGAAATGTGTGCAAATACTCGCCAAATATTTTTTCTGCTTGAGCCCACTCCTTCATCTCAAGCAAGCTGTTTCCTTTTTCTAACAGCAGATCCATTGGACTGGGAGCCAGGGCGCGTAGGAATTCCCGAATGCGAGCTTCAGGCAATGCGCCAACGAATTCGGATACCACATGACCATCTCGGAAGGCTTTCACCATCGGGATACTGCTGACGTTGTAGCGCCGGGCTAGATTGGGATTCTCATCTACATTGATCTTGGCCAGGCGAAAACTTCCCGCAGCCTCTTTGGCTAATCGCTCGAGAATTGGCCCCAACACTCGACATGGCCCACACCATTCAGCCCAAAAATCAACCAATACCGGTACAGTCTGTGAGTAGATCAAGACTTGATATTCAAAATCAGATTCAGATACATCGATGATGTTTTCTGAATTGCTCATCATTGTTTCTTCTCCACTTACTTCTAAGGTAGCCATGCACTCAAACGTGGCCAGTTGGGATTGTCACGGTTCAATAAAAAGCTACCACCTGTAAAATTTTAATTTGGAAAGCCTTAAAAACAGGAGCTTGCTGTTCAGATTCCCTTGTTGCGAAGCCTGGAGCCTCGCAATTTACCATTTTGCTAATTTCATTCTACCAGAGCAGCGTTAATTTATTATAAAAATTCCTGCTTCACTCTTCATCTGGGTCGATCATGCCTGGCTGGTTAACTTCAATCACTTCGCCATGGACGTTGATCCGCACTCGAAAACCCATCATCCCCATGTATGCCCGGCCTTCTTCCGGAATACCTGTGTTCAGCAGGTTCTCAAATTGCTTGTCCATCTGCTTTAGCTGGCTCTCGATCATGGCTTTGGTGAAGATATCCTCCTGGCCTAGCATTTTGGCAGCCTGTTCGCTGATCAATCCTTCACTACCCTGGATCATTTCGAACATCAATTGTAGAACCTGGTGGTCGACATGTTCGGTGGGGATGTGGCGCAGGAAGCCCGCGTCATTCACAACATAACAAGGCTCATCACCTACATACAGCACTTCAACCATCTGGTCTCTTTCGTCAACCACCAATCCTTCGAATAGAGGTCTGGGTGACATATAAACTCCTTAATCCTGGCGACCTTCAATTGTGCCTAACAAGATGGCCGCCGCAATGCCCATCCGGCGATCCAATCTCTGGCTCAGATCCATACTAAAATCCAGGTTGAGCTCATACCGGAAGAGATTAAAACGTTGGCGAAGATCAGCCACTCGCTGTTCAAAGCTAATGATATCGTAATTTTGCGGCAGCAGACTACCCAACAGGAAACGTCGCAGCAAAGCCTGTGCCATATTATCTTCGTACAATATCCCCAGCGGAGAATCTCTCGAATCTAGCAACTCCCACTCGTCCCTGACCATTGAGCGGAAACCCTTTCGCCGCCATGCACCAATCTTTTCCCCTGTTTGGCTATCAATTACATCATACGCAGCAGAAAAGTCGATGATCTGGCGCGCCTTGATAAAAAGGAGCTCATCCGTCATGCGTTCATCTGTGTAGACGCGAATATCTTCTTTGAGCTTGAACATTTTCTGTTGGCTGAAAAGGACCAGCTCCCTGGCAGGGTTGTAAATCCTGAACCTGCCTGTCAAAGCAAGTACCTGCCGGTGCAGGAGGTATTGGTTGTATTGGAAGGCGCTGTGCATAGGGTCTCCGCTGGCAAAGTTAATAATGGATGTTGACCAGAGTACCGACAGAGGCAAAATCAAACAACCATCCTGCTTCATCGGTACGCAAGTTAATGCAGCCATGGCTCATAGGCGTACCAAAATTGTTATGCCAATATGTGCCGTGCAGTCCATATCCACGGTAGAAATACATGACAAAGGGTACATCAGGAAGATAGTAACCTGGCCCAGACATATCCGCATAACGATATTGTACATAGATCTGGTACTGACCGGTTACCGTTGGAGTGCGCCAGGTGCCGGTGGAAACGATGAAGGTATTCAGCAGATCTGCTCCACGATAGGCTTGCACGGTTTGGGTGGTGAGATTGACATCAATCCATGGTTCATCTTCCCCAATACCATCTGGAATGCCGGGCGCTGGCGGTTGGAAGGGCGCTGGCGTGTCTGTTGGTACAGGAGTTTCTGTTGCTGTGGGCGTTGGGGTTGGGGTGTCGGTGGGCGTTGGCGTGGGAGTGTTTGTGGGTGTTGGCGTGGGAGTATACGTTGGGGTTGGGGTGTATGTAGCGGTTGGTGTTGGCGTGCGAGTGGCCTTTTCCAAATCCTGCTTGCTCACAGCAATGGGGGCTCCCGCTCCCAAGGCGGAATACGGTCTGAGGGAGTCTCTGATGGAAAAACCGGTCAGGTTGAACCAGATCAAGAAAGCCAGCAAAAAAAGCGCTACGAGTGCAGCAACTGGCCCACCGATATGCCAGGGTGATCGCCCTGATTGGATGAAATTGGCTGCTGGAATAACTGGATTGACAATGCGTTTTTGTTCGGTGGCAACCTGCGCCCGAGCTCGTTTAATTGCCCAGTGCAATCCATCTCGCGCAGCTTTGCTGCTCGGGTTGATCTCAAGGGCTTGCTTGAGATACTCAATGCTGGCCCGTGGGCTGGCAACAGCAGCCAGCCACAACCATGCTTCTTCTCTTCCTGGAATCAGCGCGGCCGCTTTTTCTGCCCAGCGGCGGGCTTCCTGGCGATCACCTCGTCGAAAGGCTGCCCTTGCATAATCAATGGCTTGCAGACCCTCCAACTCGGCTTGGTTCATGGGATTTGCGTGGGAGGTGTTGAGATATCCTCGTTATTTACATAGCATAGGACCCCCTGGATGATCCCATCTGCTATCTTATGGGGTGATTCGGTCAAAATTTGTCTGTCCAGGTTCATAAAACCTGTTTCAATGATGGCAGCAGTCGTATCACCATGGATCTCGTCAAATCCGTGGTAGCTGGTCATATCCACCGTAACACTGCCGGGATGATACGTCAGACCAGTTGTGGAGGCGTAGCGGTTACGCAGGCAGGCAGTCAAGCGAGCTGCCTTTTCGGGATAAACGGTTGACATTGCTGCTGCTACTTTGAAACCGGTAGCCTCGTCATTCACATATTCGCAAGAGTCAGCATGAATAGATACAAGTAATAGCCCGCGATAACCATCTAAACGGGGGTCAAATTCCTTTAGTAGATCGACATCAAAGCCATGTCCGGTGAGACTCTCCCTGACGCGGGTGGCAATATCCAGGTTAATGTCAACCTCTTTGAGCCCATCCGCGCATACTGCACCCGGGTCATAAGGATCGCTGCCCCAGTGTCCGGCGACGATACCAATGCGCAGGTTGGGTCTGGCGGATGGGGTCGGAACCAGACCTGCAGTATTTTCGTCTGGCGGGACAACAACGCCTGTAAGCATATCCGTCAGGCTTTCTGGGAGCAATCCGGCAGGCACCCAGGCTGTAAATAGGGTCGCCAAGAGGAAGGCAACCCCTATCACAATCTGGATTTGGTGAAATGCCCCCATCTTTTTACGAGGGGAATGGTCGATGTTTTGAGTTACTGGAGATTCCATGTTTCTGATAGTACCTTATTTGATCGGAGAAGGCAAGTAAAATTGTTTAGGAAAAATACCTGATTCGCATATAATCCAAGAAAATTTTGGTCCGATCAGGCGCCATGAGGAAAATTCCTTTCTCTCTTGACGTCTTTCAAGCAGGAATGTATTATGAAGATAGGAAACACTAAAACCAAATGTAAATTATTTTCTCCATAATGGTGTACGTAGGGGGTGTTTGCCCAATGCACACACCACCTTTTGGGTTTTTATCAACAAAAGCTTTAGCCTGAGCATCAGTAAGTATGGATAAGGATGTGGCTGATTTACTTAACCAATTGATCAATAACAATTTATAAATGGGGTGCATAAATGAGTCCAGATCTTCTCTCTCAGGAAGAACGGGCAATATTGCTCAAGCTAGCACGTCAAGCTCTTGAAGATGGTGTATCTGGTAAGGCGCTTGCACCGCTTGAACTTGAAACGCTATCTGTGCTTTTGGGACAGCCAGGCGCAACGTTTGTCACCCTCAAACGAAAAGGAGAGCTACGAGGCTGCATAGGGGCCTTGGAAGCATACCAACCGCTGGTAGAAGATGTGCGTGAACATGCCATTGCTGCTGCGTTGAATGATTACCGCTTTCCTCCGATCACGCTAGAAGAGCTTCCTGATATTTCAATTGAGATTTCACGGCTGACTTCACCACAACCTGTTAAGTATGAGAAATGCGAAGACCTGGCAGCCCTGGTGAGGCCATATATCGACGGGGTTATCCTGCGTGACGGAATCCGCCGGGCGACCTTTTTACCCCAGGTGTGGCAAAAGATTGATGACCCAATCATTTTCTTGAATTTATTGTGCCAAAAGATGGGTTTGCCGCCAGAAACCTGGCGACGAAAAAAACTGGATGCGTGGGTTTATCAGGTAGAGGATTTTCACGAGTGAGATTTTCTAGATAACACCTGAAGAGCCTTTAGCGATCATCCCAAAATGCAAATAAATCACCAATTGATTGGTGGCTGATATTGCGCCGGATAGCTTCGGCAAAAATTGGTCCAACTGAAAGCACAACCATGTTTGGCGGACGTTTTTCGGGTGGGATTGGAACGGTGTTCGTCGTTACGATTTCTGTCACCTGGGGGATTGCTGCAATACGTTCCAAGGATTTACCAATGAAAAGCCCGTGGGTGCAAATTAACGAGATCTCCTTAACCCCATTCTCTACAAGGTGTCCGCAAAGGTTTACAACTGATCCTCCGGTGGCTATCTCATCATCGTAGATCAGGGCGCGTCTGAAGCCTGCCACCTGTTTGCCGATCAATTCCCCGATCAACACTTCTGTATCAGAAATTCTTTTCTTCTCGGCAGAGATTGCAGTAAGACCCAATTGGGCAGCCAGGCGTGAGGCTGAGCCTGCCCGTCCATAATCTGGGGCAACCACAATGGTATCCTTTGGATTAAGTTCCTGTTGTACAAAATGATTCACAAAAAGGCCTCGAGCAGTCAGTGGATCTGTGGGAACGCTGAAAAAACCGTGGACCTGGGGTGAATGGAGTGTCATGGTTACAACCTGAGTTGCACCTGCTGTCTGAAGCAAGTCTGCAATTAGACGGGCAGTGATGGATATACGCGGAGCATTCTTTTTGTCCGAACGGGCATAAGAAAAATATGGAATGATGGCGTGTACTTCTGATGCGGCTGCACTACGGGCTATGTCCAGCATCATCAGCAATTCTAAAATATGCTCGCTGACCGGAGGGATCAGGGATTGAAGAACCAGCACTTTGCGCCCCCGGACGCTGGCGCCGAGTTGAATGAACAAATTATCGTTGCTAAAACGGGCAAAATTGGTTTTTTCTAATGGGATTCCGATATAAGCAGCGATCTCTTCAGCTAATTCAGGGTGCGAACGTCCGCTGAACATACGAAGATCTGCGGTATCTGGGTCCATATTCTCCTCCCTGCATAGGTAGCTTTATCCGAAAATACCCAATAATATATTGTTGATCAGGGTTATCGCCGCCACTTAATGATTTTGAACACATCTCTCAGATTTGAATAAAGTTAACAATATTGAGAACAAATAATGTGGCTTTTCTTTGGGCGCCGTCAGCAGGCGAGGAGGTATTGTCCTTGATAATTTGAATGGCATGCTCCAGCTTTTCCTCATCTACACCGATCATAAGGGTCGTTGAACCGCGCCGTAAAAACCCACCCGTAGAAGCAATTTGCGTAACCCTGAATTCGGCTATCACCAGAGCATGAGATATCCTCTCGCTGTCTTCATCTCTGAGAATGGCAACGATCAATTTCATGAGCTGTCCCTCCTTTGCTGATGCAGTTGGCGTTTTGGTAAAAATTTCATAGTTAAAGCTCAATATAACGATCAACCTCTAAAGTAAAGATCGTTGCTCCACCGACTGTGATGGGTGTAGGAGAAGGAAATGGCAGAGGGGATCCTTCTAATGGTGTGGCGACATACTCAACCCGTCGCCGGCAGCTTTTCGTAAGCGCGCCAACGGCTTCTTCGATTTGCTTTTCGTTCAAGCCGATCATAAGTGTGGAATTACGCCGTCCTAAAAACCCACCCGTACTGGCTAGGTGCGTAACCGATACACCGGCTTGCAGTAGAGCGTTGATGGCGCTTTCAACATCCTGCTCCTGCACTACGGCAGTCATAATTCGGTTGACAGCTGGATGCGAATCGTTTGTTTTCATATGTCTCACCCTGGTTGGTCTACATCAATTGTTCTCTAAAGAGATGATACAAGGCGATGGGTCACTAACCGTGATTGTTTTACCATTTGGAAAGATGATTGTGGTTTTATCGAGTTGGCGTAGCACAGTTAACCCTCGATATTTTACCGTAACAGGCCATGGAAAAGGATTGATTCCGCGCAAAAACACCGTTTTTGGAGATACCAGGTCCACTCCCAAACATCCTAAAAAGAGGCTCACTGGCGCAAGGCCATCCAGTGAATTTGGGTCTCCCGTTCCAAGCCCTGTTTCTGGATCATAATACTTGCGGAAGGATCGATCTCGTTTAAGGGTTTGCAGGATGGCTTTCATCAAGCCTGTAAGCAGCTCAGTAGCCTCTTTTTGGAATCCATAAGCAAGCAAGCCTTCTCCTAATAGCAGATTCCAGGGCAGGTGAATTTGGTTCGAGAAAACCGCCTCCTTAACCAAGCCTGCAGGAATATCATGAGTGGCTGGAATTCCAAAACGGCGCCAAAATCGGTTGGGATTGGTAATTGACTTTTCTACCAGATCCTGAACCCGCTCCTTAGCCGGAATTCCTGCCCATAAGGGCAGTAGCAGGCTGTGATCCTCTCCTGTATAGGCCACATTCCTGGCCTTGACCTGATCTGTTTCTTCCAGCCCTTCAACAAGAATTCGCTCCACATGGGTATATGTCCGTTCTCCGGTAGCGGTTCCATTTCGTAAATGCCAGCGCCAACTGCTGTATGGGATTGGCTCAATAACATGCTGACCAGTGTGGGTAGTCCCATGGATAAAAACCCGGATAGGGCGGGTTGCCTCACCAATAAGGTGGAGACGAAGAAGGAGGCGGACGGGATGGTCAAAGGCACGGTCAATAGATATTTCACCCGGTCCCAAACGCTCGCCAATCGTTACACCTCTGGTGCAGTAATGAGAGTCGCGATCCCAATAGCGGTAATTGGAAATGGCTGGGTCCCAAGAGATTTCAACCGCTGTTCTCAGGTTGTCAGCTAATGCTTCCAATCCAGGTATAGCTTCTGGCATTTCTAATTCTCGTGCGACCCGGCTCAACGCCTGGCATTCGCTGTACAGAAAAGCGCATAACCCGGGACTTTCTGCCGTACTAATTTCTGCACCTTGCGACCAATCCAACCAGGGAGAAAACAAGGGATGATCGTCAAATCCGGCTTGCATGGCATGGTCCCATTCTGGAATCCCGTCGCCATCCCGGTCATGTTTTTCTGTAAACCATAAGCGGGTAAATTCCAACAATGGTGTGTAAACAGCTTTGAGGAATGCTAGATCTTTGGTCGATTGATAAATCCGCCAGGCCAGGCTTGCCAATAGAGGAGTTGCCAGGAGTTGGCTGCGTTGTCCACCCAACCCCGGCTTCCAATCAATAAATCCATCCTCTGCTGTTGTGTTGGTAAAATTGCGCAGCAAACCTTTGGCCAAGTCAGGAGCGGCCGGCAGTAAGAAGCTACACATGTAATAGACATCTAATGGGGTATGCCCATTCCAGGTGTAGTTATAATCTACCCCATTACCTCGGAGTGAGAAGCCCTGATCAGGCTGGCGGGTTAGCACGAAGGATGGAAATTCAAGGTGTGCAGTCTCTCGCATGAATAGCCCGAAAGCTACTTTTTGCGAAAATGAGAAAGCAGCATCCCAGTCTGGGTCACCTGTATAAATTTCAATATCCCTGCTGTTAAGCAATTCTATTCGGGCGAATTCGGCTTCCCAGTTCCTGCTGGCAATATTTCGGGCCAGATCGAAGGATGCGCGCGCATCAGACATCCCAGCCAGTGTCCATGTTAGGATGTATTCTTTATTAGGATCAAGCTCAAGAATCTGGGTCAGTGCAGGATAAGGAGACGTGCCGGCTTGAGGTCCTCCGGTCATAAACATGACCGGGGCTAGATCGCCGGTGCTGCCACCCAAGACATGAACATTGTCAAACTCCATGGGTCCCATCCGCTCTCCTTCGCCAGCCGTCATCAAAATAGATACCCAATTTATCTGAACAGAGCGTTTGTCTGGGCTATGATTGATGACCCGCAGGCGCCCTGCTGTGGCTTGCGAATGGGGAATCCAGAATTCGGCATTGACTTCCAGGTTCGGAAAAGGCGAAAAGGAAACAGAAAGGAAATTCGGATAGAATTTGCGGATGACAGGCGCTGTTGAAAAATCAGTTGGGTCAATGACATGGACGCCATTTTCCCCAAAGCGGGGAAATAACCGCAGGCTACGGGCGCGCAAGCCAAAGGTCGTTTGGAAAGCCAGAGCGACCGGTTCCCCGCCCTCTAACGATAATTCCCATATCTGATCATTGCAATAATCCGTTTGGCTGAGCCGAGCGTCTGCAGACAGGGTCAGAGAAAGGGGATCGCCTGCTTTCAGATTCCATTCACGCATATATAAATTGTAAGGGATACCAGCCTTCTGGTAAAGGGTGCTTGTATGTGTATGCGTGCTTGCACCCGTAAATTTGTAATCTCCTCTAGTAACACCTGAAGCCATACTAAAATTTTCTTGCCACAGGGCGATGATATAATCAGGAATTGGGCTGGGCCCAATTCATCGAGAATTCCAAGCTATGACCCCCTTCCTCCAACTACTCCTTTTCCTTTCAATCATTCTCGTATTAGCAAAGCTGGGAGGCTTTGTAAGTTCGTCCTTCCGGCAACCCTCAGTGCTAGGAGAATTATTGGTGGGCTTGTTGCTTGGGCCATCTTTGCTCAACATTCTGCACCTGCCCATTTTTGATAATCCCAATATCGAATGGATTATCGAAAGTCTGGCAGAAATCGGGGTATTGCTCTTGATGTTTGTTGCCGGACTCGAGTTACACCTGTCTGAGCTGGCTCGTAACAGCAAAGTATCTGCCTTTGCTGGTGTTTTGGGGGTGCTATTGCCGATTGGTTTGGGTTGGGGGGTAGGGATGGCTTTTGGCTTTCAAACCAGCCATGCGCTTTTCCTGGGTTTAGCTTTAGGTGCAACCAGTGTGAGTATCTCCGCGCAGACCCTGATTGAGTTGAAAGCGTTGCGGAGCCGGGTTGGTCTGGGCTTGTTGGGAGCAGCGGTCTTTGATGATATCCTGGTGATCCTTTTGCTCTCCTCTTTCCTTGCTTTACAGGTAGGGGGCAGTGGATTAATTGAGGTCCTATGGATCTTGGCCAGAATGGCAGCATTTCTTGTTTTATCCATTCTCTTCGGTTCCTATGGCCTGCCTCGCTTGGTCAGGCTGATTTCCCCTTTGCCCATCAGCCAGGGAATTATCACTCTGGCGCTGGTTGTTATGTTCTTATATGGCTTTGCAGCCGAGCTTTTGGGTGGAATGGCCGCCATCACCGGCTCTTTCTTAGCCGGGTTGATGTTCTCTCGCAGCCCTGAGAAGGAACGTCTGGAAAGGGGGATTAGCGCTCTCGCTTACAGCTTCTTTGTGCCTATTTTTTTCGTTAATATCGGTCTGGCGGTAAATGTGCGTGAATTAGGCGCAGGGGCAGTGTGGCTATTATTTGCAATTTTGGCAGCTGCAGTACTGGGCAAGTTATTCGGCGCTGGTCTGGGAGCTCGGCTGGCTGGATTTTCCTGGCTTGAATCAGCCCAATTAGGCGCAGGTATGGTCTCCAGGGGTGAGGTGGGCTTGATCCTTGCATCGGTGGGGCTAAATGAAGGGCTTATGACTGCCAATGAATTTTCTGCAGTCATTGGTATGGTGATCATCAGTACCATCATTACTCCGCTGCTGTTGCGTTTCCTGTTTTCCAAGACGAAATCCTCAAAAGTGATCCATTCATCCTTATCAGATTAGGAGAGATCAAAATGTATCTCATCATATTTGTTCTTCATAACCCAGAGAAAGTCCCAGAGTTATTAGATGCATGGGAGCAGGTTGGTGTATCGGGGATCACCATCCTGCATAGCAGTGGGCTCGGCCGAGTACGCAATAAAAATCGCTCCGGTTTGAGAGATGATTTACCTTTGATACCCAGCCTTGAAGCGCTGCTCAACCATGAAGAGGAATTCAGCCGCACCCTGTTTTCGCTGGTCAAGGGTGAAGAGATGGTGGACCAAATGGTTGCGGCTACTCAGGATGTTATCGGGGACTTGTCTCAACCAGATACAGGTCTTCTGGTGGTAATACCTGTGGTAAGGGCTTATGGCTTGCAGAAGCAGGCTTTATAGGCCTTATTTATGCTACAATGAAAAGACTTGGGCTCGTGGGTAGATACCCATGTTGGCTGCCCTTTAAAACTTATTGATATTCAGGGAGTTGTTCTATGAATCCAGATAAATTCACCCAAAGGCGCGGTTTGTACTTTGAGGAATTTGAGGTTGGGCAGCATATTGTCACCAGCGGCAGGACGATTACCGAGAGCGATATCGTTGCCTTTGCAGGGCTTTCGGGAGATTACAATCAAATCCATACAGACGCCGAGTTCAGTAAAAACACTCCCTACGGTCAGCGTGTTGCCCATGGCTTGCTTGGATTATCCATCGCTTCTGGTTTGGCCATGCGCACAGGGATTTTAGAAGGCACAGTACTTGCATTTAGAGAGATCAATGAATGGAAATTTATCAAACCAGTATTTATCGGTGATAGTGTCCATGTGGAGATGAAAGTAAAGGAAACCAAAGCGCTGCCTCGCATCGGAGCAGGTTCAATTCTTATTGTGATTGAATTACAGAATCAGGATAATGAACCCGTGATGAAGGGAGAATGGACGGTTTTGGTGTTGAGCAATGCCAGTGTATCCTAGTAATGCACAAGTTTCTTCTCCGCTGGTTGTAAGGAAGGTTGAATGACGGATCTGCCAGATACATCCCCAGAAGAAAATGCAACCGCTCGTTTTCGCCGCCTGCTGTTACAGTCTGAAGAAGAGCAAAAACGTCAATCTGGGGATGAAAACCAAGCTGAGGCTCCCTCCAGTACATCTGAACCAGTAGAAGATCATACTTTAGCTGTCTCCGGCGATCCTGAGCCAGACGAAGCATCTGCTCATTCAGATTCTGACGATCTTGAGCAAGCCGATGCCCCTGATTCGGATGAACCGCTGGTATCGGAAAATCAGGGGGGGTTGCCTTCAGACCAACCTGAGGAAGAAATCACTCGAGATCAAGAAGATCGGGCAGAAGGGTCTGATGAAGAAGTGGTTGCAGATTCTGCTGGGGAGTCTTCTACAGAATCGCCAGTTTCTGAGTCTGGTCCAGTTGAGTTTGTCAGCCTTTCTTCGCAAATGATCTTAACGCCTTCGGAAAGTGACCAGGAACAAGGGGCAGGGGAAAAGGGTTCCTCTGCAGGAGAATCTACACCGCCATCTGAGCCGGTCTCATCAAGGCCGATCGAGCTCAATCTAGCAGACACGCAACCAGTCAGACCGCAGAGCCGGCCTACCCGTCCGGTTGCGAGTACACCTCCAGCGGGAAAGGTTGAAACTGGCAATCGTTCAGAGCCTCTCCCACAAAGGGTGAGTGAAACCGATATGGATGCCACTCGGGTAACCCCGGCCGCATATTCCACCGCGCCGCGCGCTCGCCAACCGGTTGTACCTCCCACCAAACCCCCACCGGTAGCCCGATCGTCCCGTCCTGCCTCACCGGCAGTTGCGCCTAAGCGCACTGTCAATTGGCGGCAGGGTTTGGGCTGTCTTCTGCGCATGACCCTTATGGGTCTTTTCGTACTGGTGGTTGTGTCCCTTTTGGGTGGTTCTTTTCTGCTTTACCAGTACTATACTATTGCAGCCACCTTGCCCAGTGTGGATGATCTCCGCCAACGAGCAGCCCAATTTGAGACCACGCGCATTTTGGATCGCAATGGAAATGTGCTTTACGAGATCCTGGATCCGAACGCCGGTAGACGTACATATGTCACGTTAGATAAGATCTCTCCCTACCTGGTTGCAGCTACGATTGCAACTGAGGACAAGGAATTCTATAGCCATCCTGGTTTTGACCCGATGGCGATTGCACGTGGATTAGTCCAAAATTTTATGGGGGGCGATATCGTTTCTGGTGCATCTACCATTACCCAGCAGCTTTCCCGAAATTTGCTCTTCACGCCCGAAGAACGCACTGAGCGCACCTATACCCGCAAGGCACGGGAAGCTATCCTGGCGGCGGAAGTGACCCGCCGTTATTCAAAAGATCAGATCCTGGAACTTTATCTCAACGAAAATTACTATGGCAACATGGCTTACGGCGTCCAGGCTGCCGCGGAAACTTATTTTGGTACGACTGCGGATAAGCTGACTTTGGGGCAAGCAGCCTTCCTGGCTGGGTTGCCTCAAGCGCCTGCGGTGTATGACGTCTACAATAACAGAGATGTAACCTTAAATCGCCAGCAGCAAGTGTTGCGCTTGACTATGGAAGCCAGCCAGGCTCAGGGTTGTATTTACGTCAGTAACAACCCACAACGCATCTGTGTGGGCCCTGAGGAAGCTCTGGCAGCCTTTAACGAGATCGTTGGGTATGAGTTCAAAAGCCCCGATATTGAGATTAGATACCCTCACTGGGTAAACTATGTCCGCTCACTTCTGGAAGCTCAATATGACTCACAGACGATCTACCGCTCTGGTTTTACGGTTTACACAACCTTAGATCCTGGCTTGCAGGATTTAGCGGAGCAAATCGTCCAGCGCCAGGTGAATGCTCTGGCTGAAAACAACGCCAGCAGCGGTGCTCTGGTGGCGGTCAGACCTAAAACCGGGGAGGTCCTGGCGATGGTCGGGTCGGCGGACTTTTATAGTGAGAAAGATGGTCAGGTCAATATGGCCATCAGTCCACGCCAGCCTGGCTCTGCCATCAAGCCCTTGACCTATACCGCTGCGTTTGAAAAAGGCTGGACGCCCGCTACCCTGATTTGGGACGTGCCAACCGAATTCCCCCCCTCGGGAAATGTCAACGACCCAAGTGCGCCTTACGTGCCGGTCAACTATGACGGGCGGTTTCATGGCCCGGTGACAGTTCGTTCAGCATTGGCAAATTCGTACAATATCCCTGCCGTAAAAACCCTCCAATTTGTGGGTATTTATGATAATCCTGACCTTCCCGGCGAAGATGGGTTGGTTGCTTTTGCCCGCCGTCTGGGCATCAGCACCCTCACCAGGGATGTTTATGGCTTATCCTTGACCCTGGGCGGCGGCGAATTGTCTTTACTTGAGTTCACTGGCGCTTATGCAGTGTATGCAAACGGAGGGACCCGCCTTCCGTCTTATGCAATTTCACGGATTTTGGACTACAACGGGAATATTATCTACGATTACCAGCCTCCGGTCGGGGACCAGGTGGTGCGCCCTGAGCATGCTTACCTGATTTCGTCCATCCTCTCCGATAGCGAGGCGCGCACGCCTATGTTCGGGGCCAATTCTGTCCTAAACCTACCTTTTCAGGCCGCTGCCAAGACCGGTACTACCAACGATTTTCGCGACAACTGGACTTTGGGTTATACGCCCGATCTGGCGGTGGGTGTATGGGTAGGGAATCCCGACTATACCCCCATGGTGAATACAACCGGCCTGACCGGCGCGGCTCCAATTTGGGCTGAGTTCATGCAAAACGCTGTCCAATCCATTACTGGGGGAAACCCAACGCCTTTCTTTAGACCCGCGGGCATTATCGACCGGGTAATCTGTTCTGTTTCTGGAACAGAACCTTCTGAATGGTGCCCAAGCCAACGATCTGAGATCTTTGCAGCTGGCCAACCACCCCTGCCCAGCAGTGAAGATTTGTGGAAGCGGGTCGTTTTTGATACCTGGACAGGTTTGCGCGCTTCAGCGGCTTGCGGTGAATTGACTCGGGAAGAGTTTGCTCTCAATGTATCTGACCCGTGGGCCATCAAGTGGATCCGAGAGACATCTGAGGGTCGTGCCTGGGCTGAGAGAGCTGGTTTTGAGGAAGCCATTCTTTTCGTGCCCTCGCGTGAGTGTACTGCTGAGGATCCGCGCCCCCATCTTGAAATACACTATCCGCCTGAGGATCAGGTTATTACATCTAATCCCATCGATATCATGGCGCGCGTGGACGCAACCGCAAATTTTGATTACTATCGTTTGAACTACGGCCTAGGGAGAGATCCGGTGCAGTGGGTGGGGCTGGCGCAAAGTAATAACCCGGCCCGTACCAGTGAGACCATTTACTCCTGGGACGTACATGATCTGCCAGCAGGAGAGGTAACTCTGCACCTGATCATGTACAGTACGCAAAATACTTATGCCGAGATCTTCCGGCGCATTAATTTGCAGGTTCCAACCCCAACGCCAACACCGACGCTCACACCCACCGAGACGCCAACTCCAACGGCCACATTCACTCCGACATTAACACCAACGCAGACGCTCACGCCAACAGTGACGTCTACCCCCACCGCCACCTCGGCGCCTCCTTCGGTTACCCCTTCACCAACCGAAACTCTTACTGCCACCGATTCACCTTGACCTCGGTTGACCCATGACATAACCAACTGCTTGCAGTGTCTGAAATGCGTGTGAGCTTTTTGCCCTGTCACTCATCCCTGAAAGCAGACTGCTCCTGATTATTGGGACATTCTCGGCTTCAATTACAGAAGCCGCATCTGGGTGGCTGTGTAGGTGAGCGGATCGAGGTCAAGCTGTTCGATTAAATTCTCAGCGGTCAGCAATGGGTTTTCGATCAACCGGCGCAGGTGACGGTACTTGAGAAAAATCCAGCCTTGTTCGATCTCTTTATTCAAGCAAGCATTTTTGCTCAACTTGAAGGCTACCAAATTGGCGCGTCCGCCGGGCAGAACAATAACATGACGGAATCTTTGCTGGGGTTTTGGCGTCAATGAACCTTTTTGTCTAACAATTTCACCAATAACCGCAGAGGAGATGATAGAAAATGCATAGCGCGAGAAATTTTGAGGGTCTCGCCATATATTGGTTATCCTGGCTTCGCTGTGCGGTTCCGGATCGCCAGTTTCGGAGCTTTTCTGGACCGAAAAACCAAGCCGCTCTGCCAGGCTGAAGAGCATCTTTTCGGTTTTTTCGATTTCAGCACGGCGCGCTTCCAATTGATCTTGAGGCCGGATTCTCCATTGACCACCTCCCACAGGCTCCTCTTCTCCATAGGAATATAAACAATGCAGAATGAGTTCCGGATTAGGGGTATTCAAACCCGGGAACAATGCGCATAGATATGAATCCAGCTCAGCTATTTTACATACAATATTGCTTTGTAGATATTTTGCGATAGCAATCTCAATCCGATCGGCCAGGGAAACCGGCAGATCTGCCTCGTCTCTAAGCCACCAACTACCTACCTCCAAAGAAACTTCGCTGCCGTCAAATCGCCGGAAACCACCCCTGAAGTTAAATACTTCTTTCAAGATGTTTTGGAGTTGGCTATATAGTTCGGCTGGGGAGGGTTCACCTTCCGGGGCGGAGTGACTTTCCGCTCCTGCGCCAGATTTTCTTGGAAACGCATTTCGCTCTGCCAGCTTGGTCAGCGCTGCAGCATGTAATGTCAAATATTCCGCTGGTTGTCCGCGATCCTTAAGAGCCTCCAGGGCGGCCTGACGGGCTATAGTCGACGCATTGCTTTTTGGGTCTGTCTGGAGGACCTCTCCCACCCTACGCCGCCAGTGAATTTGGGCTTGTCCGCTCCCAGAGCGTAAGGTAAATCCATCCAGGTCAAAACCAGAGCTGGCGCCAGCTAAAAAGGAAGCAGACAAGAAGCCCGGTTCTGCTTCTCCGATCAGCCCCAAGATTGGGGTGCCGGCCTCCAATAAGGGAGCCAGGCTGCCGAAAGCGGACGACAGTGCAGCCGTATGCCAGCCCCAATCGTAACGCCGTCTGCGCAGGACAGATTTGAAAGGTCCAACCGCTGCTCTACCCCACAACCATGCTGCCCATAAGGCAGACAAGGTCCAGAAAGCCTGGTTTGGGCGGGGCAGAGCAGCAATCACAGCTCCTATTTTTAGGTTGGATAAGTCAGCGGCTAAATCCTTCAACCTGCCTTCAAAAAGGGTTATCCCACCTGGTTCTGCAGGAAGTGCTGGCCAATAACTTAAGGGTATTTTTGGCTGGTCAGACACCCATTGCCGGGTGGATTGCTCTAAAGCCAGCCAGACGTTATTCTCTCGGAAGTGATGCGGTATAGTCAGTTGGCGAGGCCTTTCCCTGGAAGTGGGATGAGACCATAAGGTATTGGCCTGGTCACAGGCAGACAGTAACAGCGCGCTCAAATAATTCCGCCGGGCCGGGCTGATGTCCAACGAATCCAACTTGTTGATCAATGTAAACAAGGCATAAACTGCCCGAGGAAGATAAACAGACAGGGCTTCCTCGGCATGCGTTCGGTCTGGATCATTTGCCGGTGCAACTCTTTCCAATGCGCGTGCCCGGTTCAGGTCATTTTGCGCAAAGTTGGTAGCCTGTTCTTTATCCTTTTGAGTGGTAGGGCGTTCTCCGTTATCTCCGCAACGCTGACAGGTGTAGTAGCGGGCATATGGGTAAGCCGCTGAGCGTTCCCATAGGAAATAATCAGCCATTACCGGCTGTCCGCAGCTCGAGCAATCTGTTGTGTATAATGCGCGGATGAGCGGTTCGATCCTTTCTTGCCCTTTGTAGGCTGAGGCCAGGTCAGCCAGGGCTCCCTGATATTCGCTCAGGGCAGGTGCGCTCGCCCCCATCTCCACTAATTTTCGTGACACCGGGTTGTTGGCCGATACGATAACCCGGTAACCAGCCCTGGCAGCCTCCAAAGCCAGGTGAGGAGCCGCGCCGAATGGGTCCAGCACCCAGGCCCCGCTGGGTAGGTTTTCTCTCAGCCAGGTGGTGACTATGCCATTCGCAAGCGGTGGAAGATAGCGAGCCAATGGGCCAGGGTTGGCAGGGGGGGTTCCTGGAATAAAGGGGATGGGGCGGACCATGGAATTTTCACCCAATTTACCCGGTTATCACGGATCAATGGAGTACTCACGTATAAGTAGTATAATCCTTTAATATAAAAAATCAATCATGGAGATTTCTTTGTCGAGGTCAATTCTTTTTCTCCTTAAACCAACCTTTCACTTTTACATAACTCTCCTGGTGTCAGCCTATTTGTTGGCAGGTTGTTCCCCTGCCGCTGATCCACAGATGGGAACTGCCTCCCCAATCGATCTGCCGACTCACTCTGTTTCACCCAGCTCTCCTCCGCTGGCAACTCCCACCCATACGCTTCTATCTCCAACGCAATCAGAAACAATCTTTGATGATACGGCAACTTGTCGGCCCAAAGGAACTCCAGGCCCACTGCCAGATGGTCCGTTCGATACTTACCCTCAGGCGATTCAGCAATTCTTGAATGAAGGGGGTTGGGTAGAAGACTTAGATGGAGCCCTCTACGCTGCAGAGATTGCCAACCTGCCTGTCCCGGTTGGTGCAGCCGATATGACCGGCGATGGGGCTGATGAGCTGGTTGTTTCCATCTACGATCCAGGATCGGTGAGTATGCCTCCAGCTGGGATGCTGATAATCTACACATGCAGTCAGGGAGAATACCGGCAGGCATATTTGCAGGACAGCCGTCCACTGGATGGAGCACCTGGAATCCGGTTTTTACAAGATTTGAATGCTGATGGATTATCTGAGCTGGTGATCAGCTCAGCCTCCTGTGGAGCGCATACTTGCTTTGAACGGGTTCAGGTGATTGGGTGGGAAGGAGCTCAATTTACTAACCGGTTGGAGGGCGAGACCAATGACTTGCCGTATCCAACCATCTACCTGGCTCCTTCTGCAAATGAGGGAATTTTTGATCTTCATATAACTGGGAGTGGGTTTGGCTCTGTGGGAGCTGGTCCTCAGCGAAACATGACCAAAATATGGTCGTATGCCGAGGGTAGCCAAAATTGGCAGATGGTTTCTTCCCAGCCTGAGCCTTCTAATTATCGCGTTCATGTCTTGCACGATGCTAGGGCGGCTGCTAAAGATAGCGACTTCCAGAAGGCATTGTCACTCTACAATCGCGCTATCAGCGATACCACCCTGGATGACTGGTTGGACCCAGCGTTGGAACAAGCATGGATCGGTGCGTTTTCGCGCTACCACCTGGTGGTCATCTATACAATGCAGGAGCGAGACGCCTTTGCCGAGATTATTTTGGGGGAAATGGAAAAAATCTATCCGCTGGACAGTCCTCAGCACGGCTATTACGAGATGGCTGCCGTCTACCGGGATGGTTATCTCGAGGCAGGGGCCGAGTCAGGCTGCGCCGCGGCAATCGAGTATGCAACATCACACCCTGATATTCTCGAGCCCCTTGGGTCGCAGACCTTTGGTTACGGAAACCCAGACATAACCCCTGCGGATATCTGCCCGTAGCAGAGATGAGACCGAAAACCGGTATTCTTTTTGCTTCCCAGTGTCGCTGCTATGTCAGTTCACCGATTGTGTGCAACAAGGCCATATTTGGAGGTCTCATAGCCCCAACTGGGAAACCGGAGAGCAGCACTACCTGCTGTCCGGGTCGGATCGGAGTGGCTGTGACGATCGCCTTTTCCACATCTCTGAGCATGGCTTCCAGGGTGTCGGCATAGGGTACCAGGATAGGGATCACGCCCCACAACATCGGCAATTGCCGGAAGGTCCTCTCTACTGGGGTAAAAGCCAGAATTGGCGCTCTTGGCCTGGCTTTGGCCATTAATTGAGCCGTCCGGCCGGTCTCGGTAAACACGGCAATAGCCGCCACGTTACGGTCGTCAGCCAGCTCACGCGCAGCGCGGGTGATCGATAGTGCATCATCGTGCCGGCCTTCCCGCAGGAAGCCTTCTGTGGAGGCTGCCTCGCCCAGGCTGCCTCCCCAATGACCCCACTTGCTCAATTGGGCTTCGGCTTTACAAATGATCGCATGCATCATCTCTACAGCCTGGATGGGGTACTTGCCCACTGCTGTTTCGCCGGATAGCATGACCGCATCGCTGCCATCAAAAATCGCGTTTGCTACATCAGAAGCCTCAGCACGGGTGGGGCGCGGGTTGTTGATCATCGAATCAAGCATTTGAGTGGCTGTGATGACCACTTTGGCGTGTTCGTTAGCCGATTCAATGATCCGCTTCTGGGCGATCGGCACAGCTTCAGGCGCCATTTCCACCCCCAGGTCTCCCCGGGCTACCATGACCCCATCAGAGGCTCGGATGATTTCATGCAGGTTATCGAGCGCCTCGGGACGTTCCAGCTTGGCAATGACCGGGATATATTTGCACTCTGGCGCTAGCCTGCGGATGGCCTGGCGGAGGGGGGTGAGATCGTTGGGGGTTCTCACAAACGACATTGCCACTGCATCAATGTCGTTTGCCAATCCAAATTCCAGATCTGCCGCGTCCTTTTCGGTAAAGGAAGGGATGTTAAGATTAGCACCGGGGAGATTAACGCCTTTATGAGGCTTTAACACCCCTCCCAGAACTACTTTTGTCTCAACATGCTTATCATCTACACCTACCACCACCAGCTCCAGGGTGCCGTCATCCAGCATAATCCGTCCACCCGGGCGGACGCTATTTGGAAGATCGGCAAAATCAACTGAAACGATATCCTGGTTTCCGACTACCGGTTCAACGGTCAAGGTTAAGGATTGGCCCTGCGAGATTTGTACGGCGCCATTAGCAATTTCGCCGGTGCGGATTTTGGGTCCTTGCAAATCTTGCATTAAAGTGATCGGGTGGCTGTTCTTATCTGCGATCTCCCGCAGCAATTGGATCCGCTTCGAATGTTCCTGGTGAGAGCCGTGCGAAAAGTTCAACCGAATCACATTGACCTTTGCCCGGATGAGGCATTCGATCATGTTTCGATCACTTGTCGCTGGGCCGAGAGTCACCACTATTTTAGTTCGTCGGTCCATAATGACCTCCTTTAATACCGCGAAGGCATTAACCCACTACAACTAAATGTAATGAAGATCCTTTGCCAGCCGAGATAAATCTTCCCGGAAATCTGGATGGGCAATATTGATCAGTGCCTTTGCTCGCTGGCGAATCGAGAGTCCGTAAAGATCAGCCACGCCATATTCAGTCACAACATAGCGCACATGGTTGCGGGTTGTCACCACTCCGGCGCCCTGGTTCAGCATGGGCACAATCCGGCTGATGCGCGTCCCATCGCGTAAGGTGGTAGTGCTTGGGAGAGCGATGATAGGTACGCCTCCCTTTGAGCGTGAGGCGCCGTAGATGAAATCAAGCTGGCCCCCAACCCCACTATACAGTTTAGGACCGATACTATCTGCACATACCTGCCCAGTCAGGTCGACCTCAATCGCAGAATTTAAAGCGACCTGGCGTTCATTCTGCGCGATGACGAAGGGATCGTTTACATATTCAGTCGGATGCAATTCGATGAGCGGGTTATCGTCAACCCATTCATACAGCCGGCGCGTACCAATGATAAACCCGGCTACCATTTTCCCAGGATGGAGCGTCTTGCGCGCATTGGTGAGTACACCTGCTTCAAACAAATCGATCACCCCATCCGAAAACAGTTCGGTATGGATACCCAGATCCTTTTTTTCGAACAGGTATTTCAATACTGCGTCGGGGATCGCTCCAATGCCCATTTGCATGGTAGCCCCATCTGGGATGAGTTCCGCAATCGCTTTAGCCATTTTCTCTGTGATTTCTGAAACTCCGTCACCCCCCATAGCCATTTCCGGGAGAGGATAGTCTACCGGGACAATATAATTTAGCCGGCTAACGTGGATAAAGGAATCGCCCAAAGTGCGCGGCATCTGCTGGTTGACTTCAGCAATAATGATTTTAGCCGATTCCGCGGGAGATTTCGTCAAACCAACCTCTACACCCAGGCTACAGAAGCCGTGTTCATCGGGAGGGGAGACGTGGATGAGGGCTACATCCAAAGGTAAAATCTTGTTTTTGAACAGCAGCGTGAACTCCGAAAGCAAGACCGGCGTAAAATCAGCCCGGCCTTCCTGGACGGCTTTGCGGATGTTGGCGCTGATAAACATTGTGTTAACCCGCAGATGCTTTTCCATCCCAGGCTTCACATAATCGGCCGGGCCAACGGTCAAGGCCTGGCAGATTTCCACGTTTTCCAGCTCAGGGGCATAATCGACCAGGGCGGATAACACCGTCTGGGGTACCGAGCAGTTGCCGGTCAGGAATACGCGCTGGTGAGATTTTATTTGCCGCACTGCCTCTTCGGCAGACACAACTCGCGATTCATAGATTTTCTTAAGATTCATGGATAAATCCCTCAACTCACGCTATCAATGCGAGTGATATGGCGGAGTTCTCCCCTAAATATTGGTGTTCCGACCTCAATCGCCGGGTTTTCATCAATGGCATTCTCTACACCTTTGTTTGCCATTTCCCAAATATATGGGAAGGCGGCATTAAGGTAAGCGTATGTGGATGTGCGAGCAACCACACTGGGGATATTCGGTACGCAGTAGTGGATCACGCCTTCTTCAATAAAAGTAGGATGCTCATGGTTTGTTGGGCGAGAGGTTTCAACGCAGCCTCCCTCATCGATGCTGATGTCCATGACCACGGAACGTGGTTTCATGGACCGTACCATTTCTTTTGTCACCACCACAGGCGCAGTCCCTCCGGCTACCAGAATAGAGCCTACCACAATGTCGGCGTATTTACAGACTCTAGCAACATAATTGGGGTAAGACATCATTGTGACAATGCCGGGATAGGTGTCATATACTCTCTGAAGCGCGTTCAAGTCTTTGTCCAGAACGGTGATATGAGCACCCATGCCCAAGAAGGCGGTCAGTGCACAGGTTCCTACTACTCCCGCTCCGATAATCACGACTTCTGCCGGGGGAACGCTGGCGATACCCCCCAACATGATTCCTTTTCCACCGCGATCATTTTGCAACAGGGTCGCGCCGATTTGGGCTGCCAAACGTCCACCAATTTGGCTGAGCGGGTGGCGAATAGGGAAAGAGCCATCTGGCAATTGGATCTGCTCATATGCAATAGCGGTAATTTCTTTTTCTTGTAACAGGTCAATTTTGTCTTTCCTGGATGAGTTCAGATGCAATAAACCGGCAATGCTGGTTTCAGGTCGTAGCCATTCGATTTCTTCATAGGTTGGACGGGCAACTTTCATGAGCAAGTCTGCTCTGCCGAAGACTTCGTGTGCAGAATACACAATCCTGCCGCCAGCTTGTTCATAATCCAGGTCACTAAAGCCGGCGCCCAAGCCGGCCTCATGCTCGATATAGCAAGTATGGCCCTCTTTTGCCAGCATTTGTACGCCTATTGGCGTCATTCCAACTCGAAATTCAAAGGGACGCCTTTCTTTTGGTATGCCTATGTTCATGGATTTTTCACCTCAAGGGATAGCTTATTTTCCAAATATCGCTGGAATGGTTTAGCCCAGCAGGGTTAGTTGGTGGCTAAGACCTCGCGAATCCGGGGGATGGCCCAATCTAAGGTCGACCGGTCGATGATCAAGGGAGGCGCGAAGCGGATCACATGCTCGTGCGTTTCTTTTGCTAGAATGCCTTGCTCTTTCAGCGCAACACAAAACCGCCGGGCTCCCCCCGCTTCTGGATGTAACTCGACGCCAATTAGGAGACCTTTACCGCGCACTTCTTTGATATACGGGCTGTTGATTTCACTTAACTGTTCCAGAAAATACTCGCCCATTTTAGCCGCATTTTCGATCAGCTTCTCTTCAACCAGGACTTTCAGCGCAGTCCGTGCCACTGCAGCGCCAAGCGGGTTGCCCCCAAAGGTTGAGCCGTGTTCACCGGGTTGGAACAATCCCATGATCGGCCGGTCTGCCAGTACCGCCGAAACCGGGTAGAAACCACCAGAAAGGGCCTTTCCAATCACCATGACATCAGGTCGCACCTGCTCATGATCGCAGGCGAATAAGCTCCCCGTACGCCCAAGACCCGTCTGGATTTCGTCTGCAACTAGCAATACATTGTTTTGCCGGCAAATCTCAGCCAGGCAGCCGATATACCCGGTTGGTGGGAGGACTACACCCGCTTCGCCTTGAATGGGCTCGAAAAGGATTGCTGCGGTATGGGGGGTAATGGCTGCTTCAACTGCTTGAGCATCGCCATAAGGAACGCTGACAAAGCCAGGGGCAAATGGGCCAAAATCATCCCGGTAAAGGGGTTCGGTGGAGAATGAAATCACCGCCACCGTGCGACCATGAAAATTACCCGAGAGTGTGATGATCTCTGCTTTATGGCGAGGCACCCCTTTGACCTGGTAAGCCCATTTCCGGGCTAGTTTAACCGCAGTTTCTACCGCTTCTGCTCCACTGTTCATTGGCAGCGACATCTCATAGCTGGTTAGCTCAGACAGTTCTTTATAAAATTGGGGCAGCTGGTCGTTCCGGAAGGCTCGCGACACCAGGGTTACCTTCGAGGCTTGCTCAACCATTGCTTTCAAGATGCGCGGGTGAGCATGTCCCTGGTTGATGGCAGAATATGCGCTCAGACAATCCAGGTAGCGCTTTCCTTCGACATCATATAGATACACTCCCTCGCCGCGAGAAATGACCACATCCAATGGATGGTAATTGTTGGCTCCATAACGTTCTTCGAGATCAATATATTCAGCGGAATTCATCATATTCAGATTATTTCCTCCTCAGTTAATTTGCTTTCAAAAGCTGAACCAGAATTGCCTTTTGGGCATGTAAACGGTTATGGGCCTGTTGGAAAAGGGCTGAATGTGGCCCATCAGCCACTTCATCGGTAATCTCCTGACCACGGTGAGCAGGCAAGCAGTGCAGCACAATTGCCTTTGGATTTGCCTTAGCAACCAGGGCTGCATTGACTTGATAGGGTGGGAAGACCTTTTCGCGATGTTTACTTTCTTCCTCTTGCCCCATGCTAGTCCAGGTGTCGGTATAGATTACGTCGGCGCCGGTAACTGCCTCAACCGGGTCACGTAGGAGCTCGATGGTAGAGCCTGTCTCTGATGCAATCTGTCTGGCCAGATCAACTGGAGCAGAGCCCAGCTCGTATCCCTCTGGGCTGGCTATTGCAAAGTGGGCGCCAAGCTTGGCAGAGATATGCATTAACGAGACTGCCACATTATTTCCATCGCCCACAAATGCCACCCGCAGATCTTTCAGGTTTCCGAAATGCTCTTGGATAGTAAGCGCGTCGGCCATTGCCTGACAGGGATGGTTGTAATCACTCAAGCCGTTAATTACCGGAACCTCTGACCAGCGCGCCAGCTCAACTACATGTTGGTGGTCAAACACGCGAGCCATAATTCCCTCTACATAACCTGCCAGAACACGGGCAACATCGGCGATCGACTCTCGTTTTCCCAAACCAATCTCGTTGGGAGAGAGATAAAGAGCATCCCCACCCAGGTGCCTCATTGCCATGTCGAACGAAACGCGAGTTCTTAGGCTGGGCTTTTGAAAGACCATGGCGAGCACTTTCCCCTTCAGAAGAGGGGTATTTCCGGATGTTTTCCATTCCTGTTTCAAGCGGATAGCCAAATCAAGCATCTCCTGTAGTTCTACAGGAGAGCAATCAGCGATGGCAATAAAATCTTTCATTTGTTACCTCTCTGTCTTGGGTGGGCATGTTTCTGATGAATTGGGGAATGTGGTAGTTATACGACCAGATACGCCCTGATAAAATTTGTGCTGAATTTCTCAGATTTTCAACTCGAGTATATCATAGGTATATTGGGGTAGATAATGGCTATTGGGCAGGCTTTATCTTGATTAATGTCATGAGTCATTCTCTAAGAGGGATGATATAATGTTAGCCCCGAAAAATGCCGTCAAGCGGGATCCCAATGACAGATAGAATTAGCCTTTCGACTGCACAGCTCAAGGAAACCTGCAAGGCTACCGGTGCGCGGTGGGCTACCTGGTTGGTCCACAATAACGGCAACTGGGAGTTTAGCAGCCGCCATGGCTTAAGCAAAGCCAGGCAAGCTGTGCTGGTTGATTTCCTTACCGAGCCAGCTACTGCAACCTGGCTGGCCGGGACTTTTAGCAGTGGGCGCACTCGTTTCCGCCAGACTGGCGCCTTTTCCGCTGGTCTGAATTGTGCCCGGGTATTCGTCTTCCCCGAGCTATCCCGGCACTATGTGTTGGTAGTAGGGGCTGACCGGTTGGAGAAATTTGCCGAAAGTTTCTTCAAGGTGCTTTCTGCATACCCGCCGATTGTTGAGCCAATTCCCTCCTCACCTGCTTCCTCGGTAGAGAGCCCTCCGCCTAGGCGTGCGCGGCGCTCTAAAGAGACAGCTAAAGCGCGGCTCGCGCGTGAAGAGGCTCTAAAATTGGCCAGTGGCGAGGCGCTTTTTTATGCCACATCCACTCCTGAAGATGTCCCTCGTATGGTTTTGGATTTTCTGGCCCAATCTGTCCGTTGTGACTCAGCCATTATGTCTCTCCGTTCTGGAGATATTTTTCGGGTAGAGGCAGTTTGGAACGCTCCCTCATCATCATTAGGCATTGGTCTTCAAATAGGGGATAATGAAATCCTGGCCGAAATGGCAAATAGCCGCCAGGGGATTATCCTGGACGCGGTCACAACAAACTCAAATGATAAAACCTTATCCCATCTATACCCTAATTTCGATAAGAAAATCAACTCCTGGATGGGAATACCGATTGTCATCGGACAACGGGTGATCGGGCATTTGGCATTTGTGTCATCAAAGTTGGGATTCTTTTCTACCAATGATCTAAAACTTGTCTCCAAGGAAATGACTCGCCTGGCGTATGCCCTTGAAAACGCCATTGTATTTTCAGAAGCAGCCCGCTACTTGCAACAATTCGCGTTATTGAATGAATTGGCTTCGACTGCATCTGTTGGTGGGGATATCAACGATGTTGCCCGCCGCATCATGGGCAGGCTGCGGAAAACCTTCCGGACCGAGATTGCTGGTGTCCTCATGCTGGATGGAGACACGAGCCTGCGCGAGTATGGAGCAGATGCAGACCATGGCATAATATTTTCCCTGGCAAAAACCAAACTGGTGCGGGGCGTGATCAAGACTGGTCGACCTATACGAGTAGGGGAAATTCAAGAAGAACGAGATTTTGGCCAACAAGCGCAGGAGACCACCGATATTCGCTCGATTTTAGCAGTGCCTCTGAAATATCGAGGCGCTGTGCTGGGTGTTTTGGTTATGGCCAACACTGAGAGCAATTCTTTCAACCTGGAGGATGAACAATTGCTGGTAGTGATTGCCAGCCAACTGGCAGGCCTGTTTGAAAATGTTCGCTTGAACCAGGAGACACGCGAACGGGTCCGTAATTTGACGCTGATCCACCAGGTGGTAGAAAATGTGCTTGGCCTAACAGACATTGAAGAGATCGCTCACGTTGTTGCTGATCTTATGGTGAAACGATTCGCCTATGCCTCTGCTTCGGTGATCCTGATGGATGAAAAGGGGGAACGTAGACGGGCCATTCGAGAAACAAAAGCTCCTCAGCCAGCTAAACAGAAGCGCTCTAAGCGCAACAAAGAGGCCGCTTCATCAAACGCAAGGGTATCAATGGATCAATTGAGGCAGGTATCTGGCAGTACGGAGGAGCAGATATTTGAAATCCAGGCAGCTTCTAGCATCTGTGTGCCATTGAAGGAAGGCGATCATATTTTGGGGGTCATCGAGGTAGAGCGACGTCGCCAGGCTGCTTTCTCAGAAAATGATCTGCTAGCCCTGGAAGCGTTGGCCGGGGTTTTATCCAGCGTAGTGTTAAGCGCGCTGCGATACCAAGAATTACAAGAGCGAATCGAAGCCCAACGCCGGACTGAGGGTCATTTGGTCCGGTCCGCCAAGTTGGCAGCAGTCGGTGAGATGGCAGCAGGTGTTGCGCATGAACTAAACAGCCCACTGACCTCAGTGAGTGGATTCGCTGAACTGTTACTAAAAGAAATGTCGATAGACTCACCCCATCGACCCAAGTTAGAACTTGTTCTTCAGGAAGCTCAACGAGCCAGTGGGGTTGTTCGCCGCTTGCTCGATTTTTCTCGACAGTCAGATAACCGCCGTACAAACACCGACGCCAACAAATTATGTAGTGAGGTGCTTGCTTTAGTTACTCACCTGGCCCAGATGAACCAGGTGGAAGTGGTTTGTGAATATGGGCAGGACCTTCCCCTGGTTTCTACGGATGCCAATCAGATCAAACAGGTCTTGCTCAACCTGCTCCACAATGCCATTCAAGCGATGCCTTTCGGTGGACGATTGACCTTAAAGACTGCTCACCAGTTGAAGAGCGATCATCCAGATTTGCCGGATGGGGTAAGAATTTCCGTTGCAGATACCGGGGAGGGGATCCCATCTGAAAATATAGACCGGATTTTTGAGCCATTTTTCACCACTCGCCCACCAGGAACGGGGACAGGTTTGGGCCTTTCCGTCAGTTATGCAATTGTCCATGATCATGGGGGCATGCTTGAAGTGGAAAGTCAAATGGGTAATGGCAGTTGTTTTACCATCTTTCTGCCTCTAGTCCCTTGTACAGCTCAGGAATAAGCACCTATTAGAAAGGTTTGGGAATTGATGTGTTGGGCGAGTTTGTGCCCATCCAACACCCCCATTCTTGTATCTACTCCTATAATTATGGTTGCCAGTCAATTCTGTTAGTCATGTGGTTGCCAGGGAAATTTTGATGGTATTTGCGGTGGAACCAACCAACTTAACCATCCACCAGCTCCTGTACGAGTGGGCGCTGGTTTTTCATATCGCACCAGAAATAGAATGAAAGCCAACAGTCCCAGACCCATCCATTGGTACAGGTTGAGTCGCTCATGAAGCAATATATGAGAAAACGAGATAGTGATCAACAATTCAGTCAATCCCAACATAGCTGTTTGCATTCCACCCAAGTGCTTAACCCCTAAAAACAAGGTCAGCCGGGAGATGAAAGTTACCAATGTCAGCCCGCCCAGCGCCCACCAGGCCTGATTGGCGACGGGGGTTGACAGTCCACTGAAAAACAGGGTTGGAACAACCACCAGGCTCATTGCCAGTAAGGTATAAAAAGTTACGGTGGGGGCTGGCATTTCGTAGAGCACCCGCTGGTTGATTGGCAGGTGCAGCGCGTACATTGCCCCGGCTACCAGCATAAATACGACCCCTAGCAAATCGATCTTGGCCTGGCTGGTGTGTGTTAATAAAAGCAGAGCAGGGATTACCAGCAGCAGGCGGATGATCGTCAACCGGCTGGGCGGCTGCCGGTCTAACCACAACCACACCGCCACAAAGAGCGGGTAAAGTGAAAAGATGATTTGGCCCAGACTTGCGTCGATCCTGCCTAACGAAACGTAAAAGAAGATCGATCCAATGCCGTTGATTCCCCCTGCTAACAGACAACCAATCAATCCCGCTGGATAGATATATAGATATGAGCGATTCAGAACCAGTACCAGGATGAATAGTAAACTGGCAGCAAATAAGGTCCGCAGAGCGACTACCGTCAGGGGGGGCAAGCCATACTGAATAGCCAGCTTCCCAAAAACCGGGGTGAAGCCCAAGAAAAGCGCAGATGCAAGCGCAGCGTGGATACCTTTTGTCTGCGTTCTCTGGCTTGTTTCTATGTTGCGCTCTGATAACCGCTCTGAGATTTCTTCCATATTAGGATAACAAGATCCGTATTTCGTCAAACAGCTCGTCGTTCATGAATTCGCCTTTCTGCTTTAAGGAGTAAATACGTCCTTCCAGGCGCTTTTTTTCTTGTGAAGTCAGATCTTTGGCAGTAACCACAATCACCGGGATCGGAGCTGTTTCTGGGTTTTCTTTTAGTGCGTCAAGCACAGAAAAACCATCGTATTCAGGCATCATCAGATCAAGGATGATTAGATCGGGTAGCTCTTGCTGGGCTATCTGAATGGCCTTTTGCCCGTCATCTGCTTCGAATAAGGTATAGTTTCCCTGAGAGTTTAATATTCTGCGGATCAAGCGGCGGGCGTCTGGGTGGTCGTCTACGATCTCAATACGGGGGAAGCGGTCAGAAGTCATCCGGGTCAGAGCAGCCAACAAACCTTCTTCAGGGGTGTCCAGCACAGCTTGAGGCGTTAGTTCCATGCTGCGGGTCAGACCGGCCAAAGCGCTCTTTTCAACTGGCATGGTATGTCCGGTACAATTGATCACCACCACCTCATCAGGTCGGATCACACCCAAGCGGACCAGTTTGATCAACCCGGCAAAAGCAACCGTTGCAGCCGGTTCCGCCGATATTCCCTCCATCTTACCTAATATATGCATGGCCCGGTACGCTTCTTCATCATTGACAGACTCGAAACAGCCGCCACCCATTTCCTGCATACGCAGGTTCAATAGTGTGTAAGCTCGTCCTGGATCGCCGGTAGCCAGGGTGGCAATATGCGTTCGCGGAGAACGGACCGGTTCCGCAGTTGTCAGACCCTGCCGCCAGGCATGGACCATCGGTGAACAACCCTCAACCTGAATATTCGCCATGGCAGGGATCCGGTCGCAAATACCCATCTGGTAGAGCTCATGAAAGCCTTTTTGCACACCCAAGGGACCAATTCCGCCGCTGACAGATTGAAAATACCAATCTGGCGCTCGCCAGCGTAGGGGATTCCTTTGCATTGCGCCATTTGATGGCGGAGGGGGTTCCAGTATCCAGGATAGTTGTTCAGAGACCTCATAAGAAATCGTCTTCATCGCTTCTACAGAAGGGATGGAACGCGGACCTCGTTCCAGGTACAGGTTGCGTTGCCGGGCAAACTCGGCTGCAATTTGTTTGGCCTGGTCATATGTTCCAGTTACCTTAACCACCTGCGTTCCGTAAATTGCCACTTCACGCATTTTTTCCGGAGGCACCAGGCTGGTCAGAAATGCCCACAGCTTGATGCCGGCTCGCGCAGCGTACGCAGAATAGGATATTGCCACATTTCCCGTTGATGCCAGCACCGCCTCGGTTATACCCGCTTCCTTCAATGCGCTGATACTCACTGCAGCCTGGCGGTCTTTAAATGACGCCGTTGGACCTTGTCTCTCATCTTTGATGTAGATATGCGGGCAGCCTAACATCATGCCCAGGTTTAATGCATGGATCAGAGCAGTGCCCCCCTCTCCCAAGCTGACGATTGGGTTTGGCTCCCGCACAGGCAGCAACTCTCGGTATCGCCACAGATTGAATGGTCTGCTAGCCAATAAATCAGGCAGGCGTTGGGCGATGGATTCATAATCATAACGAGCCTCTTGCCATTGGCTTTCGCAGCGCGGGCAGCTGTAAGATGTCGGGGCATATGAGGTCTGATGACCGCAATCTAGACATTCAACCATGCTTTGATGAGACAATGCAACCTCCACAGGTACCTAATAAATTGGATTCATCCCGGAATTGCCTGAATCCGGCTATTCGTTATTCTGGTATTCTGGCAGTCTATGCTTGCCGTTCAGGACTACGTTCCAGGCGTTGCAAACTACTGATGAGATCTTCTTCCAGGATCGGTTTGAGCAGATAATCGGTGGCTCCTAGGCTTAAGGCCTTTTCTCGCTCGTCGAGTAAACTACAGACAATGATGGGAATGTGACGAGTGCTGGGGTCATTCTTGAGATCTTCAAGAATTTTCCAACCACTGGCGCCTGGAAGTAAGACATCCAGCAAAATGGCTTGAGGCTGTACATCTCGGGCCCGCTGCACAGCTTCTGCTGGCACAGAGACGGGCACGATAGTGTAGTCGTGCTCGCTCAAATAGCGGTCATACAAGTACAGTACCTGCCATTCTCCCTCCACTGCCAGGATCGTCCGGCTGCCAGGATCCAATTGGGGGGCCTCCATCCGGGGCCCTAATGGCAGGGTAAAGTAAAAACAGCTGCCTTTTCCTTCGGTGCTCTCAACACCAATTTTCCCACCGTGGATTTCCACCAACAGGCGAGAGATCGATAAACCCAAACCGCTGCCGCCAGTTTTTCGGGTGGCAGAGCCGTCCACCTGAGTGAAGGGTTGGAATAGATTCCTCTGGTGTTCCAGCGAGATGCCAATGCCGGTGTCGGTAACCTTGATGATGATCTCGCTCTGCCCGGGTTGCGCTGATTGGATGCCAGTTTCAATGGTGATGCTGCCCCGTTCAGTAAATTTGGCAGCGTTTGACAGCAGATTTAGGATAACCTGGCGCAGGCGGGTGGGATCAGCGCGCACGTTAGGTAAATCAGGTGGGATAATTTGTTCCAGACGAATGGGTTTATCTTTGACCAATCCCACCGCGGTCGAAAGAACGCTGTTGATCAAATCTGCCAGGTTAACATCATCAATAAAGGCCAACTCCATTTTGCCGGCTTCGATCTTGGAAATATCCAGAATGTCATTGATCAGGTTGAGTAAATGTTGTCCGGCAGAATAAATAGCATTCAAATCCTGCTGTTGCAATTCACTAATGGGTCCGTCGATACCTTTTAGAATCACCCTGGAGAAGCCGATGATCGAGTTCAGCGGCGTGCGTAATTCATGGGACATATTTGCCAGGAATTGCGATTTTAGCTTATCAACTTCGCGCAGTTTTTCCGACGTGCTGAGCTGCACTTCGTAGAGGCGCGCGTTTTCTAACGCAGCCGCGGCTGCGTTAGCCAGGGTAACAGCCAGGGTGGTCTGTGTCAGGTTGAAACTGGCTTGCTCATCCCAGGCTTCCAAAGTGATGGTGCCAATGGCCTGTCCTTTCACAGCCAAAGGTAGCAGCACGAGCAGACTGGCGCTGATTTGCTGCATATAGGCCTGGGTGGCAGGGTTGGTGTCAGTATCGTCAACCCTTACAATCAATGGCGTCAACCCATCGATCACCTGTTGTACCTCTGCATATCCATTCAAGGGTGATACCTTGCCTGCTTCTCCTGTGGCGTACATTTCCTGGTATGCGCCATTTTTCCCACGTGCCAGGCTAAAAATGGTCCACAGCTCTCCGTTTTCCGGCTCAATCATCGAAATGGTGCATTTAGGTAGTTTGAAGACTTCTAAGAAACGGCGGGCGATAATATTGGCAATTTCTTGAGACTCCATGGTCGCGCTGGCAAGAGACTGGCTGGTATTGAACAGGACACTCAGCTCCTGTACTCTCTGGCGTGATTCCTCAATTGCCTGTTGGGCAATCTCATAAGAACGAGCATTGTCAACTGCCACTGTAATTTGATCGGCCAGGGTTTGTAGCACGGAGGTGTCTTCGGGCATGAACCCGTTAAGTCTGTTTGATTGAACGTTAAGAGCACCGATGACGCGCGGACCGATCTTTAACGGGATTCCAAGCTCGGAGCGCGTCTCTGGTAGAAGTGGGTTCGGGTGGTGAATTGGGTCTTTGCTGACATCATTGATCACCAGCATTTCCCCGGATTCGGTGACATATCCAATAATCGATCGGGACCCAACCGGTAGCTGGAATTTCTCCTTCAGCATATGCTCACCAGCCTCACCGGTAGAAGCCAGCAAAACAGCAAATTTCTCGTCCGTATCTACCAGGAAGATCGAGGCATGGTAATATCCATACCGGTCGCAGATCATTGTTACCGCACGTTTGAGCAGGTTGTCCAACGCCAGGGTTGCCGATGTATAGCGGGCGATTTCGGCCGCAGTCTCCAACTGGCTGGCGCGGCGTTTGGTCTCCTCTAGCAAGCGCAGGTTTTGAATGGCAATAGCCGCCTGGTTGGCCAAAGCCATCAGGCGCCGGTAATCTCCTTCGCTGAACTCCACCGCTTGTGAAAAGCAAGCATATAAGAAGCCAAACCAACTTCCACCTACATTCAAAGGAGCCAACAAGATACACTTTATCCCCATCCCGGTTAGACCGAATATCTGGATGGCATCCTTAAGCAAGCTGGAGTCTTGATCTTGGTAGATCGCAGTGATATCGTCTGGTCTGAGCACGTTGCTCACTCGCTCCCAGCGAGGATTGGGGTCTTCTGTGGCGGGAGTTTGAAACTCATCGTTAACTGACCAATTTGCCACCGTTTCAAATGAAATCGGTATGGCAGCACCGCTCCATGGGGTAGCATAGGTGTTGATAGCCACATGCATAACCGAGTGATGTCCCAAGATCGTTGATTTACATAAGATCGCCAGGATTTCGGAGAAGTTTTGGACGGCATTTAGCTCAGCGCTGGCCTGGTACAAAATCTCTGTCTCTGCCAGCGTCCTTTGGGTCTGTTCAAATAATCGGGCGTTCTGAATGGCTATGGCGATATGGTCGGCAAACGTCTCGAGCAGCTTGAGGTCATGCTCTTTGAAAGCGTTGGCTTGATAGCTTTGTGTAGAAAGAGTTCCGATGATCTCACCGCTGAAACGCAGAGGTACGGCAATAAGCGATCTAACCCATTGTGATGAACCGGGAGCCGGTTTGCGTGTAAAGGGCGCGGTTTCACTGTTTAGGTCCTGAATAAAAAGTGGGTGACCGGTCTTTAGTACACTTCCGGAAAATCCGGAGTCATTCGGGAAGCGCTCCACGGGTAAGCGGATCGCCCGGTCAATACCGTAAGATGAAATAAATTCCTTGGATGGTTGGTCAATCAGGTTGATGAAAAAAGCCTCAGCGGGCATGAGTTGCCCGATGATCCGGTGAGCGGTCGCGTATACCTCCTCCAGCTCCAGGTTTTGACTGATCAGGCGGCTCAATTCTACCAATCGATCCAGTTCGCTGGCTCGCTGGCGTTCGGCCTGGAATAGGCGGGCGTTCTCCAGCGCCAAGGATAATTGATCGGCAACCTGCTCCACCAGGCGGCGTTCATCTTCAGTCCAAATACGATTTGGATCATCGTCCACAATTTCAAGCAAGCCTTTGGCCTGCTCTTGCAACTCTACCGGTACAGTCAGAGCTGTTGCTTTTTCCAATGTAGGCAGGGCAGGCGTGCTAGGCAAACGCTCCGGTGCCTGCTTTGAGGGTGGTGCTGATGAAAGCTTTGTGTTGTTTCCTTCTACACCGCTCTCTAACACCTGAGTAAAACCTCTCAGCCCGCTTACCCCAATCGAATCCAAGGGGGCGAATATGTGCAGGGTAACTGGGATCAAGCCGGTCTGACCGTCCATCTTAAACTGGTATTGGAGAACGATATCGATGGGGAACTGGCCTGCATCCAGCGCATTGGTTAGTTGGCTGGCCGAAAGAGGGTGCAAATGAAAGCTTATCAGGGGTTTCCCCAGGAAATCACCGGCCGGATACCCAAGGATTTCTTCTACTTCAGGGCCGCAAGTTGTGTAGTTACCCTCTTCGTCGCACTCCCAGATCCAACCGCGCGCGGACAGTGAATGGCGATCAGGTGTTGAGGCGCCTTCCTTTTCGAGATCCGCAAATAATGACTCAAGCCGGCTGCGCAGCTTTGCTGTCGACATACTCGATCAACTCCTGGGCCAGGGCGCGATATTGGTGGGCGCTGCGACTGCGTGGGTAATAGTGGGTGATCGGCAGACCGACCACTGTACTCTCTCTTAGTTTTGTATCCGTTTCAATGCAATTCTCAAATACACCCTCTCCAAAGGTGGTCCTGATTTGGTTGTTCAGCGTGTTGTGAATACGATTCCTCCGGTCCATCATGGTGATAAGCACCCGGTAATTGAGATTGGGGTTGTTTTGGTTGCGTATACGCCGGATGCTGTTCAATACCCCTCGCAGGCCATTGACTGAATAATATTCCGGTTGGGTCGGAATGATGATCAAATGGGCGGCAACCATGGCATTCAAGGAAACTGCTCCGAGAGATGGTGGACAGTCCAGGAGAACATAGTCATACGTGGTTAAGGCAGACAGGGAATTTGATAGGATTTTTTCATAGTCCGTCCGGATGGTCAAGAAGCGCTCGGCCAAAAGCATGTCCGCGTTCGATGGAACCAGGTCCAGGCCCGGGATTGGCGTTTCACGGCTGATGCTCAACAGGGATGCTGAGTTAAGTAATGCGTCTGCAATCGAACGGCGGGTTTTGTTTGGGTTGACTCCCAGGCCAATGGTCAGGTTTGCTTGTGCATCCAGATCGATCAACAGTACCTCTTTACCTGCTTCGACCAATGCGCCACCTAAAGAAAGGGTGGTGGTGGTTTTAGCAACGCCTCCTTTTTCATTCGTTATCGCAACAATATGCCTCATTCCCACCTTAGATCACCTCGTTTTTGTTTACTTCAGCATATTCCTCAAGACCAGAGGTTGGTTTGCTTTCGTGCGTCTGAGATAGAGCAATATCTTTTGGGGCAACAAATTGGGTCCGTTTCGTTTTGAGCGCCTGGCGAAGCTCGTTCATAGCGGTCTGAAGGATGACTTGCGGATCGTTGCTTGCTCTCAACTTGGTTGTGATCTCCGATACCAGGTGCTCCCGCTCAGCGCGCCGGTGCGTTTCTTCCAACAAACGTGAGTTTTCCAGTGCAAGGCCAACCTGGTCCGCTACCGCCCGGATCAGGTGAATATCTTCCTCGCTCCATTGGCGGGTTTGTTGTTTGTCGCCCAACTTAAGTGAGCCAATCCACTGACCACGCACGGTGATCGGCGCAACAATCTCCACTCCTATCAGCGGTCCTTCAGGCAGGTTGGAGTTTTCTATCAGAACAATCTGATCGCTTTGGCTTTCCCCAGCCAGATTTTCTGCGAATAGTTCACTGTCTGAGATTTCACCGAGTCTTCCGTATTGATACTGGTAGCCCTTTGCCTGGCGTTCCTCTACCAATCCTGCCCACTGTTCTCTCAAGTAGTGCCGGTGAGTGGCTTCCAGTTCAGCCAGTGCTTTGCGGGTCTCAGTGTACAGGCGCACATTTTCGATTGCAACCGCGATTTGATCTGCAATCGTGTTTAACAGTGGGATATCCTCTGGCGTGAAGGCGGATGGCTCCATGCTTTGAGCGTCCAGGACGCCAATGACCTTGTCGGCGGCTTTGAGAGGGATGGCCAGTTCAGAGCGGGTGTATGGAAGATCTGGGTTTTCAATTTGGTTCGTCTCTACCTCTTCAGGTCGGGTCAGGCGGGGTTCACCTTTCGCCGCAACAGATCCGACCAGGCTATCCTGGTCCACTTTCAAGCGATATCCCTGAGCCAGCATTCGCTGCCCACCTTCGCTGTTAGCTGCCTGGAGGATCGCATATTCTGCTTTGCGGTCCAGCAGGAATATCGCCACGTGATAGAACTTAAATCGCTCGCTAATTAATTCAGTGACCTGTTGGAGCAGGAGGTCGGGGTCCTGAACAGAAGCAATAGCCCGCGCTACTTCTGCGACAGTATGGAGCTGGGTCACTTGATACGCTGTTTGCTCAGATGCGTGGGCAAAATCTGATGCTAACGCTGCATTACGCCGTTCGAGATTATCCAAAGTAAGGCGCAATTCGTTGATCATTGTATTGAACATTAGCCCAAGTTGCCCAATCTCATCTCGACCTTCAGGGGCTTTTTCCCACAGGCTCCCAGCGGCCACTTTTTTGGCTACCCTGCTCAATCGATTAACTGGAAGGCTGGCTTTAGAACGGATCGCTTTGGCGAGACCAAGCGGTATTAATCCTATGAAGATCAAGCCGACCAGGCTGGGAATCCAGATATTTTGAGTAAGAAAATACATACCAACGGTCAGCGCCACCAATGGTAAAAGCATCAAGAGCAAGTAAATTACGACCAGCTGGAAACTCAAAGTATAGATCGTTGGTATTTTTCCATTTTTACGCGATCCACCCAAGCGGGAGGCTGAAGGCCCTCCCGTTTGGAGCTTTTGTGGAGTGGAAGAAAGCTTACTCATGAGCAGAATCCATGGTACGACGCAAATTTATCGTGCCCTTTGGTACATCCAAAGCTTCAGCCAGCTCCTGAACCGCTGTCTGCAGAATGATGTCGACATTGGTGGATGAACGGACCTTGGATGTAATTTCAGAGATCTGACGCTCTCGTTGTGCCCGGCGTTCGATCCTCTCAAATACCCGTGCTACTTCGATGGCCGTTGTGATCTGTAGGCTGATTTGGTCCATTAGCAGCAGGTCATCTTCTCCAAAATGGCGCTCGGGATCGCTGATATTCATCATAATCACCCCAAGCAGCTCGCCTCTGGACATGAGCGGGATAAAGACATGGTTACTTACTCCCAGAGTATTTAATAATGCACTGAATGGACCTTTACCGGCTGCGACCTCCTTTGCGGTCAATATGTTAGATTTTTGGCTTTTGGCAATATCCCTTAGAATTTGTTCTTCTTGCAGGGGTATTTTAGTCCCCAGCAGATGCTGAGCAGGCGAAATTGGCGTAGCAGAGTTGCTCGAAACCAGTGTGCCGGTGTGCTTGCCCGGATCAAACAGGATCACTCCACAATGGTCTGCTTCAAAACCTTCCCGTATGCGAGCAGTGACATCATCAAATAGGTTTTCCAGATTGACATGGGAAGCCGCCGCGGCGGTAATTTCTTGCAGCAGTTTAAGCTGCTCAGAACGCAGGTTCGTTTCCTCAATCAAGCGCACATTATCGAGAGCTAAGGCCAGCCGTTCGGTCACCTCTTCGTAAAATGCTACAGTATCCGCTGATGGCCGGTACCCTTCGAACTCTACATTCACAACTCCCAGGGTCTGCCCCCGCAATTTCATGGGGATCGCCAGGGTGTTACGCATCGTCTCGCTCTCGGCTTCAATAAACTTCTCACCCAATATGGTCTTCTGCAATTGTAGAGCTTCTAAGGCCTCTTTTGTCATTCCGCTGGGCGCCTCAGCCTGCAAGCCGCGGTAGCGCAGACCGCGCAGACGGCGGGTGCGCTGGACAAAACTTTGCCAGGTACCTGTGGTGTATTGCCCGTAGGCAGATTCAAGCTTTCGAACCGTTTCCTGCATTTCGTCAAGCAGGCGCATATTCTCAATCGACACAGCCAGCTGGTCAGCCATGGTTTGCAGGACTTCAATCGTATCACTTTCAAAATCGCCGTCTCTGGTGCTATGCAGGTCCACAACTCCGGCGACCCGGTCGCCTACCCTTAATGGAATGGTAGCTTCGGACTGGGAGTCTGGCATCAGATCTCGATCGAAGAGGCTTGTTTCTAAATCCAATTTGTTCGCTACGTGCGTTTTCCCATCCACAACTGCAGAGCCGATCAGGCCGAATTCACCAACTTTTTGCCGGTATCCCTGTTCCAGCAATTGCGATCCGGCTCCGCCTGCAGCCGACTTCAAGATCGCGAATTCACTTCGCTCATCGAGCAAATATATTCCCACGTGATAATAATTAAACCGCTCTCGGATCAACAAAGCTGCTGTAGTCAGGAGTTCATTTAAGTCACTTGAGCGGCTTGTTTCGTGGGCAACTTGCGCGGCTTTTCTCAGTTGGGAGGATCGATTTTCTAGTTCACGAGTCCGATCCATCACGCGATTTTCCAGGTCGGTGATCAAGTTTCTCAACTGGAAGGTCATGCTATTGAAGGCATGAGCCAGTGCACCGATCTCATCCTCTCGCTCAACCTTTGCGGTCAGGCTTAGATTGCCTGCTGCAATTTGCTCAGCAGTTTCCGCCAGGTTTCTCAAAGGATGTGTGATCCGACGGGTTGCCAGTAATCCTATCAGCAGGGCGACCAGCATCGCGATCACGGCGGTGATCGTGTTGGCGAATAAAGTTGCCCTGGTGGTAGTCAGCGCCTCACTCTGGTATTGCTCAGTTAGGAGCGCCATTTGTAATTCCGGCGTCCACCGGTAAACACCGATGACAGGAACACCCCGGTAGCCGTTGTATAGACCAGAGCCGGTTGATTTTTGAGTCAGCACCTCATTGACTGTCGTAGAATAAAAGTAGGTCTCCCTGGGGCTGGAGCCTTCAAATCGGGATGGTGATAAGATGATATGGTTCTCGGCGATCAAGTAGACCTCGCCGGTCTCCCCCAGACCTGCTTGCTCCCGCATGATCTCATTCAAAACAACCATATTTACCCGTCCAGCTACGACTGCCAGCGTTTCTCCATTTGGGGTCTGTAACGGACTGCTTGCTACCATGGTGACGCGGCCCAGGTCGGCTGAGCGATATACTGGTGAGATGAAGGGGGTTTGTAATCCGGTGTTGAAGTAATCCCGGCTGTGCTTATCTTTACCATCTTGGTTACCATTTGTGGAAACCAGGATCTTGCCACGCAAGTCCATCAAGAAAATTTCTTCAAAAACCTGCGTTGCTTGCATACTTTCCAGGAAGCGCGCTCTCAAAGTCTGGGGAATGCTTTGATCACTCTCATCAAGATCTAGATCCTCACCAGATGCCAACTCTTCAATCATCCATACTTGATCTGGCTGCTCTTGAATAACCACCAATAGTTGCAGGTTGTGTTGAATATCCTGGATCCAGGCCTTGATTCTGGCATCTTTCAGGGCAGATACGGCTTCTAATTGCTTGGTAACCTGCTGCTGCCCACTTTCCGTAACCAGCACTCCCGCTACGCTGCTGGTAATCACCACGGTCACCAGCACCAGCAAGATGAAGGTAGCAATCAGTTGGCTGCGGATCGAGCGGTTGGTCAGGCGTGTTTGTCCAGATGCAGATTCCGGCAAACCAGATATATTCGTGCGCGTCTGGTGGAAGGAATTTCGGATAGGGGAGGTTCGTTTACCTGGTGCAGCCATGAAATATTTACCGGTCTGATCTATTTGCCGTCATCATTTGATGTTCCCTGCGCCTCAGTTGAAAATGAATCTGGTGGCCCGATATGGATGGATACTTCAGATACATTTGGCATTTGCCAGAGTTGTGTGAGAGCAGAATCCATCAGAGTGTTGAAATCCAAAGATTGATTAAAGCGTGCAACCATCTGGTTTAGCGTTTCTTCCCGGAAGGCCAGGGACCGAGTTTCTTCGAAGATACGGGCGCTCTCCAGAGCCAGGCTGATCCGTTCAGAAATCGCTTCCAGAAATTCAGTTTCTTCAGTGGAGGCTTCCTCTTGCTCGGGCCATACTTCCAAGAAACCGATTGCTCTGCCGCGTACTTCCAGAGGTTTGCTGATAGGAGGCAGGTCTGCTTGGTCGTCTGTCTTGCCAGGCCCGCCATTAAGCCGGTTTGTCACAGGGCGCAAGCCGGCCTGGTCCATCTGGTAGCCGATAATATTGCGAGCGCTTTCCAGGCTCTCCCAGGCATCCAGATTGTAGCGTCCATATAATACCTGAAGCTGTTGCAGATTCTCTTGGGCTTCTTGTAATAAGCGTGCATTTTGGATGGCAACAGCCAGTTGGTCTGCCAAGGTCTGCAAGATGGTGATATCGTCCTGGTCAAAGGCAGAAGCCTGCTTCGATTGGACATCCAGAACCCCGATCACAATTTCGCCGGCTCTTAAGGGCAGGCCCATCTCTGACCGTGTTTCAGGCAGGATGGGGTTCTTGAAATGCACCGCATCCACACCAACATCTAGCGAGATGCGAGGTTGGTTGGCGCCTGACACAAATCCGACGATCCCCTCTTCTCCCACTTTAAGCCGGTGACCTCTTTCCAACATCAGTTGTCCAGCTTCGCCTGTGGCTGCTCGTAGTACGGCGTATTCCCTGGCTTCATCCAGAAGGAATATGCCTGAGTGATAGAAGCCAAACCGGTCCCGCACAAGATTTACTGCCCGGTTGAGTAAAAGGTCCAGATCCTGGCTGGCGGCTGCATCTCGGGCGACTTCCGCTGCCACCTGGATTTGGTTGGAACGGCGCTCAAGGTCTTGAGTACGTTCGGATACGCGCTGTTCCAGCTGGGCAAATATCTCGTGCATCCTATCTGCCATATCTTTGAAGGCATATGCAAGCACGCCAATCTCGTCATTGCCGCGGACTGGCACCTCAATATCCCAGTTCCCGCTCCTGATTTCCAGCGCAGCTGCAGCCAGTTGTTGGATCGGTTTGCTCAAGCGGTAGGCAATCACCCAACCCACCAGCAGAACCACTAGCAAAATGATGACACTGACCGGCAAGAGGCGTTGCGTCACCAATGCGCGGGTCGTCGACTGTAATTCATCTTCTAGTAGAGCCACAGCCCGCAGGACGTCCCCAGCCGGCACAACGCTGCCCTGGCTCCAGCCTGTGCTTTCCAGGGGAGCGTAGGCGATAAACAACTCTTTACCGGCTACTACGACAGTACCAAAACCGCTTTCTCCAGCCATCATTTGATCGATGATGGGAGAAAAGCCGGTCAGAGTGGCTGTCAGATCTGTACCGGCGAAGTCATCACCGGGTAGGTAACCCATAATATCCAGGAAACCCCTTTCAGTTAGGGCAATGGCTTTCCCTTCCATGTCTATCAGGAAGGAGTAACCTGAATCCAGAACTTGCGTTGCTTCGATCTGGGATTTCATTTCGTTCAATGAAACGTCTAATCCAATCACCCCCATCAATTCGCCGGTCTGGTTATATACCGGGGAAGCAGCGGTGGTTACCGCTCCCAGACCGGTTGCATCGATATATACAGGCGTCCACCAGGTGCTTCTGTCTGGATTGGCTTCTGGGAGGCTACCACTGTACCATACCCGCTGTGTGGCCTGGAAATCGGCTGGGATAACCGAGCCCAGGTCGATGTTTGGGTAGTAGCGTACCATCTCGTTGGGGGTGGCGAAATAGATGGCTTCTACGTTGCGGTTATTTTGCAAGATGTTAGGGAAAATCAGATCCAGATAAGCGCTTAGCTCAGTGTCTTGTTTGATCTCGTCTGAGAGTTCAATAAAATTCGGTATAAACAGGCTGCTGATATCATCCACTGAGTTTTTAAACTGCCCATCTGCTTCCTGGCTCAGGTGCTCATCGGCTGTCCAATAAGCGGCGGTATCAAACGCGTCCGGATTGTCAAAAAGCGCAGCTGTATAGGCCGCTAAGCGATTGGCTTCGCGGGTGATTTGTTGCATAGCCAGGTCATACTCGGTTGCATTCCCTTGCGTGAGTTGGAGCAGATATATTTCCGCCTGTTCACGCAAGGCGCGCCCGCTGACTTCCTGGGCGGCGCGTCCCTGTGACTGAGCGCTGACGACCGCAATGATAGCGATCACCAATACCGCGCTGGTGGTGATCAGTCCCAACAGGAGCAGCAAGCGAAAGCGGATGCTGGTGTAGGGTTTATAGCTGCTGTGGGCGTCCATATTGCCACGCCTCCTTATCCAGGATTCTCCTGGCTTTCATAAATGCCGTCCTTCTTATTCACGGTGGGCTCAGTTGGTGAATGTTCACTGCTTAGGCGAATGCGTACTTTTGGCGCATTGAGGGCCTGCCTGACATCTTGTACGGCGGTCTTTAAGACCATATCCAAATCCATGTATTGTTGAGCCCTGGCAGAGATTTCACCCAACAGGTGCTCTTGTTGGGCGCGACGTTGGTTTTCTTCCAATAAGCGGGCGTTCTCTAACGCCAGGGCGGCCTCCGTAGTAACAGCGTCAATGAAGGCCAGGTCTTCAGTCGATAATTGCTCTTTGGCTGCCTGAACGGTTAACTTGCCAATATGCTGGCCGCGCAGGGTGACCGGGAATTCAACTTCCGCCGGATTATCGACATATTCCTTGAGCAAAGAAGCATTGTAGGTATAGGATAGATCTCCGTGTAAACGGGGAGCCTCACTCCAAGCCTGGATCAAGTACTGCGCGTGCAAGGCGCGAATCTCCTCTAGGCGAGTTTCAAGTTCACGGAATAGATCGGCGTTTTCAAGAGCGGTGGCCAGGGTATCCGCGATAGCTTTCAAGACAGTAATGTCATCCTGGTCGAACGCATCCGGTTGCCCAGATTGGATGGTCATGGCGCCTAAAACCCGAGGTCCGCTGACTAAAGGCAGGGCCATTTCTGAGAGCGTCATCGGCAAGTGTGGGTTCCGAAAGTGGACCGATTCGCTGCCAACGTCCAGGGCAATCCGTGGTTCTTTGTGAGCCACGGCCCAACCGACCATGGATGTACCGCCGATCTTGAGCCGGTGCCCCTCAGCAATCATCTTTTGTCCAGCTTCTCCGGTGCCGGCCTGCAGGACGGCGAATTCTTGCTGGTCGTCAACCAGGAAGACGCCCACGTAGTAAAGCTCAAACCTGTGCTGTACCAAATCTACCACTTGTTGCAATAAGGATTGCCGGTCTAAGACCGCACTGATGGCGCGTGAGATTTCAGCTGCGGTGTAGATCTGCCCAAGGCGGCGTTCGAGTACCTGAGTGCGTTCAAAAACCCGTTGCTCGAGTTGGGCGCGTTCGGTTGCCATTTGATCTGCGGCGCTCTTGCCTGTCTTGAGACTCCATTCGAGCCGTTGTACCAGGATGGTCAAGGTGATTGTCGTGATTGCGCTCACCAAAGCAAAGCTTACCGCAGATGAAAACCATAACTCTTCACCAGCGAGGAGCAAACCGCTCAGGCCAACCGTTGCGACGCTTAGGACCAATCCGGCAATTCCCCCACTGGTACCCAACAAAATCGAGCCAATCAGCGGTAGAACCAATAAGAAAATCTGCCCGCTGCCCATCAGACCAGTGCTGATTATGGATGTTGCACCGGCCAAATAGATAGTCGCTAACAGGCCAACGCTGCGCAAGGTGTATGGCAATCTCCGCAATACAGTTAGCATGATCAGACTCAGACAGACGATCGCATAGAAGATGGTAGCGATAACTGCCTCACTCTGCAACGCCAGGGGTAGATAAGCGCCAAAAGCAATGATGCTGGTCAATGTCGCTGCAATCAGCAAGCCGTTTAAGAGCGGTTCGCGCCAGCTATGCGGATCGTTAACCCGGGCGGGCGCTGGCCTGACGATCTTTTCGATCAGGTTGTCTCTCTTCATGGAGCAGGCCTCTCTTCACCTGGTTCAGATTGCTCTTGGGGTGGCTTGTCTCCGTTTGATTTCTTCAAACCAGCATTGCTGCTCGAGTTTTGTTTTATGCCGACTTCAATCGTAGCGCTTTGCAGGTGTAAAGCTCGCCCAAGTTCAGTGGCAGTTGTGGCCAGGATGGTTTTCATATCCGTTGAGCTGCGGATCTTGCTGGTTACTTCGTGCAGTAAGCGTTCGCGTCTGGCCATGCGGCGACTCTGATCGATCAATTGTGCGTTGTAAATTGAGACCGCAATCTGAGCTCCCAAAGAGGTCAGCAAGCGCTGGTCATCCTCGCTGAAGCGAAATTCTTGCTCTAAGTCCTGAACGACCAATGCGCCGATTGGCTCATCGGCTACCAGCATAGGTACGCCTAACCAGGATTTTGGCGCCTGACCCAGGACGATAGCTCCCATTTCGCGCGCTTGGATCTCGACATCCCTGGATAACAAGAGTGATTGGCGTGTGCGGATCAGTACGGAGGTCAAGCCCTGGCCTAAAGGAAAAGGGTCAATTGAGAGCAGGTTGGGATGCTCGTATAGGTAAGGTACTTGGATGATTTGGCGGCTGGAATCGTAAAGGGCGATAATTAGATCAACCTCTCCTAAAATTTGGCCGATCGCTTTATGGATGATTGGGTAAAGCTCTTCAAGATCGGTCTGTCCGGCAACGGCCTGGCTGATAAAGTTAAATGCTTCTAATTCCGCCAAGGGGCGTTGAGCGCTTTGGATTGCCAGGGTTTTATCCAGGCCTGTCTCAGCGATTTCAGCAATCGTGGAATAGATCCGCAAGGAGGGCAGTGTAGGTCCTCTGTCTGCGCCAAGACCCACCAAGATCAAAGAAGCTATCGCGCCGCCTTTGCGGATGGGCAATGCAATTGCCGATTTGCAACCATTCTCGATCAAAGTGTCCTGTAAAGGTTGGAAAGGTGAGTCTAACCAATCCGTCTCGATGATCGCGCTCTCCTGATCTTCTGTGATCAGGGACTCAATTTGTTGAATGCTGATCTGGGCGAAGCTTTTTCCCCGTGGAATCTCCAGGCTTAAGCCATCTGGACTGACCTGAAAAACAAAGCAGGGGTCAGGGGCCAGTGCCAGGGCGCTGGCAGTCGCCTGGATGACTTCATTGGCTGAAGCAGCCCGGTTAATTTGAAGAGCTGCTTGTTGAACCAAAAAAGGGCCGTCGAATCTAGTTCGGCGGGCTTTGTCGAGGCGATCTCGTAAACCCGTATGTCGCGCCGATTTTCCCCTGAAACGGCGTGGTGGTTTCGGTGTTACCAAAGACATAAGGTTCTCCAGATTTTCGTGGGCCCAAGAAGTGTCTGGAGCTGTGGACGTAACAATTATAGTGCAATTTTTGTGCCAGGTGATGGTGTGGGCCGTTCAGCCCAATTCCCAAACCGGTTCCCTGCTCAGAATTCGGCGGATTTGGTCCGGGAAGCGATCCATGTCAAGTGGTTTGCCTAAGAAACCGTCAAACCCGGCGTTTTTGGCCTTATTTAACTGTTCCAAACTGGATTCGGCTGTTACTGCCACAACTAGGGTGTCTTTCAAGGTCTTGCAGCCGCGAATTTTTCGTAATGCGCCATATCCATCTTCATAGGGTAGGCGGATATCCATCAGGATCAAGTCCAATTGGGGCAAGGCATCGGCATACTCAACAACTTCATAGCCAGATGTTTTCCATTCGCAGTGAATGCCCATATAACCCAGCATACGGGCAATCAGCACGAAATTCGAGACATTGTCCTCTACCACCAGGACGATGGCATCCTGCAGGATATCCTCACTGCGCGCCAGGGAGCTTTCCTTATCTTCCAAAGGAACAGAGTCAGAATAGGGTTTGATGAATAAGGCTTCAGTTGTCTGCACGGAGCGCCTCTCTTAGAAAATAATCGATCTGTTCTGGGAGTGAATCGATATCAACCGGTTTTTGTATATAACCATCACAGCCTGCCTGCAAGGTCCTTTCACGATCACCTTTCATAACATTGGCTGTCATGGCTACAATTGGTATGCGGGCAAGTTGGGGTAATGCTTTTAGCTTGGCTGTCAGTGTGTAGCCATCCACGCCAGGCAAATTGATATCCATCAAGATCAGGTCAGGGCGGTTCACCTGAATGCTCTGCCAGGCTTCCAACGCATTGGTTGCCTCTAGAAAGGTGTAGCCTTCGGCTTGCATCACCCGGCGGATCAGCATACGGTTATCTGGGTTATCTTCAATATACAGGATCGTGGCGCCGGTAAATGAACTTGTCATATTGTATCTTACCAGGATTGTAACGTATCAAATGTGTCTGTGGAGGAATTTGCCTGATACCTACCATTGTAACAAGTATTTTTTATAAATTTCATTGCAAATTTGTTATTTTTCGCAAAGATTTCGAAAAAAGCACCCGCATCAGGGTGCTTTTCTACGAAAAGCGGGTGATGGGATTCGAACCCACGAATAACGGCTTGGGAAGCCGTTGCCTTACCACTTGGCGACACCCGCGTAAGGATGATTGGATTATAGCCACTCGAATGAGAGATGTCAAGGAAACTTGCAGGATGTGGCCATGGAAAAATAGAGTGATACCAGTTGTTGAAGAAAAAAATTTCTATGGATCATCAGGATAATTTACTTGCCACAAACGACCACCTACGATTTCAGTTGTCTCAAACAGTTTGCCTGTGTTAGATTTTATAAAATCCGCATTACTTAAATGATAGAGATAGATGTCTTTATAATCGCCTGATAATTCGACAACTACTGCTTCAAGATACATTTGAAATCTTACATCTTTATTTACCATTAAACTAAAGGCCAATAAATCTCCAAT
>JAWOHN010000224.1:0-5561 GCA_046485135.1 Anaerolineales bacterium | reverse complement strand
GTGCGATCTGGGAAGATCGCGAGGGGCGCAAAGAGGGGCTGGGGCTGGTTACCGCGGAGCGGCCAGGAAGCGGGTCCCACGGGGACCATGAGAGCCAGGGGATTGCGCAGGGGGACGTGCCGCAGGTTTTTGGGGAGATTTGGATGTTCAGGGGAGAACCTGCGGGACGATGGGGGATGGGGTGGGGGATTGATGGCTCGGCGATCGGTTCGGTGGATTGCGAATATAGGGCGACCCGGTGTTTGCAAATGGACGTATCAAGGGACAATGGTTATGGGACGCCCGAGGCCGGAGGATGGGTGGATGGGTCGCCCCTACGGGGAGGGGGCGGCGCGGTTGGGATGGGGAAGGGAGGGACGCCCGCTGAAGCGGGCTGGGAGGGAGAGGCTTGGCTGATAAACATCGAGCGACTATGGGTGGTAAACATTGGATGAACATGGGTGGTACACATCGAGCGATCATGGGTGGAAAGTATAGTGCGATCAATGACAGGCAAGATTGCGTCGCTTCGCTTAGGGCCCGCAAGAGCGGCGGGCTCTCCAATGACAGAGTGGGCATGGGAACCAGGAGAAAAAATATTTTATTTAGAGGGGGGTCTTGTCCCAGAAAGCGGTTACAACGGTTACAACGGTTACAAAGGTAAAAAATGGCTTGAAAATGCTGAAAAGAGGGCGAAAAATGGCCAAAAAGACGCAAAAACAGGTGTTTTGAGACGAAACTTGGTCAAGTGGTGTAACCGGTCGATTTATTAAAACGGTTACAAAGCGGTTACAAACGATAGAAAAATCCCCCCTGGCCCCCCTTGGTAAGGGGGGTACTTGCGCGGTGGGTCAAGCCTGCGGGACGGGCGGGTTGGTAGACTTTGGCTCTTTTACCCCAAGGGCTTTGAAATGATGAACCGCAACGACACGAAGTACGCAAAGCGACGAGGGAGAGATTGCGCCGCTTCGCTAACAGCTGCCGGGAGAGCATGTCGCTGCGCTTAGGCGGTATGCAGGATGAGCCCACACTAGCAAGGGTATGGCCTCTGATGGCCACTCAACTGTTCGGGCATTCCAGGATGTTGGACACGGTGTTCGCCGTGCGCGTACAGGATCAAAATGCGGTATAATCTGCTGCGCGGGCGGATAGCTCAGTTGGTCAGAGCGCATCTCTTACACAGATGAGGTCGCAGGTTCGAGCCCTGTTCCGCCCATTTTTTATGTAAACTGTCCAAAGGTCGCAGGCTCGGTGAGTACAGAACACTCAGCCCTGTTCCGCCCATCTTCCACTTAAGCTGCAAAGGTCGCAGGCTCGGCGAACGAAGAACGCTCGGCGAACGAAGAACGTTCGGCGAACAAAGAATGTTCCTGAACTGTTGCGCCAACGTAAAACCCGCAGGATTGGGAGTTTAGAATTTCCGGTAAGCCCCTCCACGCGGTGCGATTTCAAGGATCAATACGATCAAAGTATCATCTTCTACTGCGTAGGAAATCCGCCAATCCCCCACGCGGATGCGGTACAGGTTGTCATGCCCTTCCAGCTTTTTACACCCTTCCGGTCGGGGATTGGAGGCCAAATTCCGGATGGCCCTCCAAAGCCTGCTGACCAGATCTTTTGGTAAGCGGTGTAAAATCTTTTCAGCTTGCCGGTGAAAGACGACTTTCCAGATTTTGTCTTCCACCGAGCGCTGCTCACTCATCCAACAGGCCTTCTGCTTTCAGATCAGCACTGATTTCTTCGAGTGAGCGCGCGACGGAGGAATCTTGCTGATATTCCTTATATGCCGCGGCCGCCCGGCGTGCTGCCCGTAAGTCGTCCAGCTCATCGATCAACTGTTCGTAATCTTCAACCGGGATAAGCACTGCCACCGGCTTTCCACTGCGCTCGATAATCACATCGGCGCTGCGGGTCAGGACCTTGTCCAAAACATCACGCCACCTGGTGCGTGCTTCCCGGCTGCTAATCGTTTCGGTAGCCATGTTCCACCTCTTTACAAATAGGACACTATGTACACATTATACCGCGGTTTTAAGCCCAAGTGGATCAGGGTAGAGGAATTTCAATCGTCAGCCCAGCCCTGTCAGATAGCCGAAGCGCTGTTTGAACTGCGCAGGGGATAGGTTCGTCAGAGCTGCCAGGCGCTCGAAGAGGGCTTGGTCGCCGGCGTGTTCGGGTTTCAGGCGCGTCATGGACTTGTAATTCGACTGGTAGCGGTAAGAGCTGGTGTCCACCAGGCGCACCTCCGTCCTGCCAGTGACGGGGTCGATCATCTCATCGTAGGGGATGGGTACAATCTGGTTGTGCTGCAAGGTGATGATGGCGTTGGCGCCCCCACGCAGCAGGAAATCGATGGCTGCTTCGCCGAGGGTGCGCGTGTACTCCACGTCGAAGGCGCAGGGCGGGGCGCAGCGCAGCTCATAGCCCAAAACTTGCTTGACCAAGCGGACATGCACGCCCATCTGGGCCAGCTCCTGGGACAAATTCTGCTTGAGGATATCCAAGAAATTGACTTCAGCCAGGCGGATATGCCCGTGTTCGTCGCGCTCGACGTTGTCGAGGGCTTCCAGGTCTGCGTGGGCCAGGTTCTCCAGAATGCCCTCCGCCAGAATGGCCACGCCGTAGGGCTTGCCCTCCAGCCTGCGCAGCAGCACCGAGGTGGCCAGGATATCGACCACTTCCTGCAGGCGGATCTCCCGCCCAGCCCACTCCTCCGGGATGATGGTGACGGTTGCCACCGCACTCTTGCCGATGCCCAGGGCCAAATGACCGGCTTTGCGCCCCATGGTCATGACCAGGAACCAGTGCTGGCTGGTGGCTGCGTCGCGTTTGAGGTTCACTGCCAATTGTGCGCCCAGGGCGCGGGCCGTCTCAAAGCCAAAGGTGGGAATGTCCTCCGGGAGGGGCAGGTCGTTGTCGATGGTCTTGGGCACGTGCACAGAGCTCAGGCGCAACCCCATGTTTTCCTGTGCGTAGCGGGCCACACGCGAGGCTGAAAAGGCCGTGTCGTCGCCGCCGATCGAAACCAGGGAGGTGATCCCGGCCCCCAGCAGCGCGGCCACGCAGTTATGCAGTGACTGTTCAGACCTGGTCGGGTTGGCGCGAGCAGTGTGCAGGATCGAACCGCCTTCCTGGTGGATATAGGCAACTGTCTCGGGTAAGAGTGGAATGCCCACCACTTCGCCGTCCATCAGGTGTTTGAAGCCATCGTAAATTCCGATGACTTCCCTATCATGCTTGCAGGCTTCCATGGTGGCGGCGTAAATCACGCCGTTGATGCCCGGCGCCGGACCGCCGCCGACCAGGATACCAATGCGATTGTCTGTGGTTTCAGGGGTCATTGATTATCTCCCAGGTTGTGTTTTGTGATTGATCTTGATCAAAATTGGGTCCATGGACCCGGATCAGTATAGAATAAGATCACACCATCCGGCCCATCGTAGTAAACAAATAATCCGTCCGTAAATGATCTGAAGGCTGCCTGCCATTCTTCTCCATATATGCGCATCAGTTGAATGTTCGCATTGGAGAACAACACCAGGGCTGCACCATTCTGACGAAATGTTACTTCGGCCTCGTCTTGGGTGCGCAGGCCGAAATGGGCGTTGCTATCCACCGGTTGGTTATCTTTTGTCTCAGGCAATGGGTAGGCTGGTCTGGCAGCGAAGAATATCACGGCATTGGGATCGTTGCTGACAATGGGAATGGAAGCGGGTAAGCTCTTCAGCTCATCAATGATCTTCAAATCCTGCCAGGGTGTAGATGTATAGCCTTTCCCGGTCGTATGCAAGTTGGATACGTTTTGCTGCACTTGTGGCAATCCTACAAACACCAACGGTAATAAGAATGCAGCCGGCAATAAAATGGCGAGCTTGGGACGGAATAAATGCAGACCGAACTCGTAGAAGAGAATACCCAATCCGAACAGGAAGGTGATTATTGATGGCAGCAAGACCCTGCCGATCAGGGCCGGTTTGGGAACGCTGACCAGTACGTATGAGACGTCGATCACCATGAGATGTAAAACAGCGAAGATGACCAGAAAGCTGCCCCATTGAAATGCCTCCTGGCTGAGCAGAGGACCACGACCTTTGCTGTGGCTGAGATAAATTGCATAAAGGCAGCCAATCAGGGTAATCAGGAAAAACAACGATAGGAACAAGATTTTATGATAGTAGGTCGGATTAAAGGGCAGTGCGCTAAATGGCAACCAGTCCCACAGAGAATCGATGAATGCACCCCGCACAGGCCTCAGGCCATCCCACAAGTCCGGCACATGCCAATCGTAAACGCCGGCGGAATAACCGGTTGGCCGCAGATGGAGAGACCAACCGAGATAGGGGATAGCTGGAATCAGGACGGACAGGATGGACAGTACCAAGCGCCGGCTGAGTGGATGCTTGCTGAACAGGATGATTCCCACACCCAGAAGGGCAGCGTTGGCTGCACCGGCGTAGCGGGTCATCCACAGCGCGCCTGCCAGAACTACGGAAGCTGCCAACGTGGCGAGACGATCTGAGCGGAGGTAAATCACCAGCAAAAGAATTTGGGCGATCGTTACAGCGATAAACAGAGGCTCCGTCATCATGCTGGCGAAAGCATCCACCAATTCGTTTTCCAAGCATAAAAAGAACAACAACACCAGGAGCAATCCGGGACTGGAGGTGTATTTGTAGACCGCCACTCCTACAATCAGGATTAAGCCCGCATACAGCACGCTATTCAACCAGCCCGAGCCAAGCACCGGATCGATCCCGCTTTTGATCATACCTCCTAAAATAAGAGGATATAACGGAGGTCGCGTGGATAAAGGCACATAGCGGTCATTCATGCGCTGAACCACAAAACCACGTCCGGCTGCAAAATTTCGCCTTGCCTCGAGATATTCGGTTGAGTCAGAGAAAGCCCAAGGGCCCCTTGGCGTTGAATAATGGACTAGAAAACCGGCAAAAACCGAAAACGCCAAGATGACCACCAGCGGGATAGCTTTGGAGAATAGCTGCCGGTTGGGTTGGGATGGATAACGGTGATCTTGTGCGGGTCTTGGCATTTTTTTCGGCTGTGAGCGGATTTGGCGGCTGACTTGACCATTCGGTTGGTTTGGTTAATCCGTCAACTATCCTCTGCTGTGAAGGCCAGGTAGGACAGAAATGCCCTTGGAGATCATTATAACAAATTACCCAATCAAGGCACACCTGATACGAGTCGTTCGTCGTCCCTGGGGAATCAGCGCATGGATCATACCAGGCTGCTGTAGCGCCTCACAAGGCGAATATTTCCGAAGATCAATCTGGGGGTTCTGGAGCCGTTTGAATATATCCGGCCAAGCCTCTTTAGCCAGGCCATCTGTTGTTTACGTACGATAAGGCCAGAATTGGTTAACCCTGGCGGCGGACGTTGGCCGCGCAGGCCCACAGGACGCTTTTGATCTGGAAGGGGGTCAGCTCGGGGTGCTTGGCGCGGATTAGCGCCACGATGCCGGCGATATGGGGGGCAGCGAAGCTGTTGCCGGTGCAGGTCAAATAGGCGCCGTCCTTCCAGGCCACGCGCACATCGATGCCCGGCGCGCCGAATTCGACCGG
>JAWOHN010000022.1:0-5903 GCA_046485135.1 Anaerolineales bacterium | reverse complement strand
GCCCGGACAAACCATAGCCATTGTTGGCCCGACCGGAGCGGGAAAGACAACCATTATCAATTTGATTCCGCGTTTCTATGATGTTACCAATGGCGCAGTGCTAATCGACGATTTGGATGTACGAACTGTCACCAAGCAGAGTTTGCGTCAGCAGATTGGTATTGTCCTGCAAGACACCTTTTTATTTAGCGCCACAGTCATGGAAAATATTCGTTTTGGAAAGCCGGACGCCAGCGACGAGGAAGTACACACCGCTGCCAGTCTGGCCTATGCAGACGATTTTGTCCGCCGCCTGCCAGATGGCTACCAGACTGAGCTGGGTGAGCGCGGCAGCGGCCTGAGCCAGGGACAGCGCCAGCTCTTAGCCATAGCCCGTGCCGCCCTGGCGGACCCGCGTATCCTGATCCTGGACGAAGCCACCTCCAGTGTAGATACACGCACTGAGCGCCAGATTCAGAAAGCCTTGGAAGGCATCCTCCAGGGACGCACCTCTTTTGTCATCGCCCACCGTCTCAGCACCATCCGCAACGCGGATCTAGTGCTGGTGCTCAAGGACGGCGAGATTATCGAGCGCGGCAAAATGGATGAGCTTATGGCAGCGCGTGGTTTCTTCTACAACCTGTATACGAGCCAGTTCCGCCGTGATCCGGGATTCACAGAGAATATCCCTGGCTCGGGTTCGGCTCCGGCTTCTGCGGCGCTACCTGGAGATTGATCAGCTACCGGGTTCTGCCAGGGTTGTCTGTTGTTTAACGAGACTTTCATTCAAGCGCAGCAAGATCACCCCGCTCAGGATCAATGTCCCCCCAAAGATCTGCAAACCACTCAACACCTCTCCGAAAAGGAAGTAAGCCAGGATGGTGGTAAAAACCGGCTCCAGGGTCAGGATGATATTGGCCACGCTGGAGGGCAGGTAGGTCATGCTCAGGTTGTAAAGACCAAAACCCAGCACGGTTGGCCCCGCTGCCAGCAAGAATAAGATGAACCATCCCAGCCAGGCTTGGCCCAGCCAAAATAGGTCCGTCGGGCGAGTGGCGCTGCCGGGAAAAATGCCCCCCGGAAACAGGTTGAAAGACAGTAAAAAGACCGCTGCAAAGCCAAAAGTATACAAGATGGTCGTCCACGTGTTCAACCCGCGTTGGGCTGCCGAGCGCCCCATCAGGCTGTAAAAGGCATAGCACAGGCCAGACAAGATGCCGATTAGAATACCGACCGTGTTTGCGCTCCAGGCTAGCGGGTCGAGCGCATTTGCCACCAACACCGACCCAGCCAGGCTAAAGGTCACCGCCAGCAGCTTGATGGCGTCCAGACGCTCTATTAAAAGCCACCTGCCCAGCAAGGCCGTGAAGCCTGCCGAGCAATAAGCCAGGACAGTCGACACTGCAGCTCCGTTCAGTACTACTGATTGGGTCCACAACGAATTAAACACGGCCAGCACCAACCCGTAGGCGACCAGGTAGCGCAGATGCTGCCGGCCCACTCTCAGCCAGGTCGGGCGCAGGGCTCCTAACACCACCAATAAGGTTAGCGCTACAAAGGCATCCCGCCAGGTAGCCAGGACCAGGGCCGGGATCTGGTAAGCCAGAGTCAGATGACGGATGAAGATAGCCGTTGTGGCCAGGATGGCTGCGCTGGTCAGGGCTAGCGGGTAGCCGCGCGCCAGGTCGATCTGAGCAGAATTGGCTGGGTTTGGCATGCGCTAGATTGTAGGAGATTTTAAGCGGCTTGTACAGAGCCAAATCTTCAGTGCCAAATCTTCGTTTGCCTCTCTTGTCCCTTCGCCAGTTTTCAGGTATCCTAAGAGCAACTGCATAACCGCTGCTTAAAATGCTGTGCGCGGGGTTGTATGCCCTACCAGCCGCCCAAATTTTCTAGCGTTCTCCGGGAGAATAAAACATGAACCATACCACAGGAACCTTTCAAAGCCCAGGCGGCGACGAGCTGGTTTACCAGACTTGGCAGCCCAACGGCGATCCTAAGGCCGTCATGGTCATCTGCCACGGCGTTGGGGAACACTCAGGGCGCTACATGAATCTGGTGCATCCGCTCACCGAGCAGGGCTATGCGGTAGTTGGTTATGACCACCTGGGCTGCGGGCAATCTGCTGGACAAAGAGGCCATATCAACTCCTGGGAGGATTTTCGCAGTGGCCTGCGCTCATGCTTGGGTTTGGTCCAAACTAGCTACCCAAACATTCCGGTTTTCCTGTATGGACAATCAATGGGGGCATTGATTGCTATGGATTTTATCCAACGAAGTCCGCAGGGACTGCAGGGGGGAATTCTGAGTGGCTCACCTATCGAACCAGCTGGGGTGGGAACCCCCGCTAAGGAAATGATCGCCAAGTTGCTCTCAAGAGTTTGGCCAACTTATTCCATTGATTTGGGTCTTGACCCTGCCAGCCTATAGCGAGATCATCACATTGTTCAGGCCTATAAAGAAGACCCGCTCGTCCAGAGGAACGTGACCGTCCGTTGGGGCACGGAAGCTATGTCAATCCAGTCGCACACTGCTAGGCGACCGGACTTGATCCAACTCCCGGTGCTCTTCATTCACGGATCAGATGACCCACTCAACCTGCTTTCAGGTGTGCGCAAGTTTTTTAATGAAATTCCCTACCCCGATAAACAGTTGTATGAATACAAAGGAAGTTTGCATGAGCCGCATAACGACCTGGAGCACGACCGAGTCGCCCAAGACCTTATCAAATGGCTGGATGAACATCTTCCCAAGCGCTAAGCAACCCAACCAGATTAACACGCTCTTGACACATAAACCATGAACACCTTCGCCCTGCGTCTGAAACCGTACCAGGACCTGCGCCGCGAGCTAGAAGCCTTTGCTGCAGCCCGCCAAATGCGCGCAGGGCTGGTCCTGACCTGCGTCGGCAGCCTGACCCAGGCCGCGCTGCGCCTGGCAAACGCTGAATGGCATATAATTTATCTACCATCATGCCGGGGAAAATCCTTGGCACATCAGAGGAAGACGGGACGGATATCGTCCCGCAAGAAAATCTATGAGAAGGGATCAATTCACAAAAGGAGAATAAAATGGGCATACTATCTTGGATCATCGTTGGTTTAATTGCCGGGTGGCTGGCAAACACCGTCATGAAAGGCAGTGGGCAAGGTCTGCTGAGCAATTTAATCCTGGGCATTGTCGGTGCCCTGGTCGGCGGATTCTTGGCTGGCCCCCTGTTGGGAGTTGAAGATGCGGTTTCTGGCATTAACATCACCAGCATTGTGATTGCAGTCTTGGGAGCGATCGTCGTGATCGCAATTGTGAGGGCGTTTTCCGGACGCCGGTAGAAATAGCTATAAACCGGACCGCGAGAAAAACTGAAAATGGCATGACGGCGGGCGAAATTCGCCCGCCGTCATGCCATTTTCGGTCGGTCATTACGAGCGGCCCAGCGTTCTTCTGGGCGGCCTAAGCGCAGCGGCGCAATCTATCAACTCCTGAGATTGACACGCCGTAAGAAGCCCACTTGCGGCCCACGACGACAATCATTTGTTTGGATGTTCGAACTTTTGTCCGCAGGCCGGTGGAATACTTGACAATATTGTTAAGTTTTCTAGGCCCCAATATTGCAACAAACCTTGTATAATGAATTTAATCGAGCAGAACCTTACAGGTAAAAAAGTTGCTGCATGCAAGGAATAGCGCTATACTTGAAAGCGAAGCCAGCGACGACAGCCGCTTACCTGATCAAGGGGAATCATGAATCCAGCTAGGAAGACCTTCATGGGAGCTTATACTATGGCTGCCGAAGATATGTCCGAGATCCGCAAATACAAAATGGCCTGGTGGCAGAAGTGGCCATTATTCTTGCTTGCCATTATTGCGATTGAGTCTATGCTCGTATTCCCCCAGGTTGCAGATATCGTTTTTGCCCAACGTAGCCAAGAAGTGTTAACTGCCTTTGGCCTAGCGGCTGGTTTTGTTGTCATCCTCTCCATCCTGCTCATGCTGCTGGTCGGTGAAGTCATGTTCAGTTACTTGCAGGTATCTCCAGATGGAATTGAATATCGGTTTTGGCCTTTTTATCATCTCCAAATTGATTGGGATGACATTGAAAGCATCAAACAATCTCGACTATTGGGCATCTTCCCCTATGACAACATGAATGTGGTCATAACTAATCGCAGCAGCTTCGCGACAACGACCGTACTTAAACAATCCATCTCTCTTAGTAACTTCCAAGGCTGGCCCAAGGGCAAGCTGGCAGCCACCTTGCGCGAGTACGCTCCTCACTTGTTCGAAACCAGCTAAATAAATCTTAAGCCAATCAACAAACACTGAGTGCGGTTAAACCCTCAGGAAAAGCGTGCTGAATTTTGCCAATTAGTGAAACTCCATGCTCAGCCGTCCCGGGTGACCTGCAGGTAAATTCTTTTTACTATGACTGACCCTGCTGCTGTAAACACCCAGTACAACCAAAGCGCTATAGAAAATCAGAACACAAGCAACTACAATTTGGCCCGAAAAAGGGCCAATGGCAGCGCGTCCAACAATCTCGTTCAATGAGGTAGTGGATGTCGGATGTGACATCAAGATCACCATCCAGCTCCCAAACAGCACGATATATATCCACTGGTAATTACGACGCAAACGCCGGCCCACTGCTTCCCACCAGGGCATATGAAAATGCGGCCATTCCATATCATGCGCCAAGATATCAGCCCACTCTGGCATCGAAGCTGAGGAGCCATCCAACAAGGGGCGATAGAAATTGATCTCAATCATACGCGCTCTGGATCGCCAAATATCAAAAAAGCGGTAACGCCTGGCCTCCATCAGCATTAAAAAAGTGATGAACAAGGATACAATCAATATTAGCACGTGGCGATCGCTACTTATATCACTAAAGACAAAGCTTAAAGCCGTTGCAGATAAAACAACCGCCCAATTTGTCGTAGTGTCTATACGGCTACGCCAAGCTGTGGCCTCACCCAGCTCTCCGCGATAGAGATGCACCATGGCGTTAACGAATTCAGAACGGGTAATATGCTCCAAATCTAACTTATCGGCAATATTTAGAACGGTAGGTGTATCAGTCATGGCAGTCTCCTCTTAAAAGGGTCAGAGAAACATATTATGTTTTAGTAAATGGCCAGGCGGCGTACGAATTTTGCACGCCGCCTGGCCATTTTTGATTCTTACCAGGATGGAAAAATCCTGTGCATTTACAATGCAGCAGTATTTAATTCTTCAAAGTAGCGCTTTAGTCGTGCTTTGAAGGTTTCTTCGCCAGCTCGTAACCAGGCGCGCGGGTCATAATACTTCTTATTTGGCTCATCCGGACCTTTGGGGTTGCCAATTTGACCTTGCAAGTAGGCTTCATTCTTACCATAATAGTCTCTTACACCATCCCATAGCGCCCACTGCAAGTCGGTGTCAATGTTCATCTTGACAACGCCATAGGACACCGCTTCTCGGATCTCCTCTAAGGTCGATCCAGAACCTCCATGAAATACCAAGTTGAGCGGCTTATCTACTGTATCCCATTTCTGTTGGATGTATTGCTGGCAATTGTGTAAGATTTCCGGTTGCAGTTTGACATTTCCGGGCTTGTAAACGCCGTGGACATTACCGAAAGCAGCAGCAACTGTGAAACGAGTACTGACTTTCATCAGTTCTTTGTATGCATAAGCAACCTCTTGCGGTTGAGTGTATAACCGGGAGCTATCGATGCCGGTGTTATCCACCCCATCCTCCTCGCCGCCCGTTACGCCCAGCTCCAGTTCCAGGGTCATGTCCATCTTGTTCATCCGCTCCAGGTAGCGCTTGCAGATTTCAACGTTCTCCTCCAACGGTTCTTCAGACAAATCCAACATGTGTGAGCTGAAGATAGGTTTACCAAACTTCTCGTAATGTGTTTCACTGGCATCTAATAGACCATC
>JAWOHN010000180.1:0-6108 GCA_046485135.1 Anaerolineales bacterium | reverse complement strand
ACCAGGTAATAGGCATACTCGGCTGCGGTTTGGTTCAAATGCAGAACGGTGGAGGCGTTGATGATCAACAGGCCTGTCCCGTCCGGTTCCAGGCGTAAGTGCAGGCGATAGTCATCCGGGTCTTCTGGAGGAGCCTGGTAGTGATAGGTGCCAGGGGGCAGCGGCTGGGAGGGTTCAAATAGCCGGCGGATGTTTTCACGTATACTGGTCATTTCGATTATTTCCTTTCCACGCGTCTTCACAGAAGTCGTTATTTAAGAGCCTCACTTTTGCCAAAGTTGCGGTAGAGTGACAGGCTATCGAGGACGTTGTGAGCCTCAGCATCCATCTCGCCCGTAATCAACTGGCGCAGGTAAACGGCCAAACCGGGGCCAAGCATATAGCCTTGCCCGCACATGCCGACTGCGTTGATATAGCCCTGCAGGTCTTCCACCGGGCCGACGATGGGCGAGCCATCGGGTGTGTTGGGATACAGCCCGCGCCAGGTCCGGCGCACTTTGATATTGCGCAGGCGCGGCATGATCTCCAGCATACGCCGGCCGACTTGGGGTAGAAAGACCGAAGTTTCCCGGCAATCCATCCCGACGATGGGTGGGTCAGGCGTGATGCAAAAGACAATTTGACCGGTGTGGTGCTGGTAAAAGTAATAGTTGGCCGAACCGGGCACCGGGCGGATATCGACCACCATGGGGCGCAAGAAGTGAGCTACGGGCTCAGTAATACCTGCTTCATGCGCGTCGGGCTGCACAGGCACTTCTACACCTGCCAGCGCAGCCACCTGCCGCGCCCACGGTCCGGCCGCGTTAACCACGATTCCGGCGGCGTATTCACCTCGGGAAGTTTGCACCCCCTGGACGCGCCCATTATCACGTTGGATTCCGGTCACAGTTTCATTGTAATGGAAAACGGCGCCGTGAGCGGCCGCGTGGCGCTCAAAGGCCAAGCCAGACAGCATGGGGGAGGCCGAGCCATCCCCGGGAGCGAAGGTGCCGCCAATCAGGCCTTGCGGATTAAGGGCCGGAATGATCTCTAACAATTTATCCCGGTCGTACCAATGAATGTCCAAACCAAGCGACTTCTGGGTCACCAAAACATCTTTTAAGATGGCCTCTTCGCGAGGACGGTAAGCAACAAATGAATAGCCACCCTGGATCCAGGCAATATCTTCACCATAACGCTCCAACCAGGTGGAGAAGATCTCGATGCTCTTCAGGCAGATGCGGATCTTGGAGGGATCGGAATGCGTGGCGCGGATACCGCCAATGGCTTTTTTGTTAGAGCCCTGCCCGGCGCTGGCAAATTGGTCCAACACAAGTGTGCGCAACCCGGCTTTAGCCAGTTGCCAGGCCAGGGGTGCGCCAACGCTGCCAGAGCCGATCACAATGACATCATACGCGTTATTTGCCATGAGAGATGCCTCAGAAATCTTCCTGGGCGCGCGCCAGCAAACCCAAGGGGACTTCAACAAAAAGGGGACGGTGTACGTTGGGGGTGACCTGCTGGGGATCGATGCCGAGCTCCTGAAAAGCGCGCAAGATCAGGCTGCTACAGGTCTTGCCCCCACAGGCGCCCATGCCGGCGCGGGTCAGCGCTTTGATTTCGTTCATGTCACGCACGCCCGAGCGAATAACCTCTTTGATTTCAGCCAGGGAAACCCGCTCGCAGCGACAAACGATCAGATCATCGGTCAGCCGGTCCACATAGTGATCGAGCGGCTCGCCCACCTGGCGCTCCTGCACTTGAATACCGGCAATCTGGTTGGCGATCTGGCGCGGGGCGCGTACCTTGACCAGCACGGTGCGGTCAGTGGCTTTGCCGCTACGCACGCGCACGACCTCCACCTTGCCCAAGACGACGCCATCTGTGTTCGTCACAATCACCCAATCACCTGCATGAATGGCTTCCCGGCCAAACTCATAAGGGATGGTCACCAAAGCCGTATCGCCATCTGCGCGCAAATCAACCAGGGTGATAGCCAGACCCGGGCATACCGTGACGCATTTTTCGCAGGCGATGCAGGTGGCGCCCAACTGTTCGGCAATATACTCCGGTACCTGGCGGATATCGTTCTCATCAATGAAGATGGCTCCTTGCGAGCAAACCGAGGTGCACGGGTTACAGGGGATTTCCTGGCTGCAGTGCAAAACCGGGTAAACCTCCCCAGCTTGTGGGACGGTCTCGTGAGAAATCTGCCCTGGTTTAGATTTGAGCAGCTCCGCCGTGCGGAACCAGTCTTCAGGGATATCGCCGCTTTCACGGCCGAGCGTGCGGGCGATCTGTAAGCCGCGGATCTTGCCGGAGAACATGGCTGCAGAAGCCTCCGCCACCTCATCGGCATCTCCTGCAGCAAAGGCGGTCAGGCCGAACTCACGGGCTTTATGGTAAAACTCGTTCACCGGATCCAGGCCTACGGCGATCAAGAGGGTATCGCAGGCAAAGGAACGCTCGCTGCCCGGGATGGGTTTCCAATTCTGATCGATTTTGGCGATGGTGACCGACTCTACGTAATCCCCGTTCTCGCCCCCGCCATTGGCGCTCAGGACAGTGTGGGAGGTGTAAATGGGGACGCCCATGCGCACCAGCTTGTCTTCATGGACTTTATAACCGCCGCACTGGGGCAGGGCCTCCACCAGACCAACCACCTGGATACCGGCCTGCAGAGCATGGTAACCGGCGATCAGGCCGACATTCCCCCCGCCCACGATGAACAGGCGCTCGGAGGGGCGCACCAGGTCACGGTTGACCAGGGTCTGGAAAGCGCCGGCGCCGTAAACGCCGGCCAGCGTATTGCCTTTGAAGGTCAAGGACTTCTCGCGCGCCCCGGCAGCCACCAACATTACCTGTGGATCGACCAGGACATAGTCAGCGCGACCGTCTGGACCACCGCGCACGACTCCCACCTTATGGTCGCTGAAGACAGCTACAGCGGAGCTGTTCAGCCAGACGCTGACGCAGTCAAACTCGCTCAGCTCCTGCTCCAGGCGGGTGGCGATATCTATGCCGCGCGTCCCAGCATAGCAGGCATTGATGGAGCCAAAGAAGCGGTGGGTTTGTAAGACCAATTTGCCGCCCATGCGATGTTTGTCATCGATAACCAGCGTGCGAACACCACGCCGGCCCAGCTCAATCGCTGCTGACAACCCGGCCGGCCCCCCTCCGATGACCAGGCACTCGCAAGCATAGGTTTCAACAGGGGCAAAGCCACCCACCGGGCCGGCTTCAGGCAGCAAAGGCAGACCCAGGACAGGCTCCACCGACATTCCCGGCTGGACAAGAGTCATACATGATTTGACCGGCAAGCCATCGGCGATCACGGTGCATTGCGCGCACTGCCCGTTCGCACAAAAAATGCCTTGAGGCGAGCCATCCTTGGGATGGTAGCCAAAGATGCGCACGCCGTTGGCAAACAAAGCGGAGGCGATGGTCTCTCCAGCCAAAGCCTGGAAAGCACGCCCCTTCCAAGTAAACGGAATCTGCTCTCTATCTGGGACCGGCAAAATCGGATGCGACTCGATACGCCATTTGCCCATGCTTATTCTCCTGTTCTCATAGATCGACATACCATAACAACATGGCCTCTTGGGCAAGCTCTGCAGAGCCATGGTAAGCCCGGCGATGAATGGCGCCCAGCTCACAGCCCATGCGGGCGTAGAAACGGCAGGCGTCCACGTTGATGTTTTGTGTTTCGATCTTCATCTGCCGGCAGCCCCGGCCGCGCGCCCACTCCACGCTGCGTTTGAACAGCAGCTCGCCAATGCCCCGCCCGCGCCGTTTGGGATGGACGCGCAGGTCCCATAACACAGCCAGCTCGCTGCGACCTTCTAACATATGCAAGCCAGGGGTGTGCACAGCGATTGTCGCGCCGCCCAGCGGGCGCTGACCATCAAAGGCCAGAAAGAACCCCCAGGCGCGCAGGTCAAATTGCTTCGGCCAGGACAGGGGGCCTGCGCCTTCCAGCTCCATACTGTCGTAGTCCTTTTGGTATAGTTTGACTTTCTCTTCGATCAGCTTGAGCCCGCCTAAACCGCTATCAAGGGCCTTAACCCGCAAGATCGATTTGATTGTAAAGGAGATGGGAATTCGGGAATAAACGTGCAGGCATTCATGTCCTACTTCCCGGATCTCATATTTTTTAGTAGAGGTGTTTGTGGATGCCATTTTTTTGTTTGCAGAGTGTTAGATCCGCAGGCGCAGTGGATTTGGCAATGATCGGATGTGTCGCTGAGCGGAACCGTTGCGTTGGCAAAAACGGGCCATAGGGTGTTTACAATGTCAATGGGCAGCCTCCGCCACATTCTGCCAACAGAGCGCAGCCAGTGCACTTGGCCGGCACATAACGTCGCTCGCGCAGATGTAGCGCCAGAGGGTGGTTCCAGATGGCATCCCAGGGCTCTTCCAGCAAGTTTCCCAAGGATTGGTAGTAAGACTGGCAGGGCAAGACGCTGCCATCTGGCTCAACACACATATTGTATAGAGCAGCTGTGCAGGCCTTGACGCCCAATTCCAGCTGCATCGGATCGAATTGGCAATACTGGGTCGGTGTATACCAGATCAGTCGTTGTCCAGCCACCTCTGTCTTCTCTCGGGCAATATCCAGTAAAAGCGGTAGGGCCGATTCGGCCAGGCCGGTGCCAACCGTGGCGCCGCGGCCTGAGTAGATCAGCGCATTCAGCCCCACCGTGGGGACGCCCAGTTTGGCCAGAAAATCCAGCGTCTTGACCAGGTGGGGGCTGTTCTCTTGCAACAGGGTCGTGTTGGTCATGACGTACAGGGGCGTATCCAATACGTTACGCAGACCGGCCACGGTCTGCTTCCAGGCCCCGCGGGTCGCCACCATGCGGTCGTGGATGGCTGCATCATGCGACTCGAGCGTGATCTGAACGTGATCCAGACCAGCATCAACCAGTTTTTGAACGAAAGACGGGTCGCTCAACCGGCGTGCGTTGGTATTCATGCCAGTGACCTGCCCATTCCTTTGGGCGTGTGCCACCAGCTCCGGCAGGTCATCGCGCAGGCTGGGCTCGCCGCCGGTAAACACGACATGGGGGATACCCACCTCCCAGATCCGGTCCAGCAGGCGCTTCCAGGTCTCGGTGGGCAGCTCCGGAAAGGTGCGCTCGCGGGCGTTATAACAATGCGGGCAGTCGTTATTGCAGCGGTAGGTAATGGCCAGATCCATGCGATAGGGTGCTGAAGGGTGGGCGCTGAAGGGTGGGCGCACCTCTACATCCAGGTCACACACCGGGCAAGCCCCATCCGGGCGGACCAGCTCAGCCAGCTGGTTGCGAATGTGGACATAGTCCTGGCCCGCTTGAGATTTGGAAACCTGGTACACGCGGCGGATCAGGCGGAGGGCCTGCAAGGGAGGCGTTCTTTCTAAGCTCAGGTAGGTCATCAGGGCCGCGCTGGGATTCAAGTGCATCACCCGGCTGGCGTTGACCAACAAGATGCCGCTACCATCTGGGTCGATGCGCAAATGCACGCGCGCCCGTTCGGCCCCCTCCTGGTAGTCATATTTGTACAGCCCCGCTTCAGGTCTAACCGGAGAAGAAGGGTGCAGAGCAGCCTGCAAGCCATGCCAGGCGGAACGGAACCGGCTGAGCGGAGGCCCGGCTGAGGACATGCTCAGCGACCCCCTCCAGCGCAAGCACAGGCGCAGCCCGCGCAAGCGCAGGCGCAAGCGCAACCGCCTCCTCCACCCCGGCTACCACCGCCACTGCGAGTGGGGGTCTTGGGCACCGGGTTGGTGCGGTTGGTGACCCGGCTGGTGAAATCACCCACGCTGCCCACCACCTGCGAGGAAAGGTTCTGCACCCCACCAACCACAGAGGCGGCAAAGGCGCCGCCGGGTAAGGTGGGAATGGAGGGTCCGCTCGTCGGCCCACCGCGCGGTACGCTGGGCACAGAAGTGCTGACGGGCCCGGAACCTGCCGCAGAACGCCCAAAGCCTGGGTCAAAGCGCCCCCACCAGACCGGCACGAAAACGGGTCCGGTGCGAAAAACATCGCGAGTGCGGCGATCATAGTCCCGATCCAGCATGGTCCATTCCATGACTTCTTCGTACTTGGCGCTCTTGACTTCGGGAGTTTCAGCAGCCTCCACTTCTGC
>JAWOHN010000090.1:0-6462 GCA_046485135.1 Anaerolineales bacterium | reverse complement strand
CCGGTCAGGGCATTCCGAATTGCATCGAAATGCCCTGAAAGATCATCATTTTGTTGGGTAGGTTGGAGAATTAGGAAACGTCTTCCACTCTCTCGATTTCAGGAAAGAATTGTTTGATGGTGCCTTCGACCCAGCCGTGCAGTGTGCTGGGCAAAAGTGGACAACCCAGGCAGGCCCCTCCCAGGCGGACTTTTAATAGCGATCCTTCCAACCCAACCATCTCGACCGACCCGCCATGGTATTGCTCAATATATGCGCTGATGTTTTCGATAAGCGCCTGTAGTTGCTCTTCTAATGTGTAGGTCTGCTCTATTTGGTTGTCTTCCATGCTTACCCTCCTGTCCCGTTTACACCGCTTCGCAATCCTAGCTCTAGCAAGGCCAGGATTTGGTCATGTGTATTTGTCAGCCGTTGGGCAATCACCGCTGCCAGTCTGTCTAGCAGGATAACGCCTGTATCCGGGTTTTCCTCGCAAAGCTTCCGCAACTCAATTCCCCGGATCTTTAAGAGTTGGGTATAACCGGCGCAAAAAGCCCCAGAGGTGTACATGCGGCTGCCCAAGGCCGCCGACCACCCGACCACTCCCCCCGTAAGAATGCGCGCAACGGTAATTGCAGGACCATCATCCGGCTTATAAGATACCACAACTTCCCCGTCAACCACCACGTATAAAAATTCAGCCGCGTCTCCCTGTTCGAAAATTACCGTCTGATCGTAAAAATCACACGGTATGAACAACGGCTTCAGCAGATCATGCTCAGCCGGGGTCATCCCTTGAAAGATGGGTAGCCGTTTAAACGCTTCGTTTGGCATTCGTGGTCCTTAAAATCTTTGATAATAATTTAGCTTCCCTGAAGCTAATCTTCTAGTGGCAAACATCCTCAAAGCTCTGACGAATGTCCTAAAAGAAGCCGGACCGGTCTTGACAAATGTAATTTTCATCTACATATGGGGAAATAATCAAAAAACAGGTATGCGAGGAGGGCCTAAGCCCTCCTCGTATACCTGTTGTTCGAATTTTCTTGTTACAAAGGCTATCTAGCTTGAAGCATCCACCTGCTGGACCTCAGCTGGGATGCCTTCTGAACTGATTGGGCGGAAGACCAGGGTGGATTTTTCCTCGTCTACATCTACCAGGATCACGTCTCCGCTGTTGAATTCCCGGCTGAGCAGGCTTACTGAGAGCGGGCTTTCCACGTGTTTCTGCAGCGCCCGGCGCAATGGGCGAGCCCCAAAAGCCGGGTCATAGCCGACCTGGGCCAGCCAGTCGCGCCCGGCCGGTGTCAGCTCTACTTTCAAACCATGTTCGTTCAGCCGCTCCTGTACCTCTTGCATCTGGAGATCCACGATCTCCCCCATCTGCTCGAGAGAAAGCGGAGAGAACGTGATGATCTCGTCGATGCGGTTCAAAAACTCAGGGCGGAAGGTGCTCTTAAGCGCTTTCTCGATTTTCTCGTGGTTCTCCCGTTCTTCGCTGCTATCGGACTGTATCAAAAAGCCCAGGCTACCAGATTTCCGCACGTACTCCGTACCCAGGTTGCTGGTCATGATGAGCACCGTGTTCCGGAAGTCAACCACCCGGCCTTGCCCGTCGGTCAGCCTTCCGTCGTCTAGGATCTGTAAGAGTGCATTCCACACCTCTGGGTGAGCTTTTTCGATCTCATCGAAGAGGATCACCCGGTAAGGCCGGCGCCGGACAGCCTCGGTGAGCTGCCCACCTTCCTCATATCCTACGTATCCAGGTGGGGCGCCAAACAGACGCGATACGGTATGCTGCTCGCGGTACTCGCTCATGTCGAGGCGCACCAACGCGTCCACGTCCTCGAACATAAATTCCGCCAGGGCTTTTGCCAGCTCCGTTTTGCCGACGCCGGATGGCCCAATAAAGATGAATGAGCCGATCGGCCGGCGCGGGTCTTTCAAGCCAGAGCGAGCCCGCCGGATGGCGTCGGAGATTGAGTGGATGGCTTCATCCTGACCAATAATATGCTCGTGCAGGCGCTCTTCCATTTGCAATAGCTTTTCTGCCTCAGTTTCCATCATTTGGGAGACGGGGACGCCGGTCCACTGGGCTACAACACCGGCGATGTCGTTCACATCCACAACTTCATCGAGCTGGTGTTCCGCTTCCCAATGGTCGCGCTGCTGGCCGAACTCCTCTTCCAGGCGCAAGCGCTCCGCCTTTTTCTGCGCTGCCCGTTCGTATTCGCGCACCAGGCCGGCCTGTTCTTCCTCGGCTGCCAACCGGTCGATCTCGCTTTTCATTGTTTTGAGCTCGGTAGGCAGGGAGTAAAGGGCTACTCTTAACTTCGCAGCGGCCTCGTCCATCAGGTCGATGGCTTTATCCGGTAGGTGCCGGTCAGGGACATAACGGGAAGACAGGCGCGCTGCAGCTACCAGGGCCTCATCTGAGAAACGCACTTTATGATGAGCCTCGTAGCGGTCGCGCAGTCCATGTAGCATCAGAATGGTGTCATCAATGCTGGGTTCTTCGACATATACTGGAGCAAAACGGCGCTCTAAGGCCGCATCTTTTTCGATGTGCTTGTGGTACTCATCCAACGTTGTAGCGCCAATGCACTGCAATTCACCCCGGGCCAGGGCTGGCTTGAGCATATTCGAGGCGTCCATCGCTCCCTGGGCTGCGCCAGCGCCTACAACAGTGTGGAGCTCATCGATAAACAGGATGATCTCTCCATCTGAGCGCTGGACCTCTTCGATAGCTGCTTTCAGGCGCTCTTCAAACTCGCCCCGGAAGCGTGAGCCGGCGATCATTGCACCCAGGTCTAAAGCCACCACCCGTTTGCCCGAGAGGATCTCCGGGACGTCGTTTGAGGCGATCTTTTGCGACAGCCCTTCGACGATGGCTGTCTTTCCAACACCTGCTTCCCCGATGAGAACAGGATTGTTTTTGGTGCGCCTGGATAGGATTTGGATCACCCGTAGGATTTCGCTATCCCGGCCGATGACCGGGTCTAGCTTGCCCTCGCGGGAGGCCTGGGTTAGGTCACGCGAGTATTTTTCCAGTGTGCGGTAGCGTGTCTCGGCTTGTGGATCGGTCACCCGTTGCCCGCCCCGGATCTGTTGGACGGTTTCATAAACCCGTTCACGTGTTACACCCGCGCCTTCCAACAGGCGGGCAGCAGGCGTGCTGCGCTCATTCAAGATTGCCAGGAAGATATGCTCTGTGGAGATATACTCGTCCTTCAGGCGATTTGCCTCTTCATTAGCTAGATCGATGATGCGCTTGACGCGCGGGGTGATAAAGATCTGGCCTGCGCCACCACCAAAGATATTCGCCTTTGGACTGGTCCGCAGGATATAGTCCAGGCGTTCTGTCAAACCGGCTGCGTCGACTTTCAGCATGTCCAAAATTTGCGGGATCACACCTTGAGGTTGTTCGATTAAAGCCAGCAAAATGTGCTCGGTATCAATTTGATTGTGACCGTACCGCTGGATGATTTCGGCGGCACGCTGAGCGGCTTCCTGAGCACGCTCTGTAAAGCGATCAAATCGCATCATAATATTTGTCCTTCCTTTGGCAGAAACAAAAGCCTCTCTGCTGAGATTTTCGGCGGGGTAAGCTCAATTCCCAGCGATTTCCAACAAACTACAAATCTGCCATGGAGATTATAACATTTTGCGGATAGCAAAGTGTTGGCGCCGTATTAGATAAATATATGAAAATGCATCTGAGCTTCCCGCCCTCTTGTGTGCCAGAAGCGTGCCAGCTTGGAATGCCTCGATTTACCCCAAGCCGGGGGCTCTGCGGTAAAATGTGGTCGTATGGCAACCATTTCGGATGCATTGCTGCATGTTCAGGCGAAAGGGCATTTACGTCCTTTTGATCACAATCGCGACTTGCTCCCCGTTGCGGATCTGGTGGAAGTGAGCTTCGACGATAACATTGACGCTGATGGACAGCGCTACCTGAGGCAAATGCGTGACGCTGCCCATAACCCCAACTTTTTACGTTGGGCCAATGCAGTTGTGGACCAGGCTTCTCTACCGCTATCTGGTTTTGTTTGGGAAGAGGCTGGTCGCCTGGTAGGAAACCTCAGCCTGATCCCCTTTCAATTGAATGGACAACGGAATTATCTGGTTGCCAACGTGGCAGTGCATCCGGATTTCCGGCGCCGGGGGATTGGCCGGGCGCTAACGGCTGCTGCCATCGAGTACGCTCGCAAACGTGGCGCGGCTTCAACCTGGTTGCATGTCCGCCAGGAAAACGATGTTGCCATTCAGCTCTATCTATCCTTAGGATTCACTGAACACACCCGGCGGTCAACCTGGCATGCTCCGGCAAATCAGCCAGACCCTTATGCGGGCAACCGTAGTTATCAGGTCATCCCGCGCCGGAAGGATCATTGGCCTCAACAGGAGGCCTGGCTAAGCCGGTTGTACCCTCCAGAAGTTGCCTGGCACTTTCCACTTAACCTAAACCACTTCCGCACAGACCTGATCGGACTCTTTTACCGGATCATATCTGGCGCAAGCTGGAGACATTGGGCCATCCAAAGCAACGGCAAATTGGAGGGTATTGTCAGCTGGCGACCTTCATTCGGTCATTACAGCCAAATCTGGTTGGCAATTCCCTTTGAGTACAAAGGTTTAGTGGTAGAGAGTCTGCTGGTGTATGCAGTGAATAAAGTATCTGCTGCCCGTCCGATTGCCCTGGATTTCCCAGCCCGTGTGGCCGATGATGCCATCCGGGCGGCTGGCTTTTCTATTCATCAAACCCTGATTTGGATGGTGACATCGTAAACACCCCTAAACCTGCCCGCGATCACGCTGACTCTGTCATGGATGGGGAGGAACTGGCTTTTGTACCCGCGCGGCAGGAGTTTTGGTCGGGAGTCAAAGCTGAATTGCCGCTCTTGATTGGCGTCATCCCATTTGGGATGATCTACGGCGTACTGGCCTTGACAGCTGGAATCCCACCTGCGGCTGCTCAGGCTATGTCGGCAATTGTGTTCGCCGGCTCATCCCAATTTGTGATGACTCAGCTTTTTGCGGCAGGCGTTCCAGGTCTGGTTATGATCATGACAGCAGCGGTGGTTAACTTGCGCCATGCCCTCTACAGCGCTTCGGTAGCCCCATATTTGAAACGACTGCACCCGCGTTGGAAGTGGCTGCTGGCCTATTTGCTCACCGACGAAGCCTATGCAGTTACCGTCACTCACTATGCTGAAGGGGGAGATCAATCTGGAGTTGGAAACAAACATTGGTATTTCCTGGGGGCTGGGCTGGCATTGTGGAGCTCGTGGCAGCTCAGTACAGCGGTCGGTATTTTCTTAGGAACCCAGGTTCCGGAAAGCTGGTCGTTGGATTTCACCCTGGCGCTCACATTTATCGCCCTGGTGGTGCCGGGTCTAAAGGATCGCCCTACTGCTGCAGCCGCGCTGACAGCTGGGGTCTGCGCGGTAGGCTTTGCCGGATTGCCCTATAAACTGGGGTTGGTGGTAGCCGCCATGGTCGGCATCGGGGTGGGGGTGATTTTGGAGGCCCGGCGATGAATATCTGGCTGATCTTAATTGCCACCGGTCTGATCACCTATGGCATTCGCCTTTCCTTAATCGTCCTGTATGGGAAGCAGGAGATGCCGGCTCGCCTTCAACAAGCCCTGCGTTATGTCCCCCCGGCGGTTTTGTCTGCAATCATTTTCCCAGAGGTACTGCTGCCTGGGGGGATATTAAACCTGTCGCTTGGAAATCCCCGTTTGTTGTCCGCAGCTCTGGCGGCTTTTGTGGCCTGGCGCACCAAGAACGTCGTCTTGACGATCGTTATTGGGATGGGCATGCTGCTGGTTTTGCAGAGCTTGTTTTCGTGATCTTCCGATCAGTCAATTTTCAACCACAGAGTCTGGTAACTCTTCAGGACCAGGGTAAGCCTGCTTTCCCGCAATGGGTAAACTTCCCTGCCGATCAGATCGTGGAACGACCGTGCCTTTGGCAATCCCCATGCGCCTGGCTCAAACAAAACTTCCTGCCGGTTTGGTGTTACATTTACCAGGCACAGGATCTTTTCCTGCTTATCCGGGGAAGTGCGCAGAAGGGCGAATGCCGACTCGCTGAGATTTAAGATTTGCTGACCCCCGGCTGGGTGGAATGCGGCTTGATCTTTGCGTAGGCTTAGCAGTTGTTTGTAGTGGGTAAAAATCTCCCCCTTCAGCGATCCAGGTTCCTGCAACTCAGTCTCTAGATATGCTAACTCAAACTTCTCTCGATTGATCGAACGAGCCCGGCCTGTTTTCTTCACACAAGTATGACAGTTGCGTGAGCCGAACAGGCTGTGGATATAAATGCCAGGGACCCCCGCCAACGAAAGCATGATGAACTGGGAGGCCATGAAACGCAACCGATCAACTTTGTTGTCTGGGGAGTTGGGATCGTTGAGCGCATTATACAGCGTGATATTCAATTCGTAGACACTTTTTGAACCGTCAGGATTAGCCTTATAGGA
>JAWOHN010000025.1:0-16092 GCA_046485135.1 Anaerolineales bacterium | reverse complement strand
GGCGGGCGGATTTGAACCGTTGAGCTTCAGCCAGCGCAGCCCAGCACGGACCCGCTTCACATTGTACAAGAGCACCCTCGCAGGTGCTCTCGTTTGTCGGGGCGGGCGGATTTGAACCGCCGTCCTCACGGACCCGAACCGTGCGCTCTAACCGGGCTGAGCCACGCCCCGCTTCCAAAAGTCGAAAAAATTAGCCGGTGAAACTTAAAAAGCGGCTAACTCCAGGATTATACTTCAGCAAAACCCCTTTGGCAAGCGCATTTCGGCTGTTATAATGTCCTGGGCATCTGGACCTATGCAAAGACGCTTCAGCCTGCCCATTTGACCACCAATCCATTTCTTCATCAGGAGGTTTCTGTGACCAAACACAAAACAGTGCGCGTCGCCATCATTGGGGTGGGCAACTGCGCCTCCGCCCTCGTCCAAGGGATCTATTTTTACAACCAGGCTGCTGAGGGCGAGTTCATCCCAGGTCTCATGCACAACAACCTGGGCGGCTATGGGGTGCGCGATATCGAATTCTCCGCCGCCTTCGACGTCGTGGACACCAAGGTCGGCCTTGACCTGGCAGAAGCCATCTTTGCCTACCCCAACAATACCCTCCGCTTCGCTGAGGTACCCAATCTGAACATCCCTGTCCAGCGTGGCATGACCCACGACGGTTTGGGAAAATACCTCAGCCAGATCCTCAAAAAAGCCCCTGGCCCCACCGCCGATATCGTCGGCATCCTCAAAGAAACCCGCACCGATGTGGTGGTCAACTTCCTGCCAGTCGGCTCCGAGATGGCTACCAAGTGGTATGTCGAGCAGGTCCTGGAAGCCGGCTGCGCCTTCGTCAACGCCATCCCGGTCTTCATCGCCAGCCAGGAATACTGGGCTAAACGCTTCCGCGAGCGCGGTTTACCCGTGATCGGCGATGACATCAAAAGCCAGGTCGGCGCCACCATCTTGCACCGCGTCCTGACCAGCCTGTTCGTTGACCGCGGTGTGCGCCTCGACCACACCTACCAGCTCAATTTTGGCGGCAACACCGACTTCCTTAATATGCTCGAGCGCGATCGCCTGGAATCGAAGAAAATCTCCAAAACCGGTGCAGTCACCAGCATGCTGCCCTACCCCATCCATCCCGATGATGTTCACGTTGGCCCCAGCGACCATGTGCCCTGGCTGACCGACCGCAAATGGTGCTACCTGCGCATGGAAGGCACCACCTTTGGCAACGCCCCCCTCAACGTAGAAGCCAAACTGGAAGTATGGGACTCCCCCAACTCGGCCGGCGTCATCATTGACGCCGTGCGCTGCGCCAAGCTGGCCTTGGAGCGGGGCATCTCCGGCCCGCTGGTGGGACCCTCCTCCTACTTTATGAAGACACCCCCTCAGCAATTCAAAGACGATATTGCGCACGCCATGACTGAGGCTTTCATCCAGGGCTCGCCAGACGACACCCCCGCGTAGATTTGGCCAAATCGCCGGTGAGTTAGGGGCGCCCACCTCCTAACGCACCGGTGATTTTCTCTTCTGAAGGTGTAGTATGCGCACAATGTGCTTGTTCCAACCTATCCCGGCCGAATCCCGACCCCTGTTATTCAGCGATCTGCCCGCACCGCAGCCCGGACCCGGACAGGTGCGCCTGCGTGTGCGCGTCTGCGGAGTCTGCCACACTGACCTGCACACCGTCGAAGGCGAGATCCACCCTCCCCACCTGCCCATTACCCCCGGTCATCAGGTCGTCGGCGTGCTGGACGGGCTGGGCCAAGGGGTCGAGAACCGCAGCTTAGGTGAGCGAGTGGGGGTGCCCTGGCTGTACAGTGCCTGCGGGAGCTGCGACTTTTGCCGGCGCGGCCAAGAAAATCTGTGCGCTCAAGCGCGCTTCACCGGCTTTCATCACGATGGCGGCTTCGCTGAATTCATGCTGGCCAATGCGAACTACATCCTGCCTCTCCCAGCAGAGATCGACGATGAACAGGCTGCCCCGCTCTTATGCGCCGGCATCATCGGCTACCGTTCTCTGCGCCAGGCGGATCTCCTTCCCGGAGAGCGTTTGGGACTGGTCGGTTTTGGCGCCAGCGCCCACCTGGCTATCCAGGTGGGCCGCCATTGGGGTTGCCCGGTGGATGTCTTCACCCGCTCGGCCGAGCATCGCCAGCATGCCCTGGAACTAGGCGCAGCCTGGGCCGGGGGGATCGAAGATGATTCCCCCGCCCCTCTAGATCGGGCAGTCATCTTTGCCCCCAGCGGCAAGCTGGTGCCTCTTGTCCTGGAAAAGCTGCGTCCCGGCGGCACTTTGGCCATCAACGCCATCTACATGTCCCCCATCCCCGAAATGCCCTACCGCTTGGTCTATGGAGAGCGTACGTTGCGCAGCGTTGCCAACGCCACCTACCAGGATGGGTTGGATTTCTTGCGCCTGGCAGCCGAGATTCCCATACGCTCTACCATCCAGCGCTATCCTTTGGAGCAAGCCAACCAGGCCCTGCTCGATCTAAAGCACAGTCGCATCAACGGCGAAGCCGTCTTGGTTTTATAAAATATTGCCATGGTATAATGTGGCGCAATCACAGGCTTAAATTTACTGAAACAGATCAGGAGAAATACCCATGTCCGGACATTCGCATTGGGCAACTATCAGGCGTAAAAAAGGTGCGCAGGACGCCAAGAGAGGCCAGATCTTCACCCGCCTGGCGCGGGAGATTGTCATCGCCGTTCGGGAAGGCGGTGGAGACCCCAGCGCCAACGTGCGCCTGCAGCTCGCCATTGAACGCGCCCGCGCCCAGAACATGCCCAAAGATAATATCGAGCGGGCCGTCCGGCGTGGCACCGGCGACACGAAAGAAGGCGCAGCCTTAGAAGAGGTCATCTACGAGGGCTATGCACCGCACGGCATCGCCCTGATGATTTCCTGCGTTACCGATAACCGCAACCGCACCATTGCTGAAATTCGCCATATCCTCAACCGCTCCGGCGGCAGCATGGCCGAGCTGGGCGCAGTTTCCTGGCAATTTAAACGTACAGCCGTTTTCTCTTTCCCCAGCGAAGGTCACGACCAGGATGCAATCTTTGAGCTGGCTGTAGAAGCCGGCGCCGACGATGTCACCTTCGACGCCGAATCCATCGAGATCGTTGGTCCGGTTGAGTCATTCAAGGACATCAGCGTAGCGCTGCACGCCACCAAGATCACCCCGGAAGAAGCCGGCCTGAAGATGGTGCCCGATAACCCGATCGAACTGTCCATTGACGATACCCTCAAGGTATATAAGATGATCGAGAATTTGGAAGATCTGGATGATGTCCAGGAGGTTTTTTCCAACCTCGACATCACCGATGAATCTCTGGCAGCCCTTGAAGCGGCCTGATTCATGATCGTACTGGGCATCGATCCCGGGACGGCCTCCACCGGCTACGGCCTGGTGCGCGAGAACACGGATGGCAGCCTTTCCCTGGTGGCTTACGGGGTGGTCCATACCCCAGCCAAAAAACCAATGCCCGAGCGCCTGCTCGAGCTACACAAAAGCTTGCATGAATTGATCCTTCTCCATCGCCCGGCTACCAGCGCGGTGGAGAAGCTTTTTTTTCAGAGCAACGCCCGCACAGCCATCTCAGTCGGCCAGGCCCGCGGGGTGGCGCTCTTAGTCCTGGCTCAGGCCGGCCTGGAAGTAGCCGAATATACTCCGCTGCAGGTCAAATCGGCCGTCACCGGTTACGGCGCGGCCGCCAAAGCCCAGGTCCAGCAGATGGTGCGCGCCTTGTTGAACCTGCCTCATATCCCCACCCCAGACGACGCCGCCGACGCCCTGGCGGTAGCCATCTGCCACGTGCACAGCTATCGTATGAACGCCCTCGACAAATAAAAATATTAACCCTATATGAGAATTTTATGGTATTATTCATAGCTAATGGCAGAATATTGGACCGGATTGTGGAAAGAATAGGTGGTATAAACACCCGGCCTGGCACGAATGATAACTCTTTCAGTTACCAACGTTATTGAAACTCAGCAACTTACCCAAACATAGACCTAGACGCAGGTTTGCATGAGGAATAATTTCCACTGTGCATGCCTGCTTTTTGGATTTTGGGACGCAGCAGAACACCCCAATCATGAACCATTCTCGGGAGCCAGTTGCGACCACCACAGAAAACGATTTTCAATCAATAAAGAGGTACAATGCCAAATCGGAGTCAAGAAGAGAACGAAGCCATCCTGTTGGAAGCGTTGCGCTCGGCTGGAGAAGCCGGGCTGACTCTCGAACAGGCGCGCCTGGCTGTGTTCGGCGGCGCGGAGCAGAGCAACTCTCGCACCAAGAAGGTGCTGGAAAAGCTCAAAGCAAAAGGCCGTCTGCGCGTCAAGATGGGACGCATGGGCCAGTACTACGTGATCAACCAGGCTGCTGAGCCGCTCCAATCTCGTAGCTAGGTCTCCCACCTGGCCCAACCACGCCTTAGCCGCTCTTCAACTGATACACCAACCATCCAGCCGGGAGCTTCCCCCAGCCAGCGCCTCTGAGACGCCCCTCAGCCGGTGCAAACAGGTAGGAGGCAGGACCTGCATCTATTGACTTGTTTAATCCGCAGCCGGTCATGCTTTATTTAGTCGCCACGCCCATCGGAAACCTGGGCGATATCAGCCTGCGCGCGCTGGAAACCTTGCGCAGCGTGGACTTCGTCGCCAGCGAAGATACCCGCAAAACCGGGCTGCTGCTCAAACATTTCGAGATCAGAAAAAAGCAGATTTCCTTTCACGAGCACAACGAAGAACACGCCGGCAGGCGTTTGATCGATTTGCTGCTGGAGGGAAAAGCGGTAGCGCTGGTCACCAACGCCGGCACCCCCGGCATCTCCGATCCTGGCTATAGCCTGGTCCGGCGGGCTATTGACGCCGGCATCCCCATCACCTCCATCCCCGGACCAGCTGCCTTCGTCTCCGCCCTGATCCTATCTGGCTTGCCCGTCCACAGCTTCACCTTCCGCGGCTTTCCTCCCCACAAGGGTGGCCCCCGCCGGCGCTTTTTGACCTTGGACGCCGACAGCCCCCATACGCTTATTTTCTATGAAAGCCCCCACCGCCTGATCGCCTTCCTCAAGGATGCTGTGGAGATCTACGGAGACCGTCAAGCCGTTATCGCCAACGACCTGACCAAGCTTTTCGAAGCTATTGAGCGGGGGGGATTGTCTGAGTTGATCGAGCGCCTGGAACCCAGCCAGCTGCGCGGTGAATACACCATCGTGATAGCCGGTCATGCCTGAGACTCTGCACCTCCCTCATGGCAGCCTGGAGCTGCCTGAGTTCCTGCCGGATGCCACCAAGGGCTTGGTGCGCACCATCGACAGCGCCGACTTGGAAGGCGCCGGTGTGCAGGGGTTGGTCATGAATACCTTCCACCTGATGCAGAACCCCGGTTCTTCCACCATTCAAGCCCTGGGCGGGCTGCACGCTATGACCGGCTGGCCCGGTCCCATTCTGACCGACTCGGGTGGCTTCCAGATCTACTCCCTCATCCGCCAAAATCCGAAATACGGCAGCCTGACCAGCAAGGGCGCTCTTTTCCGTCCGGATGGCGGCGGGCGGAAATTCAACCTGACCCCTGAGAAAAGCATTCAGCTACAAATTGGTTATGGCTCAGACTTGCTCTTCTGCCTGGACGACTGTACCCATGTGGACGATCCTTACCCAACCCAGGTCGAATCGGTCGAACGCACGATCGCCTGGGCTCGGCGCTGCAAATCTGAATTCAAACGTTTGTTAACTGAAAAAAGCGTCCCGCCGGAAGCCCGCCCACTCCTGTTTGCTGTCATCCAGGGTGGTGGGTACCCTGAGCTGCGCCGTCGCTGCGCCAGCACCCTGTTGGAGATCGGCTTTGATGGTTACGGCTACGGCGGCTGGCCCCTGGATACCCAGGGGCATCTGCTGGTGGACCTGCTCGGCTTTACCCGCTCCCTGGTCCCAGCCGAGTTGCCCATGCACGCTTTGGGCGTAGCCCACCCTGCCAATGTGTTGGCATGCGCCCGTTTAGGCTATGCCTTGGCCGATGGCGCCATGCCCACCCGCGACGCCCGCCATGCCCGTCTTTATCGCTTCAATCTGGATCCAGCGGACCCGGCTGCGCGTCTCAGCGGAGAGTGGTTCTCTTTCATTTACATACTTGACGACAAGCATGTCAAGGTGGACCAACCCATCTCTCCTTACTGCGATTGCCTTTTATGCACCCGCTACTCCACCGGTTACCTGCACCACCTCTTTAAGATCGGAGACAGCCTGGCCCAGCGGCTGGCGACCATCCATAACCTACGCTTCATGGCCCAGCTTACCGCCCACCTGCGCTTGATTAAGTGACCGCTTGCTATGCGAAATGAAACCGAATTTCTCGACCAGTTGGTAAGCACAGTGCTTTCCGCCCGCAAATACAGCCAAATCAGCCCTCCTTTCGTGCGCAGCCTCGCTCTCAGAGAGCTTCGCCATCACCGCAGCTATAAAGAAGCCCTCAAAGCTACCAAGTCCAAGCTCCACCAGGTGGCCGGCGCTTATCAGGAGAGCCAACCAGATTATGCATTGTGGCTTGACCGTTTGCGCGCAGCCAAAGCCACCGCTCAACCGGCCGCACTCCAGGAAGTCTGCCGTTCCTTGATGGTTCACCACGCCTCTACTCGCGAGCGCCTACCCATCCTGGAAATATTTTTCCAAACCGTGTTGTCCGGCTTACCGCCTATTCACTCTGTGTTGGACGTGGCCTGCGGGCTTAACCCATTGGCTTTGCCCTGGATGGGGCTGCCTCCCCAGGTGGAGTACTTTGCTGTTGATATTTACCAGGATATGCTGTCCTTCCTGGATGGTTTCATGCATCTGCTGGGGATAACCGGCCGCACGGCTGCTGCAGACGTGTTAGAATTTTCTTTTGAACGCGCAGTGGATCTGGCTTTTGTCCTCAAAGCCATCCCTTGCCTGGAACAGCTCGACCGCTCCGCCGGAGAGCGCCTGCTGGACTCCATTCCCGCTGCCCATCTCTTGGTGACCTTTCCTGTGCACAGCCTGGGTGGTCGTAGCGTGGGCATGTCGGATACCTATTCCGCCCACATGCTGGAGCTGGTCTCAGGGAAGTCGTGGTCCATGCGCCGATTCGAGTTCCCTACTGAACTAGCCTTCTTGATTAGCAGGTAAGAATGATCGCAAGCATATACGGAAACGTCATCCATAAAGAAAGCGGCAGCCTGGTGATCGAAGTGGGGGGGCTGGGGTTGTTGGTCTTCGTCCCAACCAATCTTAGCGAGCAAACCCGCCTCGGCGACCGGCTCACGCTGCATACCTACCTGGTCGTGCGCCAGGACGCCTTAACCTTGTATGGGTTCGAAAGCGCGGATGGCCGCGAGATTTTTACCCAATTGTTGACTGTCAACGGCGTAGGCCCCAGGGTAGCCATGTCCATCCTGTCCTCTCTCGAACCAGACACCATCCGCCGGGCCGTGTTCCACGAGCAAGGTGACCTGCTCAGCCGGGTGCCTGGAGTCGGGAAAAAGACCGCTCAAAAGATCTTGTTCCAGCTTCAAGATCGCATCAAAGCTGTGGAAGGTCTGGAGCCGGTAGCTGCCATGAGCGAAGTTGATGCAGAAGTCCTCGACGCTCTGACCACTTTAGGTTATAGCGTGGTAGAGGCTCAGGCTGCCATCCAACATATTCCACCCGGCTCACCCGAGGAAGTCAGCGAACGCCTGCGCCTGGCACTGGCCTATTTCGCCCGCCCTTAATGATCTCATCAAAGGATAAGTGCACATTGTTAATGAATATCCCCATTACATTTATCGGCCCAGGGGTGATGGCTGAAGCCATGATCGCCGGTTTGATCCGGCGCGGTATGTCCGATCCCCGTGATCTGGTCGCTGCTGGGCCTCGCCCGGAGCGACTGGAAGAGCTGCATACCCTTTACCAAATCCGCACGGATACGGATAACGCGGTCGCTTCGGAATGCGCCGGCATCGTTGTACTTTCAGTCAAACCCCAACGTCTGGACAAGGTTCTGTCAGGTCTGAAAGGGGTTATCCAACCGGACGCTCTGGTGTTATCCATTGTGGCTGGCGCGCCCATTACCAAAATCAGCGCTGGTTTGGGGCACGGTCTGGTCGTGCGATCCATGCCCAATACCCCCGCCCAGATCGGGCAAGGCATCACCGTCTGGACCGCCGCACCCGCGGTTTCAGCCGAGCAGCATGAGATGGCCCGCCAGATCCTGACCGCCCTGGGCGAAGAGGTCTATGTAGAGGAAGAGAGCTACCTGGATATGGCTACCGCCTTGTCCGGCACCGGTCCAGCTTATGTTTTCTTATTTATGGAAGCCATGGTAGACGCCGGTGTGCACCTGGGGTTCCCCCGTCGACTGGCGGAGCAACTGGTTGCCCAAACGCTGCGCGGCTCCGTGGAGTTCTACACTACCCGCACCGACCCCTTGCACCTGGCTTATTTGAGAAATCAGGTTACCTCGCCGGGCGGCACCTCTGCCGCAGCCCTGTACTATTTGGAGAAGGCTGGCTTTCGCACGGCTATTTCACGCGCCATCTGGGCCGCCTATGAACGCTCCCAGGAGCTTGGCCGCGATGCCCGCAGCAAACCCCCTGATCAGACTCTAGCGCCTCCGCTAAACGGCAGCTAAGTATGAATTGCGCAGAATATCCGCATCTTATTTAACTGAACAGATGCGCCATGATCATATTGTGCGCCATATGCGCCTTGTCTGCCCCGCGGAACTCGAACTCGAACGTCCCATGGGCAGTATTGACGATCAGATGACTGCTCGAAAAGAAGCCCCGTCCAGCTAGTAAGCCACTTTCATCTTCTGCTGCCAGGCTTTGGACCTGCGAGTAAGGTACGGAGACGACTGCTTTCATCTTGAGTAAGAACACCTTGTCATAGAAGATGATCCGTTTATCCGTCACACCCAGGAAACCGGTCCCGCCGCCTTTCATGTCGAATACATATTCGAGCACCTCATTTGGCAGCAAGGCCGCTTTGATCTTATCGTATTGCTCTTTTCGATCATAATTTCTTTCTGCCATGATTTTACCTTTCGTAGAATCACTGTCCTTACCGGCTGCATTGGCTATAGATTGAGCAACCAACGAAATATAGTATATAACAGACGGCTGAATCCGTGTGCTCGATCATTTGCTAGACAATATCGCCTCAATAAGGTATCATTTGACCGCTCAAGCTATGCAGCAAATCATGCTATTGGGAATCACCGTGTTAATACCCCAGATTGGGGGGGTGAGCGGGCGGATGCCCTCTTACGGTAAAACCCAAGGATGTAGAAAATATTGTTAGGAAGGGGTTAATAGATGGATTATACTCACCGGCTGTTAAAAGAACTGACTGAAGCAAATGGCGTGCCCGGATATGAAGCCCCTGTCCGGGCCGTGGTACGTCAACACCTGGATGGTGTGGGCGAAATCTCTCAAGACAAAACCGGCAACCTGATCTGCCGGTTGGAAGGCAGCTCGGCAGCCCCGCGGGTCATGCTGGCCGGTCATATGGACGAAATCGGCTTTATGGTCAAGCACATCACCAACGAAGGGTTCCTCAAATTCCTGCCTCTGGGCGGCTGGTTTGATCAGGTCATGCTCGGTCAGCGCGTGGTCATCCACACCCGTAAGGGGGACGTGGTCGGTGTGATCGGCGCCAAACCGCCCCACCTGCTCACGGCAGACGAGCGCTCCAAGGTCGTTGTTAAAAAGGATATGTATATCGATATTGGCGCAGCCAACCAGGCCGAGGTTGAAGCTGCTGGTGTACAACCCGGCGATCCGGTCACACCGCGCGCCGATTTTGTCGACCTGGCCGGCGGCAAGACTTACCTCTCCAAAGCCTTTGACGATCGGGTGGGTGTGGCGATGATGATCTCTGCCCTGCGATCATTGCAGGAGCGCCAGCATCCCAACACTACCTATGGTGTAGCAACGGTACAGGAAGAGGTTGGGCTGCGCGGCGCTACTACCAGTGTACGCAGCGTCGACCCGGATGTCGCCATTATCCTCGAGTCGGATATCGCCGGCGATGTCCCTGGCATTAAACCTGAAGAGTCGTCCGTCAAATTGGGCCAGGGCCCAACCGTCCTGATCTACGAAGGTCGCACCATTCCCAACCTCAAACTGCGCCAGTTTATCGTCAATACAGCCCAGGAGCTGGAGATCCCCTTGCAGATTTCCTGTGTGGAGGCAGGTGGCACTGATGCCGGCGCCATTCACCTGCATCACACTGGCGTACCTTCAGCCATCCTCGGTGTGGCTGCCCGACATATCCATTCTCATTCCTCGATCATCCACCGCGACGACTACGATCGAGCCGTGCGTTTACTGGTTGGCGTCATTGAGCGCCTGGATGCCCAAACGGTTTCCAGCTTTACGGAATAAAAACTCTTCTAACGGAGGACCAATGTCCGATATTATCAAGGAAATCACCTCAGATCTGCAGAAGCAAATCGACTCCTTTAAACCTTCTTTAGCCGTTCAGGATGTCGGTACAGTGATGGAAGCTGGCGATGGCATTGCTCGCGCCAGCGGCATGGCCGACGTGCGCTACCAGGAGCTGGTCCAATTTTCTAATGGTGTGCGCGGCATCGCCTTCAACCTGGAAAAAGACAATGTCGGCATCATCATCATGGGTGATTACGCTCAGATTGAGGAAGGCATGAGTGTGCATTCCCTCGGTCGGATTGCCTCGATGCCGGTCGGTGATGCCATGATCGGGCGGGTGGTTAACGCGCTGGGCGAGCCAATCGACGGCAAAGGCTCCATCAAAACCGACAAATACCGTCCCATCGAGCGCATTGCTTCTGGCGTGGTAGAGCGCAAGGACGTGGACACCCCAGTCCAGACCGGCATCAAGGCTATTGATGCCATGATCCCCCTCGGTCGCGGCCAACGTGAGCTGATCATCGGCGACCGCCAAACCGGCAAGACCGCCCTGGCCGTTGACACCATCATTAATCAGAAAGGCAAAGACCTGTTCTGTATTTATGTGGCCATTGGGCAGAAAAAGTCGGCTGTTGCCCGCACCGTAGCCCTGCTGGAGCGTTTTGGCGCCATGGATTACACCACTGTGGTGGTTGCAGCCGCAGATGAAGCAGCTGCCATGCAGTATATTGCCCCCTACGCCGGCTGCGCCATTGGTGAGGAATTCCTGGAGACCGGTCGCGACGCGCTGGTTGTTTACGATGATTTGTCCAAGCACGCCTGGGCCTATCGTCAGGTCTCCTTGCTGCTGCGCCGGCCCCCTGGGCGAGAAGCCTATCCGGGTGATGTCTTCTATCTGCATTCCCGCCTGCTAGAAAGGGCCGCCCGCCTGGCCACCCAGTTCGTCATCGTCCCCCGCGACTTTGAAGGGGCGCAGGCTAGCCCGCAGGACGCCGTGGACGGACAGGTTTATATTGGCCCGCGCGCCGAGCACGACGCTACCGAAGCTATCAAAGAGATACCGGATGCGGACAAATTCAAAGCCCTGCCGGTAGCCGGTACGGGCGGCTCGCTGACCGCCCTGCCCATTATCGAAACCCTGCTAGGTGACGTGTCTGCCTACATCCCCACCAACGTGATTTCCATTACCGACGGGCAGATCTATCTGGAGGGCAACCTGTTCTACGCCGGTATCCGCCCGGCTATCAACGTGGGCCTTTCGGTTTCACGGGTCGGCGGCGACGCCCAAACCAAAGCCATGAAGCAGGTTGCCGGTCGCCTGCGCCTGGATATGGCTTCCTTCCGCGAGCTGGCTGCTTTTGCCCAATTTGGCTCAGACCTGGATAAGGCCACCCAGGCCCAGCTAAACCGCGGCCAGCGCCTGCAAGAGATCCTCAAACAACCACAATATGCGCCCATGTCGCTCGAACACCAGGTCATCGAGATCTTTGCCGGTACACAGGGCTTTGCCGATAAAGTCCCCACTGATCGCATGCGCGAATGGGAAACTGAGCTCTTGCGGTTTATGGACAGCTCTCATCCCAAAATCGGCAAAGATATTGCTGAGAAAAAACGGATCACTCCAGAGACCGAAGCCGCTTTGCGCGAAGCCTTAAAGGCCTTCGGAATCACCTGGGGTTAATAGAGGTCCTCATGTCTTCTGCCCGTGAAGTTCGTCAACGTATCAGCAGTGTCAAGAACATCGCCCAGGTAACGCGCGCTCTGCAAGCCGTTAGCCGCAGTAAGGCGCGCAAATCCATGCAGGCTGTCATGGCCACCCGCCCCTATGCCAGCAAAGCCTGGCAGGTGCTCACTCACATCGCCGCCCAGCCAGGGCACGAGGGTTTGCATCCCTTGCTGACCAAGCGTGCTGAGATCCACAACGCCCTGGTCGTTCTTGTAAGTGGTGATCGCGGCCTGGCCGGTGCTTATAACACCAATATCATCCGTTTCGCGCTGCAAACATTCAACCCCTTCGAAATCCCTGTGCGCTATGTCACGGTAGGCCGTAAAGGCCGCGATCTGATGGTCCGGCGTCGCAAGGAGATCATCGCCGAATTTAGCAACCTGCCGGCAGCCCCTTCCTTTGCGGATGTTTCGCCCATCGGGCGGCTGGTTGTAGATGATTTTCTGTCTGGCGATTGCGACGAGGTCTACCTGGTCTATACCAATTTTGTCAACCTGGTCACCCAAATCCCGGTGGTCAAAAAGCTCTTACCTCTTGAGATTGACAAAAAAGAACAGCGCGTCATGGAGCTCGAGGGACAGCGCGGCCCCACTGCCACATATATCTACGAACCGGGGCGGGCCGAAATCCTGGACCAGATCATACCGCGCTTCACCGCCCTGCAAGTCTACCAGGCCATATTGGAGTCTCAAGCCAGTGAGCACGCTGCACGCATGGTAGCCATGAAGAACGCCACGGATAATGCCACCGACCTAGCCGCCGCCCTAACCCTGCAATACAACAAGGCCCGCCAGGCCTCAATCACCAATGAAATGTTGGATATTGCCGGCGGCGCTGAAGCGCTAGCCAAATCTTAACATCATCTATCAGCTTGTAGTTATTAATTAGAAATCTTGGAGGATTGTATGGAAAGAGCGCTAACCGAAACAACCGGACGGGTGATCCAGATCTTAGGTGGGGTCGTGGATGTCGAGTTCCCACCCGACACCCTGCCCGATATCTATTACGCAGTTGAAGTGCCCCGCGCAGGCAAGGACTCGCTGATCCTGGAAGTTCAGAAGCACCTGGGCAATAACTGGGTCCGCTGTGTTGCCATGGACACCACCGACGGACTGCAACGCGGTGTCCCTGCTTATAACACCGGCTCCCCCATCCGTGTTCCGGTTGGGCCAAACACCCTTGGGCGTATCTTCAACGTCCTGGGGCGCCCCGTTGACGGCAAGGGCAAAGTAGAAGCAGACACCACCTACGCCATTCACCGCCCGGCGCCGGCCTTTGCCGACCAATCCACCCGTGTGGAGGTATTCGAGACTGGCTTGAAAGTAGTTGATCTGATTGCCCCTTTCACCAAGGGTGGCAAGACCGGCATTTTCGGTGGCGCTGGTGTCGGTAAAACCGTCATCATCATGGAGCTGATCCGTTCCATCGCTACCGTCCACAAAGGCAACTCGGTCTTCGCCGGAGTGGGTGAGCGTACTCGTGAAGGCACCCAGCTTTACCGTGAAATGCTTGAATCGGGCGTGATGAAGGATACCGTCATGGTCTTCGGTCAGATGAACGAACCGCCAGGTGTTCGCCTGCGGGTTGGTCTGACCGCCCTGACCATGGCCGAATACTTCCGCGATGCCGGTCGAGATGTGCTGCTTTTCATCGACAATATCTTCCGCTTCAGTATGTCCGGCTCAGAGGTCTCCGCATTGCTCGGCCGTATGCCATCTGCAGTTGGTTACCAACCTACCTTGGCAACCGAAATGGGCGAGCTGCAAGAGCGCATCACCTCTACCCGCCATGGTTCGATCACTTCCATGCAGGCCGTCTACGTTCCTGCCGACGATTACTCTGACCCGGCTCCCGTAGCTACCTTCACCCACCTGGACGCCACCATCGCCCTTGAGCGCTCAATTGTTGAAAAAGGCATCTACCCGGCCGTCGATCCTCTCACCTCCACCTCCCGCATTCTCGATCCCGGCATTGTCGGTCAGGATCACTACTCCACCGCCCGCGAGGTCCAGCGCGTCCTCCAGCGCTACAAAGACCTGCAGGACATCATCGCCATCCTGGGTATTGATGAGCTCAGCGAAGACGACAAGCTGATCGTCTCCCGCGCGCGCAAGATTGAACGCTTCTTCTCCCAACCGATGTTCGTGGCTGAGCAATTTACCAGCCTGCCTGGTCGTTATGTGCCTTTGAAAGAGACCATCAGAGGCTTCCGCGAAATCCTGGACGGGAAACACGACGACCTGCCCGAACAGGCCTTCCACATGGTTGGCGCCATCGAAGAAGCGCGCGAAAAAGCCGAAAAAATGGCTGAATCCGATTAAAAAGGAATTTCCATGCCCATTCGTTGTGAGATCGTTTCTCAAGACCGGTTGGTCTTCGAAGGTGACGCCGATATCATTGTCGTACCCGGTGTGAACGGAGAAATGGGAATCTTGCCCCACCACGCACCTTTGCTCTCCAACCTGGGCTTTGGTATTCTAAAGATCCGTCACCAGGGCGAAGAAGAAGTCTTTGCCATTTCCGGGGGTGTGATCGAAGTTCAGCCCACCATCGTAACCGTTTTGGCTGACGCCGCCGAGAACGTTATGGAGATCGATATCTCCCGGGCGGAGCAAGCCAAACGACGGGCCGAGAAAATCTTACAAGAAGGCCCGCCCACAGATGCAGACGCCTATGAAGCCATTGAGAAACAACTGCGCAAATCGAACCTGCGCCTGCAAGCAGCCCAACGCTACCGCCGCCGCCAGCGTCCTCCTACTTCTGGCGAACAAGGATAACCATGCCACTTTTTTCTAAAGACTTAGGCATTGATCTTGGAACAATGTACACGCGCGTGGCAGAAGGACGCCAAATTTTGGTGGAGGAGCCGACCGTGGCAGCGATTGTTGTCGCCGAGCAAAAGATGGTCGCCTGGGGCACAGAGGCGCAAAATATGCTCGGCCGGGTACCTGACTCCATTGAAGTGATCCGCCCGTTGCATAACGGGGTCATCGCCGATTACGAAGTGACCGAATACATCCTGGCTGATATCCTGCGCAAAGTTGGCGGTCCCGTGCGCATCTTTCGCCCGCAAGTGATGATCTCTGTCCCCGACGGCGTCACCAGCGTCGAAAGGCGCGCTGTCCACGAAGCTGCTTTGCAAGCCGGCAGCCGCGATGCCTTCTTAATCCAACAGCCATTGGCAGCCTCTCTAGGCATCGATCTGCCCATCGGTACGCCCTCTGGCAATATGGTCTTATGCCTGGGTGGGGGCATCACTCAGGCATCAGTCATCGCTATGTATGGCATTGTCGCCTCGGAAACGATGCGGGCAGGCGGCATGCAGCTAGATGAGGCGATTGTTTCTTATGTTCGCAAGAAATATGGCATGATTATCGGCCGGCTTACTGCCGAGCAAGTCAAGATCTCTATCGGCGCGGCTGTGCCTCAAGACGAGGAACAAACCGTTGAGCTCCAAGGTCAGGATCAGGTTACCGGTCTGCCGCGCCCGATCAGCCTCACCACCGGAGAGGTGGTCGAGGCTCTCCAGGATCCGCTGCACCAGGTCGTTGAAACCGCCCGCCGAGTGCTGGAAAAGACCCCTCCAGAGTTGGTTTCCGATATCATCGACCGGGGTATGGCTATGTGTGGCGGCGGCGCACTGCTGCGCGGCATTGACAAACTCATGACCAAAGAGCTGGGCGTGCCCTCCTATCTGGTCGAAAACCCCACCACCTGCGTGGCTGAAGGCGCCGCGCGTGGCCTGACCATCTACGGACTGATCCGCCGCAACCTGCCTGAGGCTTGAGAGTTAATAATTGGAGAGGTTGAGCCTTTCAGAATTGCAGGATCGATTCGCTTGACAGAACAGGCATGCAAGAGTAAAAATCTACCTAATCAACTTAGCAAGTGAAGACGTTGCGCTGTAGACTTGTCAGCCTGAAGAATCAAGCCAGTGTTTACAGGCTAGTTCTAATGGGGGAATGTATTGG
>JAWOHN010000011.1:0-8808 GCA_046485135.1 Anaerolineales bacterium | reverse complement strand
GAGAGCTTTGGGTTTCGCGGCGAGCTATGGACCTGTGCACGGGTGGGCAAATTGATCGAGCGCGAGTTTGGCGTGCGGTACCACCCCGCCCATGTCAGCCGCATTCTCAAAGACCTGGGTTGGACGCCCCAGAAACCGATCCGGCGGGCCAAACAGCGCAAAGAAGCCGAAATCCAGCATTGGAAGGATGTGCGCTGGCCAGAGTTGAAAAAAAGGCGGTCGAAGAAGGACGAACGATCGTCTTTATAGATGAGTCGGGAGTGTATCTGCTGCCGATGGTCGTGCGTACGTATGCGCCCTGCGGCCAGACACCGATCTTGAAGGAATTTCTGTCCTACAAGCATCTTTCGCTCATCGGGGCGGTCACGCCCCAAGGCAAGTTGTTTTTGACGATTTATGCTCATTCGATTACGAGCCGAGAAGTCGTCCTCTTTCTTGGCCAGTTGCTGCGCATGATCCCAGGTTTGCTCCTGGTCATCTGGGACGGTATTCCGACGCATCGCTCCAGGATCGTCAAAGCCTACCTGGCAGACGGAGCTGCCAAGCGCATCCACCTGGAGCAATTGCCAGGCTATGCTCCGGACCTCAACCCGACCGAATGGGTTTGGAGCTATCTGAAACTTGCTGATTTGGCCAATATCGCCTGTGATCATTTGCCTGACCTGGAAGTGTTGATCAAGTACTCGAAGCGCCGTATGCAACGTAGACCGCAATTGATCCAGGCTTTCGTCCGCAATGCGGGTTACGAACTTTAGAAACATGTGCAAGGATCAGTAGTTCGAGACATCCGCAGACAAGGCGCAACGATCTTTCTCACGACCCACTTTATGGATGAAGCAGAACAGTTATGCGACCGGGTGGCAATTCTTGACCATGGACATAACATCGCGCTGGATACGCCAGAGAACCTGGTCAGCCAGCTGGGTATGGCGAATCGGATCAGCTTTCGATTGAATGGTGACATACATGCAGAGCCAGTGAGGACATTTGATCGATCATCTGACTCTGTGTTTTTCCCTGCCAGGATAGGCGTCATCGATGGGGTCCAACGCGTGGAACAGGATGGAGATCAGGTGACGGTGTACGGACAAGGGGAAGGATGGGTTGGTGAAGTGGTGATGTTCTTGCAAACGGACCATATCCCCTTCTCCAACCTGCGCACCGAACAGGCTGACCTGGAAGATGTCTACCTGGCGCTTACCGGGCGGGCTATTCGGAATTAGTGCCCACGAGGATGGGCTGGAGGATGATGGGATGCGTGGTATGAGTAAACTATTCGTAATGCAGCTAAAGCTGTATCTGCGGGAACCGGTGGCTTTTTTCTTCTCGCTTGCCTACCCTGCTTTGCTGCTGCTATTTGGTTTCATATACGGCAACCAGCCAGCGCCCGAATTTTGGGGTAGGAATTTTGGTACGGTAGATGCCAGTGTGCCAGCATACGCCGGTATTATCATTGGCACGGTAGCCTTAATGGGTATTCCCATCGATACAGCAGCCAGCCGTGAAGCGGGCGTGTTGCGTCGCTATCGGGCAACTCCCCTGCATCCAGCCGCCTACCTGATTGCTTGCGTGAGCGTGTACCTGGTTGTAGCGCTGGCGGGGATGATCATCCTGGTTGTGACCGGCAAGCTCGTTTTCGGTTTGCGATTTGCCGGATCATGGGTCAACGTTGTGGCGGCCTATCTCCTGAGTGCGTTGTCTTTCTTCTCAGCTGGCTACCTGCTGGCTAGCTTAGCCCCGACTGCGCGCGTCGCACAGGTAGTTGGGATGGTGATCTTTTTCCCCATGATGTTCCTGTCTGGGGCTGGCATGCCGTTGCAACTGTTGCCGGAAAGCCTGCGCCGGGTGAGCGATTTCCTGCCGCTATCTTATGTAGTCCGGCTGCTCCAGGGCTTGTGGTTCGGTGATGCCTGGTGTTCTCTGTGGCTGCCTACGCTAGTATTAGTTGGAATCCTGATCCTAGGAACGGTTGCCTCTGTGAAGTTGTTTCGATGGGAGTAAAATAAACCTACCGAATAACAAGTTACCGTGCTTTGGGAAGTCCTATGCCCGTCTTGACTGTTTTGCAGGGTTCGAATCGTTCTTCTTCTAAAAGGGATGCCTGGGGGCGCTGGATAGTGGTCTGGCATGTTGTGTTTTACCTGACCCAGGCACTGCCAACGGCTTTGGCTCTTTTGTCAAAAGACATTAAGATAACCCCACAGCTGGTTTCCGGATTGAGTTTGGCCCAAGGCATCTGGTATGGATTGATCATGGTATGGCTTGTCCCCCGCTATCGAGCTAGGATACTGAGGAAGATAAGGTTGTGCTGGATGTACACGATGATGGGGTCGGTTTTGACCCGCAGATTTTGGCTCACCTTCCAAATGGAAACCAGGGTGGATTTGGGTTACACAGCATGGGCCAGCGCGGGGCCCAGTTTGGAGGCAAAGTGATTGCTGATGATCATCCCATTGTATTGGATGGGCTAAGAGGGATATTGATAAGCCAATCAGAATTTGAGATTGTGGGCGAGGCAACCAATGGCGCCGATGCAGCTCGTCTTGCTGTGGAGCTTAAACCGGATGTGGTATTGATGGATCTACGTATGCCGGTTATGGATGGGGTATCAGCCATCCGGGCTTCAGCGCGCGGCGAACCAATCCTAGCTCCTACCGTCGCGGCGCGGTTGATCGCCCAGGTGCGTACGCCGGCTGAGGATAAACTGAGCAACCGAGAGATAGAAGTACTAGAGCTGGTTGCTGAAGGCGCCAGCAACAGCGATATCGCTGGGCGGCTGCACATCAGCCAGGCCACGGTTAAATCACACCTGATCAACATATTTGGCAAGCTGGGTGTTTCCGATCGCACAGCCGCCGTCACGGTTGCCCTCCAACGGGGTATCCTGCACCTTGAGCATTGATTCCAATATGATAACTTTGGACCCCACATGATCGAGATCAGAGATTTTCAGAAGATTGTTGACCCGCATACCACCCTGGACATTCCATTATTGATTGTGGATAGTGGGGAAATCGCTGCGGTGGTTGGCTCGACCGGCAGCGGTATTGATACCCTGTTTGACCTGCTGATCGGTAAATTGCGTCCCTCTGCTGGCAACATCCAACTGGCTGGGATGGAGCCGGTGGATAAAAGTGGCTTCAGCCGTAAGGTGGGGGTCTTGTTTGCCGAAGATTCCCTGTATAAGCGACAATCACCGAAATCAAATCTAATCTTGCAATGCCAGTTATACGGACTGCCCAAGACCCGTGTGGTGGAGGTCCTGGAACAGGTCGGCATGGCGGACCAGGCCGATGCAAGCCTGGAGAAATTGTCCTCCAGCCTCTCCCGTCGCCTGGCATTCGGGCGCGCCATTTTGCACCGGCCGGCTGTCCTGCTGCTGTACGAACCCTTCGCTCGCTGCGACGAGCCAACGATTACCTTGCTTGGCCGGTTAATGCGGCGCATGGCAGAACAAGGAGCGGCTGTTCTCATCCTGACCGGCGACTTAGGCCGTCTGGAAGCGTTATGTGACAAGATCTACCGCCTTCAGAACGGAAAGCTGGCAGTCCCCACGCCTTTAGAAGAAGAGACGCGTGCTTCCTTCCAGATCAAAATCCCGGTCCGTGCGGAGGATAAAGTCGTCTTGGTCAATCCCGGGGAGATTTTGTATATCGAAGCGGAGGGCGGGCACACCTGCCTGAAAACGCAGGACGCCCGCTTGACCACCCAGTTCACCTTGAATGAGCTGGAAGAGCGCTTATCCCGCAGCGGTTTCTTTCGCGCCCACCGCTCGTACCTGGTCAACCTCCAGCATATCAAAGAAATTATCCCTTATACCCGTAACAGCTTCAGCCTGCGCTTGGATGACACAAACGGTACAGAAATCCCGTTGAGCAAGTCGGCAGCAGGTGAATTGAGGGATTTATTTGGCTATTAAACGGCTTAGATCTTGCTCCATTCAACTCTGTCTGGAGGCTGTTCATCCCACTCATAGCGCCGTTCGGCGCTTTTTTGTTGCACCGGGTTCTTTAATGATATATAGTGGAATTACCAATAAACAACCGACGAGACGTGTATCGGACCAATGAAGAGAAAATCAAAATGGGAAACAATAAAAATAAAGGGAAAACCAACCAGATGGCAACAGGAGTCTCGATAGGTTTTACGGCGGGAGCTATCATCGGTGTGATCATCGGAGTTCTTACCAGAGATATCGCAGTATGGCTATCGGTGGGTGTTGGATGCGGGATGGCAATCGGTGTAGGCGTAGGCGGATTGCTAGAGTACGGTAATAAGTAATCGCCAATATCATGTAGGAATCAGGTGAGATGATGGAAGCAATTCAGGTAGAGAACCTGGTGATGGATTTCAAGGGACTGCGGGCGCTGGATAGGATCAGCTTTTCGGTCGATGGCGGAGAAATCTTCGGTTTCTTGGGACCGAACGGGGCCGGCAAGACCACCACCATCCGCATCCTGACCGGGCAGCTGCGCCCTACGGCGGGTAAAGCCTGGGTGATGGGTTGTGATGTCGTGACCCAGCGCGCAGCCCTCAAGCCGCAGATCGGGGTGGTATTCGAGTACCAGAACCTGTACCAGCGCCTGTCAGCGCGCGACAACCTCAACTTCACAGCCAATCTATACGGAGTGCCTAAAGCCTGGGCGGATGAAGCATTGGAACAGGTCGGGTTAGGTGAGCGGGCAGATGACGGCTTGAAAAAGTTCTCGAACGGTATGAAGCAACGTTTGATGATCGCGCGGGCATTACTGCACCGGCCTAAAGTCCTTTTCCTGGACGAGCCAACCCGTGGGTTGGACCCAAACGTGGCGCGCGAGCTGCGCGCCTTTATTGCCGGTCTGGCCAAAGGAGGTGTGACCATCTTTCTGACCACGCACTACATGGAAGAGGCTGATCAGCTTTGCGAGCGGGTCGCCATCCTGGATCGCGGGCGGATCGTTGCACTGGACACCCCACACAATCTAAAGACTGGTCAGGGGGGAAGCCAGGCCGTTACCCTGGAAGATGTGTTCGTGGAATTGACCGGGCGGCAGCTGGCAGGGGAAATTGGGTGAGAGGCGACACCATGACAGGCACAACTCGACCATTCGACAGACCGCGACCCCTGGAAAGCATTCGCATCATTTGGGCTCTGTTTACAAGAGATGCGTTGGAAGCTTTGAAGAACAAGAACACGATCGCTGTGATGATTACATCGCTATTCATGGTGCTCTTTTACAGCGCCTTGCCGGCTCTTTCCGGTTTGGAGGATCGACCTGCTTTGCTGTTGTACGATGATGGCAACTCGAGGCTGGTGCCGCTGCTGGAAGATAGCCGCAACATCCGCCTGTACACTTACCAATCCGAAGAACAGATGAAGCGGGTCCTGACCCATGGGGAGGTTCCGGAGCTGGGCCTGGTCATCCCGGATGGTTTCGACCAGGCGCTTCAGGCGGGGGAATCGCCCAAGCTGCAAGGCTACGTCTTGCGCTGGGTCAGCGATGTAGATGCTGAAGCGCTACGGGGCATTGTCGAGAGTGAGATTTCAGCCCTGACCGGCCGGACGGTGCCGGTTGAATTGGCTGCCAGTCGCATAGACTTGCTGCCCGAATCAGGTGGCCTGGGAGAGACGGCCAGTTTCGCGTTGGCTTTTGTCCTGATCATGATCGGTGTGATCCTGGTCCCGCACCTGATGTTGGAGGAAAAACAGAACCGCACGCTGGAGGTGCTCAGCCTCTCACCGGCCTCCGCAGGCCATATCGTAACGGCAAAGGCCCTGGCGGGCATCTTCTATTGCTCTCTAGGCGGAGCCGTTGCCCTGGCGGTCAACCATGTGCTGGTGGTACACTGGTGGCTGGCAATCTTGACGGTGTTGGTTGGCTCGCTGTTCACGGTCTCGCTGGGCTTATGGCTGGGAATCAAGATCGACTCGCGCGCCCAGCTTTCGATGTGGTCCTGGGTCATCTTGCTGCCGTTGATCCTGCCGATCATCTTTTCCCTTCTCGAAGGCTTGATCCCCGCTATCTGGGTGCGCATCTTCAGCCTGGTGCCCAGCTCCGTCATCCTACAATTATCTAAGACCTCATTTGCCAATCCCATTCCTATCGGAAACACCCTGTTGCGCCTGAGCTGGCTTGTGCTTGCGGCAGGCCTCGGGCTGGGCGGAGTGGTTTGGCTGCTGCGCAGGCGGGATCGACAAGGGGGTGCACTTTCAAGCCCCTGGCAGGCTTCTCCCGAAACAGATCAACCGGGCCGTTTTAACCCGCTACAGGAGAGGTTGGCACAGCGATCTGTGGGTGATATGAGCACCGGCAGGCCAACATCCCCAGGTGAGGGGAACACCTTTAGCGAGCCGCTCCCGCGCGGCAACCTGTCCATGATCGGCGTTATCGCGGCCAAAGACCTGTTGGAAGCGCTCAAAAACCGGCTGATCCTGTCTATCCTGTTGGGGTCTACCTTTATCTTGCTTTCAGGCGCATTATTGCCCATGCTTCTTACTGCGAGAAGTCTGCCCCGCCTGGTGGTTTACGACCAGGGGCGCTCTGCCATCTTGCGGGACCTGGCGGCTCGAGAGGATATACGGGTGCATATGGTTGAATCGCAGAAAGAGATGGAATTGTCTCTGATCGGCTCGATGGACCTTTCTCTGGGTTTGGTCCTTCCGGACGACTTTGACCAGCGCGCCGGGGATGGGCAGCTCATCGAGCTGCAAGCCTATTACCCACACTGGGCTGCTCCTGACAGATTTTCTCAGCTGGAAGCTTTTTTCGAGGAGCAATTTCACCAGGCTGCTCCAGGATTGGGACAATTGACCCTGGCAGACCAGGCCGTTTATCCACCCGTTGAACTGAGTGGACAGTCTGCGATGCTGCTGCTGAACCTGATCGTAGTTATCTTGGTGATTGGCATTGCCCTGGTGCCGCTGTTGATGATTGAGGAAAAGGAGGCCCAGACGCTGAAAGTCTTGCTGATTTCACCGGCCAACCTGAAGCAGGTGGTCGCCGGCAAGGCGCTGGTGGGGCTTTTTTACAGCTTGTTGCCGGCGTTGTTGATCATGCTGCTCTACCATTACCGGTTCGTTCATTGGGGTGTAGCCCTGCTGGCGGTCTTGCTGACTTCGCTTTTGGCAGTGAGCGTTGGCCTGTTACTGGGCGTGTTGGCTGATTCCCCTACTAGCGCCAGCATGTGGGGCTCGCTGCTCCTGCTGCTGGTGCTCAGCTCAGGATTGCTGAAACTGTTCAGCGGCCTGAACCTGCCGCCGGCCGTTTTGTCCGCTTTGGATTGGCTGCCGGGTTCTGCCATGTTGCAGCTATTCAGCATTTCCCAGGCAGGCGATTATCCATCCAGCCTGCTGTGGCTGAATATGAGTGCCATGCTGGCTGCAATCGCAGTTGTTGTGATTCTGCTAGCCTGGCGTGTACGCCGCATGGAAGCTTGACATGATGAAAATTCGACCAGATTCCAATAACCGGAGGTTATAAGGATGAAACACTATTCAGTCACTGCCTTAGTGATCCTGGCATTGATGACGATCTACTGGGCTTATACTGTGATGGATACCCTGCTCAGAGAATTCTCTGCGGATGTGACTATTGTTGATCTGGGGGTGCTGGTCGTCCTGGGTTTTATTGCCGGTCTGGCTGTTGGGCTGATCCCAGCGGCTCGCAGAAGTGAAAGTACAAAAGGAAAAATCGCGTGAAGAAAGAAAGCATTGCCGGCCTGTGCCTGTACTATGCTGTCGAGCAGGAAGAAGCCGCCCGTTTGGTTGGAGCGGCTTGTGATCGTTCGGTCCAGCAGATTCGCAAACGGTGGGATCTGGCCCCACCGGTAGATTGCCGGGTGTATGTGATGACAGACTGGAGGCAGTTCCTTTTTCATTCGGCTCCCTGGCCCTGGAAGGTTTATCTGGCTCTGACCCTACCACTGGTTGCCCAGCGAGCCAGCAGAATCTGGCCTTATGCAGGTGGCTGGGCTCTCCAATACGGCTCGCGACGAGTGGTAGGGATTAAACCGCCTCATTTGATAGAAATGAGTGACCGCAGCCTTGGCGAACAGATTTTTCTCCAGGATCGGGACCTCAGCGAAATCGTCCAAACTGTCACCTGCCACGAGCTCGTGCATGCCTTTACATCCCATCTCAAGCTGCCGACCTGGCTGCATGAAGGCCTGGCAACCCTGGCGATGGAGCATTACCTGGACCGGCGCATTGTGCGGCAGGAGACGCTCGAAAACTTGGTCAGCCTTTCAGCGGGGGAAAAAGGGGGGGCAGCGGGCAGGCTGCGCGTGGATGATCCGCAGGCTCTAATTTCCCAATACGCGCGCGGTTATTGGTTGACCCGTTATTTGGACGAGACAAAGCCAGAGTTGTTAAAAGAATTGCTTACAGAGCGCATCAGCCCGAAGGAGCTGGAAGAAAAAGTGGCTTCAGCTTTCGGGAAAGATCGGGAAAGCTTCTGGAAGGATATCGATCATGAGCTGATAAGATGGTATCGGGATAATTGACCTAAGTTGCCACCTTCCGTAGAAAGCTTGGCTTCTTGTTTGGGAATATGAAGCTAACACCAATCCCCCACCAGGTGTGGTAGGGATTTTTTGTTTCACCAATTTTGGGTGATGACTTTCGTGTTCAGGATGTTTATTCTGTAAGAAGATCATCCTAGTGGAGGTGAAATTGTGGATGGCGTGGATAACCTTGAAATCTTGTTTATCATCTGGGCTTTTCTATTACAGATCATCCTGATCATCCATTTCGCGTTGCGGAAATGGCGCTTCAATACTGCAATACGCTATGGCCCAATTGTGTACGGGTTGGGCATTCCAGCTGCTGTG
>JAWOHN010000195.1:0-2813 GCA_046485135.1 Anaerolineales bacterium | reverse complement strand
GAAATCCATGTCCTGCAGCTGCGGGTAGACCACGTTGAAGGTGTTCATCAAGCCGAGCAGGTAATAGACCCGGTCGAGCCAGCCGTATTCGGGCTGCTTGAGCATCAACAGCAGGATATCGCCATCGCGGCGGTATTCTTCGTTCTTGATATTGGGCGCTTCGAATAAGGCATATTCACGCCCGAACAGGGTGGAGTAGGGCTGGATGGGGCTGGCAGGATCCACTCCGTGGCCCTGCGGATCGCGCAGGACCAGGCGCCCGCCCGGTTTGAGTTTGCGCACCAGGGCGTGGATCAAGCGCGGGTGTTCGGCGGTAGGGATGTCGTGCAGGACGAAGTGCAGCACGACCAGGTCATAGGCGGCTTTGGGCAGGTCAAGCTGGGTGATATGTCCCAGGTGGTAGGCGACGTTGTCAAAGCGGCGCAGGCTGCGGCGGAGGACCTGCATCCAGCCGCGGGAGATGTCCACGCAGTCCAGGTGACCGCCGCTCTGCAGGCGGGCGGCGATATGGCGGGTGCAGACGCCTGAGCCAGAGCCGAAATCCAGGACCCTTTCGCTGCCGCGCAGGTTCAATTGGCGGGCAAAGCTGCGGTAGTAGGGGCAGAGCGATTTCTGGCGACGGCTCTATGTGGTCCATTATGCTTTATCCTACTCGATGGAAGTGATGAAAGAATCAACCTTTTTCTGGTCCCAACTGGTGAAAGGCGCTGAAAGCACCAACAGGGCCGGGCCGCCTTTACCTTCAAAGGGAAGCATTGCCTGGCGGTAGGTCTCGCTGTTCGAGTTGATGCCCGAGGGGATGACCAGCGTTGTTTCCTGTCCGCGTACATTGATGGGACGGGTCTCAGAGACGGTCGTGCGCGCCCTGGGATCGGTTTCGCCAGGCACCAGCTCTGCGAGCATTCCAGCCAACTGGTCGATGTCGGCCTCGCCATTCGATTGGATCAGGAACAGGTGGCTGTCCTGGCTTGGGGGGCGGAAGGAGACCACGGTGTAGCCCATCAGCCGGGCGCTGAAATCGGGGTGGTAGCCGGGGGGCAGATCGAAATCCACGATCTCGGCAGCCCGCTCGATCACCTGATTGGCTGAGACATTGAATATCCCGCTGGCTGTGCAGGCGGTTATGCCGCTGAGCAGAACGAAGACCAGGAGCAATTTGGTAAGGGTGTTCATGATCGGATCCTTTCTGATTGAAAAACGTTATGCATGTTGGGCACAGCGCGGCTATGGTGGGATATTCTATGTGGATCGTTCGCTGTGCTACTATGAATATAACGGAAAGCCTCCCCGAGCAAAACCATCAAGTGGGGAGGCTATAGCTGGATGAATGGGGGGAATTTAACCTGGTCAGGTGACCAGTGGTGGAGGTTTGTGAGCCCGGGGGGGCGTGGAGTCGGCCTGGGAATTAGAACCGTCCATATTTCTTGAGCGTAACCAACGCTATTACCGTCCGCTGAGCCCTCCACTCCCACTGTGCGGCCTCGCTGGGCGGCTCCCAGGCGATCGACCAGCCACCATCATCCTGTTGCCGGGCTTCTAACTCATCCAGGTGTCCCTGCAGCTGGGCATGAGAGAAAATCCGGCTGCAGAAGGACTCTGGCCAGGGCGCGAAATCCAGCGGAGTCAGGCAGTAGTCTTCCGTTGGTGCTTGCGCGCAGTAGTAGTCAGCTTCCTTTAGATCTGCGGCCAATTTCTGGAACAGCTCCTCCTTGCCCGCTGCTTGACCCAGGCTCTCGACCAGCCTGAAGGCAGTGTGGATCGTATGCGCATCGGTGAGCTTCGTTTCCCTCAATTTCCTGACAGCCGCTTGCACTGCCCCCTCCAACCAGGGGTGCTCCAGCTCCTGCCAGTTGAGCAGCCCCACTAAGCCGATCAGCCGGTCGACCGACGGCAGCAGCGCCTGCGGGTCGTGCCAGTGAAAGGCGCGCGAATACTTCTGGGAGGAAGGCAGCAGGGTGGGGATGCCCTCCTCCAGGTCAGCGTATTGCGCAACGAAGCGGCAGGCCGGTTCAGCCAGTTGGGGAGCTCGCAGCCCGCAGAAGTACAGCGTGCTCAAGGCAAATTCCACGAACAGAAGCTGGCTTTCCCTGGCTCTCAGGTCCGGCTCCAGCGCGTGCCCAAACCCGCCGTCTTCGTTCTGGTAGGTTCTGAGCGCTGCTATTACGCGCTGACCAGGATCGTCAAAAAAGAAAACCCCAAATACTGCCCGCTCCAGCAGCCTGGCGTTATCCCAAATGAATTGTGTGGCCTTTTCGTAATCGATCATGGCAGTTATCCTTATTGTCAGGGATTTATAAGTTTGAGCTCTGGATAAATGACTGTTTTGATAAACTCTGACAAATAAGCCTCCCAATTCAGGTTGGTGCTGTGGCAACATCTTGGTTCCGCGCTCCCGTAGGACAATCGTGCCAACAAGCTCATTGGACTCGAAGGCAACCAGCCGAGAGGGGAGACTGTGGCGAGAAGTGTCTTCAAGAAAATCCTGCACCATCTCTGCTTCTGACCAGTTAGCAAAATAATTGGGCCATCGGTCACGGAACCATTTTGCCAATGTGGGTATGGCATCGAGATGATCTGCAAGGAAACCAATGATGTTGCAACCAATTCCTAAAGGGCAGCGTTTGTAGGAGCCGGTATTAGGCGGTTTTCACCCGTTCTGCGATGGCCTGCATGGCATCGGCTGGTAGAGGGCCATATTGCTGCGCCTCTACCAATATTTTTATTTGCTCGATATTCCGAAAACCTGGTAGGGGTACTGTCAACGGTGAGCGCGCCCAGATCCATCCCAATGCTCCTTGCACATAAGATCGCCC
>JAWOHN010000126.1:0-5149 GCA_046485135.1 Anaerolineales bacterium | reverse complement strand
TGTAGCTTTGATAATGGTTGTGATCCTGCTGGTACTGACCCGCTTTTGGGCAATCCGCACCCTTGAAGCGCCGATGTGGGGGGATTCAGTGCAGCACGCCGCGATCGCTCAGTTGATGCTGGATAACGGCGGTCTGTTCAACTCATGGGAACCGTATGCCCCTTATAAAAGCCTGACCGTCCAGTTTGGTTTTCCCGCCGCGGCAGCAGTATTTGCCTGGCTCAGCGGCGTGTCGAACTGGCAGGCCACTCTCTTTACGGGACAACTGGTCAATATTCTGGCAGTCGTTGCGCTTTATCCCCTGGTCGTGCGCTTGAGCGGAAGCCAATGGGCAGGTGTGGCAGCGGTGTTAATGGCGGGATTAATTTCCCCAATACCCGCCATGTATGTCAATTGGGGTCGTTATGCCCAGTTGATGGGGCAGGCCATCTTACCAGCGGCATTATGGTTGCTATGGATTTCGTTAGAACACCCACAGCAACCAGGACAACGCAGGCAGACGCTTGTGAATGCTTTACCGGTGCTGATCCTGTCAGGGTTTGTATTAGCAGGGATGAGCCTGTCGTATTACCGGATGCCGTTTTTCTATGCCACCTTTACACTCGCCCTGCTGGCGGGATGGGGACTGCCAAAGTGGAAAGCCAGCCTGCTGAGCTGGGGCGGGGGAGCGGGCAAATTGGCGATCATTGGTGCTTCAGCGGGGCTTTTCTGCCTGCCTTGGGTAGTGCATGTCATGCAGGGCAGCGTGTTAGCGGGTCTGGTTCAGAGCGGGGTGGAAAACAGCGCGACCTGGCAAAACCTGCTGCTCGACTACCAGGTATGGCGAAATCTAAACGAATATATCCCTCTCACGCTGCAGATTTTGGCAATCTTTGGGTTGGTATACAGCCTAGTGCGCCGGAAATTCATGGTTGCTGCCATTGGGTTGTGGGTGGCCGGCCTGGCATCGCTGGTGGCGCTATCGCTTCTGCGCGTCCCCGGTACCAATTTGGTCCAAAATTTTGCGATCGTCATTTCGCTGTATATCCCAGTCAGCCTGGTTTGCGGGTGGCTGGTGGGAGAACTCACTGGTACGCACCCGTTTCAAGCCAAATTGGGCCAGGCGTTTATTGCAGCTGTTTTGACCGGCGTTGCCTTCTGGTTTGCGATAGATCAAAGAAACCTGGCCCAACCAGACACTTTTGCCCTGGTTACCCGTCCCGATATGCAGGCAATGGCCTGGATGCGGGACAACACTCCCGCAGACAGCCTTTTTCTGGTAGAAGGCTTTGGTATTTATGGCTACAGCGCGGTTGGATCCGATGCAGGCTGGTGGCTGCCCCTGTTGGCTGGACGGCAAAATACCATCCCGCCCCAATACGCATTGATGAACGAGGCTCCAATCGATCCAGACTACAGCCAAAACGTGGCTCAATTGGTGGGGCAGTTGGAGCAGGCTCAGGTGGGCGCGGCTGAAAGCATGGGGGCGCTATGCCAATGGGGGATCACGCACGTCTATATTGGTCAACGCCAGGGAAAAGCCAGCCTTGACGGACCACAACTCTTCAGCCCGGAAGAATTTGACCAGAATCCAGACTTTATCCAGGTCTACAGAAAAGACAGGGTCCATATTTACGCTTTAGAACAGGGCGCATGCGAAAACCATGATGGGTAGGATTGATCGCAACAGGACAAACTACCAGATCATCCTAAAATATGGCCTGGTCATGCTGCCCTTGCTGTTCTTGGAGGCTGCCAGAGCGGCCAATGGGGCTGATTTTTCCTGGCTCGGGTTGGCGGGAAGGTTTGGCTTTACACTGGCGATCCTCATCCTTGCCTGGGTGAGCAATCCAATTGGACGAGCATCGGGCGCTATCATTTTCCCATCCTATTCTCTTGGCCTACCAGGATTGGTGGTCCTTGCAGGGGTGATTTACTGGATTTGGGGTGGGACCTGGGCAGCCTGGCTCTTGTGTGGAACGGTCTTATCCCTGCTCCTGGTATCAACGGAGCTGGCGCCATCAAAATGGCGCTGGATGGCAACCGGCGCCTTCTCTATTGTTGCTGGGACCATCCTGGTAGCCATGACGCAGATCGAAACTCGCTTTGCGGAGGAAGAGTTTTATGCGCTCGTCCAGGTTGTCCTCCTGGCGACCTATTGGCTGCTGCTCAGCGTGGTTTATAAGAGGGGTTTCCCTAACCGGAACACAAAAAATGCGCCGAATCAGATATCCATACCCATTATGCCCACCCTGGTCGCCATCATTGTGCTTGGCAGCGTTGGAATTTTCGGGACCCTGCGCGCCTACCAAAGCAGCTTCTATCCCACCCGCGTCCCAGTTTATCCTGAGATTACTGAAGCGGATCCCTTCTTGTGTGGGCAGGTGCAAGAGGAAGAGCAAGTGTATCTGGCGGCAGATATTTATAACGGGATGCTTGAGCGCGTCGTGGCTAACCCGCTTAAAGAAGCTCCTGATCTGGCCCTACTGGCCCTGGGAACGAAGGATGCATATTGGTTAGATGAGTATAGAACCAGCATATTGAAAGAAGCCCATTCTGGCGCCTTTTCCGGACCAGCCAACAGCATCAAATACGGGCAATACCAGGCAGCTTTGCGAATTTATTACTACATCGTGATGCGCCAGGCATTCCCGGATTTATTTACAGTTGAGCAAGAAGATTTGTTACACTCCTGGTTTACAGCCATCAACCGGCGAGCGCAAACGGTTGAGTGGGTGGATTGGATGTACGCGATCGCCTTTCGCATGCAACCCAAAGGCCCCTATGAAAATCAAGAAACCGGTGCCGGGCTGCTGTCGCTATTGGAATCGCAACGGTTGGGGGATGCCAGCCTATCTAAAGAAAACCAGGCTTACCTGGCAGAGCGAGGCGGGGGGTGGGAGGCCGGCTTCAGAAATTCTGATGACGCCATCATCTACCAGCCGGAATGGATCCATAACGCCTTTTTCCAATCGATATATGCCGGTTCTGTAAATATCGAGAATGCTCAACGCTCGTTTGAATGGCTACTTTTACAATCGCCTCCGAATGGCTCGCCTCTGAGTTACAACCATGTTGGCCCGGTGTATCTGGCTCCTCCAGCTTACCTGGGAGCGCAACTGGTAGAAGATGACCGCCTGCTCTGGTTGGCTGGACGATCATTGGATTATCTGGTCGCCAATAACCTGCCTTTGTCTGCAAAACCTGGAATGGAGCAAGTTTTGGCGGGCACAGGATCTTCACCCAAGGCGGGCACATGTTTGATCTACGGGTCTTCCGGAGTACCGACCCAGACAGGCCCGCTGGCCCCTGATAAGATCGTCTTTCGAGATGGCTGGAGCGAAGACGCCAGCTACGTGTTGCTCAACTTGCGTTTTAGCGGCTGGCACCGTTACAAAGCAACCAACGCAATTGTTTTGCTTGCAAAATCCGGAGCCCTGGTAAAGGAAGCCACAACAGGTCAAACCTTGGCCTGGTTGCCGGCAGGACGCAGTTTGTTTCGCGACAAGCGTTTACCACGCGAGAATTTAAACGGATTGGTCATCCAAAGAAGCGGTCTGAGCTCGGTTATTCATGAATTAACCGGCGTTGGCAGCCAATGGGCTCAAGACCCACCTGCCTATGCTGCCGTGGAACGCTTTGAAACCCAGCCGGGCTATGATTTCAGCAGCAGCGTGATCGAAGATTGGCATGGCTGGAAACACCAGCGCAGTATACACTTCTATCACCAAGGTCCTGTGGTCGTCATCGATACTGCAAAAGGGCGCGCAGGAGATCAGTCGGCCTTGATATGGCACACAACCAGCAGCAATGCATTGACAAACAACCGCCTGAAAATCAGGGACGGCGCTGACCCGGCTGAGATGGTCCTGGTGCCCCTGCAAGCGGGTCAGGTTTCCTCCCGTTTTACGCAAGACAATGGCAATCGTGAGCTGCGCCTGGAATTTCAACCATCAGATACAGGCAGTCTAGCCCTAGCTACAGTTTTCCTGACCGGTAAGTGGACCTCCGCACAGGTTAACTTAGTAGATGTTGATGGGCAGCCAACCATCCAAATTGTGAACACCACGGATGAAATTCTCCTGCCCGTTCAGGAAATGACGGATGATTGACACGGAAACAAGAGCTCCCCTGCAACGGGTGTGCTACTTCGGCACCTACCGGTCTGAATACTCACGCAACCGGATCATGATCGAAGGATTGCGCCAGGCAGGTGTTCAAGTGATCGAGTGTCACGAACAGCTTTGGAAGGGCATCCCAGACCGGGTAGAGGCAGCCAGCGGTGGCTGGCTGCGGCCCACATTCTGGTGGCGCGTGATCCGGGCTTACTGGCGCCTGCTCAAACGACACCGGCAGATCCAAGACTACGATGTGATGGTCGTGGGCTACCCGGGCCAACTAGATGTCTTTCTGGCGCGGATATTAACCCGCCGGCGCCGGAAACCGCTGGTATGGGATGTCTTCATGTCCATCTACCTGATCGCGGTCGAGCGCGGTTTGGAGCAGCGCAGCCGCATCTCGGTCAATTTACTTAAAAGCGTCGAACGGCGGGCATTGAACAAACCGGACCTGCTCATCCAAGATACCCAAGCTTATGTGGGCTGGTTCGAAAAAACCTATGGCATCTCCCCAGACCGTTTCCGTCTGGTTCCAACCGGCGCTGACGATCGGATTTACCGGCCTCAGTGGGTCAAGCGGGAAGACAACATCTTCCGGGTGGTCTATTACGGAACGTTTATCCCAAACCACGGCATAGACCAAATGATCACAGCAGCCAGCTTGTTAGCAGATGACCCAAGCATATGCTTCACTTTCATCGGCGACGGGCCCGAGCGTGAGGCGGCACAAGCCAGATCCCAGCAGCTCGGTTTGAAAAACATCGAATTCCTCCCGTGGATGGAACAGACCGAATTAGCCAGCCAGGCCGCCCGGGCAGACGTCATACTGGGCGCATTTGGGACCACCCCACAATCACTGATGACTGTGCAAAATAAAATATTTGAAGGCCTGGCCATGGGCAAAGCAGTCATCACGGGCGACTCGCCCGCCGTGCGTGCAGCTATGCGTCATGGGGAGCATGTTTTCCTGTGCGAACGCGAAAATCCACTCGTCCTGACTCAAGCCATACAGGCTTTGCGAGATTTCCCTGAAATGCACCAGCGCATGGGAG
>JAWOHN010000124.1:0-4709 GCA_046485135.1 Anaerolineales bacterium | reverse complement strand
CTGGTCACCTTTGTCGATTCTCCCGGTTTCCTGCCCGGCACACACCAGGAATACAGCGGCATCATCCGGCATGGCGCCAAGCTGCTATATGCCTACTCCGAGGCGACTGTACCTAAGGTCACAGTGGTCACCCGCAAAGCGTACGGCGGGGCTTACGTGGTGATGAGCAGCAAATACCTGGGCACTGATGTAACCTACGCCTGGCCAAGTGCGGAAATCGCTGTTATGGGCGCTGAAGGCGCGGTCAACATCCTCTTCCGCAAGGAGATTGAAGCTTCAGAAGAGCCAGTTGAGAAGCGCAAAACCCTGGTGGACGACTATCGTGAGCGTTTCAATAACCCATATTTCGCTGCCAAGGCTGGCTACGTTGACGATATCATCGAACCCAAGGAGACCCGACCGAAGATTATCGCCTCCCTGGCTGCCTTGCGGGATAAATATACTTCCGCCCCTCCCCGTAAACACGGCAATATCCCTGTCTAATCAGAGTGAAAGAGAAAAGCAATGGATAGCAGTTTATCAAACGCACTTTTGATCACTGTGATCGGCATGAGTCTGGTTTTTGGGGCCATCTTCTTGTTGTGGGGTGTCATGGCGCTGCTGGTCAAAATCGCACCGGGGAAAGGCGCATTTGTGCTGCCCAAACCGCAGGCTGATATGGAAAAACAAGAATGCCGGCGGCAGGCTGCCATGGTGGCTGTTGCGGTGGCGTTAGCGCGCCAGAGCGACAGCTCACAACCGCATGAATTTCCGGAACCACCGACTGCCCTGGTGAGCGCCTGGCAGGCTGTAATGCGCACCAAAATGCTAACCAAAAGAGGACACTCAAGATGAAACTTAAGGTCAAAGTTCAAGACCAATATTACGAAGTAGATATCCTGGACCTCAATACCCGCCCGGTGATAGCGATTGTCGATGGCGTCGAATTCGAGGTCTGGCCTCAAGAGAGCGCCAGCTTACCAACGGCTCAGCTGAGCGAACAAAAACCAGTCGCCGCTAAGTCAGGGGCAGCAGCCGCGACTGCCGCTGCCTCTCCCAGCCCGGTCACATCCACCCCTCTTGCGGCAGCTGCTACTATGTTGCGCGCCCCTATACCGGGTGTGGTTGTGGCCATCAAAGTCCACCCAGGTGACCAGGTCAGAAATGGTCAGGAGTTGCTTGTCCTGGAAGCCATGAAGATGCGCAATACTATCCGCTCACCGCGTGACGGCCAGATTGCAACTGTTCATATCAGCAACGGGCAGACCGTCAACCATAACGACCCGCTGGTCGAGTTTGCTGAACTCGGTCAAGGCAACGAGTAAGTGAGGCCTGGATGAACCTGGCAGAATTGCTTCCCGAATTATTAAAAGGTTTGCTGGCCTTTACCTGGGGTAACGCTCTGATGATCCTGGTGGGCGCCACCCTGATCGCTCTGGCCGTGCTCAAGGAATATGAGCCAGTGCTCTTGCTGCCGATCGGGTTTGGCTGTATCCTGGCCAATATCCCCCTGACCGGCATGACCAGTGGCGAGGGCTTATTCGCTGTGCTCTATAAAGCCGGTATCAGCACTGAGCTATTCCCCTTGTTGATCTTCATCGGCGTTGGCGCCATGATCGATTTCAGCCCGCTGCTGTCTCAGCCCAAGATGGTCTTGCTGGGCGCGGCTGGTCAGTTTGGCATCTTTGGCACCCTGATCCTGGCTACCTTGCTGGGCTTTCCATTAAATGAAGCCGCTTCCATCGGCGTGATCGGCGCGATTGATGGTCCCACCTCCATCTTTGTGGCCAGTAAGCTTGCGCCGCGTTTGTTGGCGCCCATCGCCGTCGCAGCCTATTCCTATATGAGCCTGGTGCCCATCATCCAGCCACCCTTGATGCGCATGCTGACCACCAAAGCTGAACGGCGTATCCGCATGGACTACTCGCCACGGCCTATTTCACGCCGGGCGCGCATCCTGTTCCCGATTGTGGTCACCCTGACGGTTGGTCTACTGGTACCCGAAGCCACCCCCCTGATCAGCATGCTCATGCTTGGCAACCTGTTGCGCGAAAGCGGTGTGGTAGAGAGGCTCAACAAAGCCTCTCAAAACGAAATCGCCAATATCGCCACCCTGTTCCTGGGCGTGACCATCGGCTCAACTATGAGTGCTGGTAGTTTCCTTAACTGGGAAACAATTGGCATCCTGGTGCTGGGTCTGCTGGCTTTTTGCCTGGATACGATCGCGGGTTTGCTCTTCGGCAAGCTGATGTCCTTCTTCAGCGGCGGCAAGATCAACCCCCTGATCGGCGCAGCAGGCATCAGCGCCTTCCCCATGGCCGGACGCCTGGCAGCCCAGATGGCCCAAGAAGAGGACTTCGAGAACTTCATCCTGATGCACGCCATGGGCGCCAACACCGCTGGTCAGCTCGGCAGTGTCATGGCAGGCGGCGTCCTGCTGGCCCTGGTAACTGTACTGATGTAACACAAACTTCAGTTTGTCATGTAACATAAACTTTAGTTTGTTTCTTCAATCCACCAGACCCTTAGGGTTTTAATAACCCTAAGGGTCTTAATACACCCATCGTATCAAATTTATAACTTTGGAATCAAAACGGGCGTATTCTTCTTGTAAGCTTCATAATCCGCCTGCCCGCCCCATTTTTTGTCTGCCTTTTGCTCGAGCAAAGGCACCCCGCTGATACGAGTGATTAGCAAGGCTACAAAAATGGGGGAAATTAGCGCAATCCATTGCCAGCCTTGCAGGACTGGTATGGCGATGATGGCTACCCCAATCCATAGCACGATCTCGCCGAAATAATTGGGGTGTCGTGAGCGGGACCATAAACCGGTCTGAATAAATTTGCCTTTATTCTTGGGATCGGCGTTGAATTGGCTTTTCTGCGAGTCGGCAATTGCTTCAAAAGCAAAGCCAATGATCCACACCAGCAAACCGATCGCAGCCCAGGCATCAAAAGCGATGCGGGTTTGGCTGGTGATCGCGATCAGCGCTGCAGACAGAGTAAAGCTGATCCACAGAGCCTGGATTGTCCAAACGTTCAGGAAGCGGAAGAAGTTGGGTTTTAGCTCATCAAAGCGATCATCCTTGCCTGCCTTTTGAACGCGGCGAAACAGGAAAGTACCCAGGCGCCCAGCCCAAATGATGACAAGCAGAGCCAGCAGGTATGCGCGTAAGTCGGGATTGGGGGTCAGGATCAGCGCCAGGAGCGTGATCGTGATATTCGTGATCGCTCCGGTCAGGTCGTAATACTTTTCGCTTTGCCCGATAAAAGCAGGGATAAAGACCAGCCATTGGATGATATAGACCAGGGCGATGAGCACTGCGAACAGGGGCACTCCCTTGACCATCGCGCCACCCTGGCTGCCAGCCAGAGCGACCAGCACCCCGATGACCACCACTACCAGGAAGATGATAAGTGCTTGCAAATCGGATTTTTTCATGTCGTGAAATCCTTTCGACTAAATTGATATCCTGTAATTATATTCCACTTACCTTAATCCACACCGGCAACCTCGGCCCAAACATCTTCCCGCTCGGGTCACGCAACTTCCAATAGCCGCGGTAAGCACCCGGCGAGTTCGGCGCTGTCAGCAACACCGAAACCTTAACTGTCATCATCGTCTCAGCATACGGAATGGCCGTGCTCTGTGGACCTCCCATCAGCTCCCCATCTAAATAAGCCAACGTATAACCCTCGCTCCAGGTGCTGCGTCCCAGGTTGCGAACCAGCCAGATCTTCTCAAAAACCTGCCCGGGTGGCAAAGTCTCCCACAGGTCAATCGTCTCGTGACCCATAAAGCGGGCGCGGTTATCCGGCGCTGGCGGCGTCACCGAGGGCACCTGGATGATGGTGTAAAATTCATGCCCGAAAAACTCGCCATGCGGGTTGCGGATGCGCCAGGTGCTGCGATAACTACCGGGGGTCAATGGTGCAGTCAATTCGATGGAAATATCCTGCACGTTGCCGGGTGGCGTCGTTGGCAATGTGAACCTCTGCCCACCCATGCGCTCATGATTATAAAAATCGAACAGATAAGTCTCATCCCAGGTGCTGCTGCCGCTATTGCGGATCCTCCAGGTTTTCAGAAACTTGCTGCCCGCCAGGATGCTGCTGCCATCCAAGACGGTGACATCCTTGACAAACTGGGCGTCCTCCAGACTCTCCCCTGGCTCGACAGTCCCCACAATCTCAAAGGATAGGGTTAATTCGTCGCCAAAAAATCGACCCTGCGAATCACGCGCCCGCCACAAGGCCGTAACCTGACCAGGAAGCGCTGGCGTGCTCAGATTGAGTGTCAAATCGGCGATCTCGCCCGGCGCTACGTTCGGCAAGGCGAGCAGACCAGTCGATCCTAAGGCATCACCGCTGATCAGAACCAGCTCGTAACCAGCTCCCCAGCTGGTATTCCCGTTGTTGCGCACCCGCCAGGTCTTCTGCACGCCCTGGTTGGTGTTCAAACGGCTGCCCGGCGGCAAGCTGACATCTGCGACAAACTGCAGTCCAGGCTGTTCTTCCCCAGGTTGGAGCGCCTGCACCTGGATTTGCGTCCATAGCGGCGGACCGAAGAATTCACCGGCCAGGTTGCGCAAGCGCCAGGTGCTGCGGTAATCCCCGTTGCTTTGTGGCGCTGTCAGGCTGATCGAGACGATCGCCTCCTCGCCCGCCTGGGTGTATGGCACAGGCACGCTCTCCGGCGCGCCCAGGCGTTCATCATCGCTATGCGCCAGC
>JAWOHN010000103.1:0-3960 GCA_046485135.1 Anaerolineales bacterium | reverse complement strand
GTACTTGCCCAACTGGACGTGAGACGAGTTCGCGACGTTCACGTGGGTGCTGTGGTCGAAAGTGATATGCAGGCCGTGCTGAAAGATATGGATGAGCGGGAGGCGGAGAACCGCTTCTGCCTGGGCGACCTGGTCGGCTATGGGACCTTCCCCAATGAAGTGACCCAGGCCATCCGAGAGAGCGGCGTACCGACCATCATGGGCAATTACGACCAAGGCATCGGCGAGAGCAGCGATGAATGCGGCTGCGCTTATCGAGACGATATCTCGAAGGCGCTGGGCAAACGTTCGATCGCCTGGACCAACCAGCACACCACGCCCGAGAACAAAACATTCTTGCGCAGCCTGGTCAAGGATATCCCCCTGCAATTGGGCGAGCTGAAAGTCCTGCTGGTGCACGGCAGCCCGCGCAAGATCAATGAATACTTATATGAAGACCGCCCGGAGAGCAGCCTGGAGCGCTTGATGGACCAGGCCGGGGTGGACGTGCTGGTTTGCGGGCATACCCATATCCCCTACCAGCGGGTGCTTCCCAGCGGCAGGCATGTGATCAACGCCGGCAGCGTGGGCAAGCCCAAGGACAACGACCCGCGCGCCTGCTATATCATTTTAGAGGTGAAGGGGCGGGAGCTGAATGTACGTTTTGTGCGGGTCGAGTATGATATCGAGCAGACCGCCGCTGCCATCGAGGCGAGCGAGATGCCCGACGAGTACGCCGGGATGCTGCGGGCAGGGGCCGGTTAACTCCCGGGAACGCGCCAACTTATTCGTTTAACAACTCGGCCACGCGCTTGCCGATAGCCGGGATATTTAATTTGCCGCCACTGCTGAACTTTTCGCCGGCCACCATCACGTAAGGCAGCTGGGCGTCAGCCGGCATGTGTGGGCATGCTGGGTCGAAGAGATCAAAATATTCGACCCGGCAGCCGCTATTGAAGCGAGTTTCCAACTGGCGGCGGGCATAATCCGCTAGCTCGCGCCAGGAATCCTTTACCCCTTCTGCGCAAGCGATCTGTGCTCCAACAATCTGGACCAGAACTGGCACGGGCATCAACAACACCCGGGTCCAAAATTGGGTCCGCAGGAAGGCGGCGTCAGGGGACCGCCGCTGCCGCGCATGACGAATCCAGCCGACACCACCTGGTGGACATCTTCGCTGTGGCAGTGTGGGCAAAGCGGGTGTAAGCCGGCTTCTTTTTCTCTAAAGGTGGCGCGCACCTCAAAGGTCTGTTGACATTGGTCGCATTGAAAATCATAAAAAGGCATCTTTAAGTTGCTCCTGTTTTGGTTGTTTCTTTGGATAGAGCTAATAAGGCTGAAATGATGGCGGGGATACTGGCCATACGCCCTTCCCCGATATCCCCACTGGCTTGCAGACCGGTTTCAGGGGGGACAACATGGTAGCCAACGCCTTTGAGGATTTCAAGGTTGCGCTGCAAGATGGGGTTGGCCCACATACTGTCGTGCATGGAGGGAGCCAGCAAGACCGGCGCCGTGGCGGCTGCCAGGAGGAGGGTGACCGGATCATCGGCTATTCCCCCCGCCACTTTGCCGATAAAATCGTAGGTAGCAGGGGCAACCAATACCAGGTCGGCCGACTTCGCCAGGGTGATATGGGCGAGAGGATCTTTCTCGGCCTCTACAAATATATCCCTGCGTACGTGTGTGCCGGCTGCCGCTGCAATGACCAGCGGGGAGACAAAGTGTGCTGCCGCCGGCGTCATGGCGGCGTAGACCAGCGCAAGGTGGCGGTAACGCAGTTGCCCGATCAGCTCGGGCAGATAATGGGCCGCTACCCCGCCGGTAATGCCGATGACGATGGTTTTTCCAGCCAGCATTTCAACATCCGGCCGAACCGGTCAGAGAGGCAAAATCGATGCCGATGTACCCGCTGATCTGCTGGTTGATGCTGGGCAGGAAAGCAATGGCTGCTTGTTGGGCTTCGGCGAATTCCAGGATCAACCGGTTGGACCTGACCTCAGCTTGAAGGGCGCGCAGGTGGTCCATCTGTTCCTGGGTCACTGCCTGATTGGATTGCTGCACGCGTAGCCTGGCTTGTTCGGCAGAAAATTGCTCCAGCAGGCTTTTGGCAGTTGGATCGTTATCCATGCGTTCTTTTGCATCCAGGTAGGCCGCGATTGGCTTTGCCTGGCGGATCGAATCGGCCAGGCGCTGGCTGGCCTGGTAAAGGTCGGGGTTTAATATTCTTTGGGGGTTGTTCATCTCTTTTCTCTTTTTTTGGTCTATTGGCTCTAAATTCTTCGGTAAATTTAACGGGACCGCCAGGGGGGGATTTGCCGGCGCCAAAGTGTCAGGCTGGGTGTGTTCTAAGTCCGGCGGCTGGTCCGGTTGATCGTCCAAGGCTTCGATGATGGCTTTCGATAGGGCGTCTGAGATGGATGGCAGGCTGTCTGCAGTTAAACCGCTCCCGATATGGCTGAGCTGGTCAGCAATTTCTCGAGCCCTTTCGACGCGTGAAAGCGGGGAGCTGATGCGCAATGCCAGCGAAATGAGGCGGCCCAATGCTTCAGCCGCGGCGAATGTCTCTGATCCGGCTTTGCCTAAATTGAGAAAAACCTCGAAAGGCTCTCCTTCCACGTCGCTGGTCAGGGTGACGAAGGCCGTGCCCTGGCGGGTTTCAAGCCGGCTGGTATGGCTTCTCAAAACCTGCTGGCGGCGGCTGGCTGTGCGGGAGATGTGGGGCGCCTGCGCTTCCATCGGCTTAGCAGCAACCTGGTCCACAAGCGGCTGAGAAACTCAAACCGGTGCTTTCATTAAGCATTTGCGCGACCGTCTGGCAGACGGCGGTAAGATTATCCTGCGCCTGCAGGTAAGCGGCAACGGTAGGATGGGCTATAAACGCCTTTTGCAGGCGCTCCAATTCTTGCCGGTCTTCGGGCGAGACTGCATTCAACATCAGCATCATCTGCAAAGAGCTTTGCTTCTCTTGAAAGGCTCTGATCGCCTCTTGCGCTTCCGTATCCTGGCGCAGATTTTGGGCGGCGATTTCAAAGGCTTGAAACTCTTCTGACTCGGTTAAGGACATCGCAAAGTCGCGGACGGCTTGCTCGATATCTTCTTCCGTTCCTGTGGTCGCTACTGGAGTTTGGATATTGGCTTGATTCATAGGTTTATTCCTCGAAGGTGCATTATCTATAAATAATTGGTAACTGCTCAGGCTGAAGCTATGACAACCAGGATGGCTGATTAATCGTACATCAGATCATTAAATTTCAGTTGTCAGAGAACAGGTCCAATTTTGGTAGACCGGCTTCCTGTCTGAGCTCGGGTGGGATACCCATCAGCCGGTGGGTGGCCTGCGTGATCATGGTAGCAAATGCAATGAACTCCGCGCCGGTAAATCGCAGGGATAGATTGCCGTAATCCACGTGGACGTGTCTGGCAGGGCAAAGGCGGACGATTTCGTCTGCTCCACTGCCCTGCGCCAATAACCTGCTTCTATGTGAGTTAGACAAGGGATGGTTTGGTAGTTTCATGCGGTTGCTTCCCTTCACCTCTGACGAGGTACTCGTGTGAGGAAGAGAGGCGGGCGAGTCGAGTAGATTTTATAGGCACGCCTCTCTTCCTTGGGATAATTAAGTGTGCCTTAAGTGGTCATTTTCTGATAGGCAATCTCGGTCTGGATTGAGTTTCCGTCATAGATCTGGTCGCCCAACTCTGCCAGCAGGTCCAGCCCTTTGACTTCCATGGGTAGCAGGGGGATCTGCACCACCGGGACGGGGAAGCGCGCCTCGATCTCGGCCAGGTATTTCTCTTGCATGGAGCGGCGCGAGCGGGCAAAGGCGGTGGTGGCCTGCTCGGGCGGGATGACAAAGTTCGCCACGATCATACCGGGTTCGTGGAGCCGACGCTCCTCGAGGCGCGCGATCCGAACGTGCGCTTCCTCTGCGAGGAGTTCTTCGGGCCGGTGCTGACGGTGCACGTCTACCCGGAAGCACG
>JAWOHN010000087.1:0-39372 GCA_046485135.1 Anaerolineales bacterium | reverse complement strand
ATAGCGTTCATACAGACCGCTGCGCGGCGATCCGCCTCCATCTGTGACCACCACGCCTGTGAACCAGCGCTCCGGCTGTTGGAAGCATTCCAGAATAGGCCCCGCCGCCATGATTTCGAGATCGTCCTGGTGCGCGCCGATGGCCAGATGTGTCGTGCGCTGTAATGCGTTTTCTGGTTGCATGCCATCTGGTACGAAGATCTCTGCACGATCTGAATGAAATTTCATTGATTACTCCTATCTGTGAATCATCGGCTGAAGCGGTTCTTCGAGAGCATATTCGGGATGTAACCTTATCGTTGGAGCATTCGGCGAGCTTTCTCCAGATTTCCGGCGTAATCAAGAGCGGCAAAAATGGCAGTAGTCAGCATTTCCGCAGTTGTTATCTGGCATTGTGCATCATCTTCATGCTGAAGAGCTTTCAACATGCCGGCACAAAGGCAATAAACTGCTACAATTCGGGTACCCGTGTGCTTTTCCTGTTCAAGTTGTGGTGTGGTGACCGGCAACTGTACCAGGGAGCACATGGATTTTTCTTGTCACCTATGGGAGGTGGCAACTTGGGTTAATTATTCATTTATTTTCCCCATTCCCCATTCTACTAATTGCTGGGCTTTTTCGAGGGTATCTGCCTCTGCAAAAATACGAAAGACCGGCTCTGTTCCAGAAAAGCGAAGCAAAAGCCAATTATCATTTCCTAACAGGAGCTTGGTGCCATCCTGATGCGATATTTTGAGTACCGGGTAAGGACCAACTTTCTCAATTTGTGTCTCTCGAAAACGTTTAGGTATGAGGATTTTCATCTCCGATGTAGCGGGCGTGTTCTTTTCGAAGGAATATAACTGCCCAGTGATAGCGTGAACCTGGTCAAGCAGTTCGTGGATCCTGTGCCGGGTAAGGGCTAGCATCTCTACCATGAGGGCCGCGGCCAGAATACCGTCCTTGCCAAGTATGTGCCCACGAATGGTCAATCCCCCGCTGCTCTCACCTCCGAGGAGGGCATCATACTTCTGCATTGCTGCTGTGATGTGCTTAAAGCCCACGGGGGTTTCAATCGCTTTCTCGTTATAGTGGGCCGCCAGGCGATCGAGCAGATGGGTTGTCGCTAGATTTCTAACCACCGCCCCCCGCCAGTTGCGTACTTCATGCATGTAGTAGTAGAGCAGCAGGAGCACATCATTTATGTGAATATATTCTCCCCGCTCATCCACGATAGCGATGCGGTCGGCGTCACCATCTGTAGCCATGCCTATGTCGAAACCATCCTCTTTGATGGTGTTGATGAGCAGTCCAAGGGCTTTCAAGTCAGGTGAAGGCGAACGACCGCCAAACAGGGGGTCATGTCGTCCATGGATGGATGTTACCCGGCAACGGGCCTCGGTCAGGATGATATCAAGGGTGAGCTGCCCGACACCGTGCATTGGATCAATTGCCACCTTTAGACCCGCCTTGCGGATTGCAGCCATATCCACAAAAGATTCGAGCGCGTCTACGTATGCATTGGTGAAATCTTTGGATGTAACAATTCCCTGCTGTATAGCCAGATCGAGTTCTATTTTGACGATGTCGCCAGGGATAAGGGCGTTCGCTTCAGCCTCGATCTGGTTGGTCTCCTCCGTCATCAATAGCGAACCATCTTGCCGGAAGACTTTCAGCCCGTTCCATTCAGGGGGGTTGTGGCTGGCAGTGAAGGCCAAACCTAAGGCAGCCCTTTGCTCCACTGTTGCAAAGGTGATGAGTGGGGTCGGCGCGGCCTCGGAGAGCAAGGTGACAGCAATGTTATTTCCAGCAAAGACTTCCGCAGCAACTTCGGCCGCCCGGTCAGATAAAAATCGCCGGTCGTAGCCCACCAATACTCCCTGCTTCTCTTGACCCAGGCGAGTCAGGCGATTTGCCAACGCCTGACTCAGGCGGCGGACATTTCGCATGGTGAAGCCCTCGCCGATGATCGCTCGCCAACCCCCGGTGCCAAAATGGATCTCACTCTCCTCTTCGGTACGGGCAGGTCTCAAGTAGCGTTTAGAGAGCACAAATTCAGCCTGTTCCAGGTCAGCAGCTGTGTTGATGCCTAAAATCTCGTCAGGGTCATAGCTGGAATAACTGGTCACGCGGCACCCAGAGCGGATCATCTGGTGGACGACCTCGGTAAGCGGCAGGCGCATCCCCTCCTTGCCCTGAGCCAGCTGTTGAAGCGCGCGAAACAACGCCTCAGCGCGAGCAACGTAAGCGCCAACATTCAGCTCACGAATGGAAAGAACTTGTTCGGAGGCTTCGGTATCCTCAATGATGCCTACAATCTGCCCGCTCAACTCCCGAATAATGCGACCATATGGCAAGGGTTGGTTGGAGACGCTGGTAAACAACGTCAGGTCCGCGCCTTTAAGGCGGTGGCGGTTTAGCATCCCTAAAATCGAGTTTGGTCGAAAGAGGGGGGTATCGCCGTATAGGATCAACAGGTCGCCCTGGTAACTTTCTAGGTGAGAACAAACCTGTAGCACCGCGTGCCCCGTCCCTAGGAGCTGATCTTGGACGACATAAGTATAGGCATCACCCAAGTGGCTTTGGACCTGTTCCCGTTGGTAGCCAACGACAACGTAAACATTTTTTGGCGAGACAAAGTGTTTGACCAGATCGATGACATAATCGATGACCAATCTCTGGCCAAGTGGTCCGAGAACCTTGAAGAAGGTTACGCCATCCTCCTCTCCAGGCCTGGCAGCCAGGAGGATGGCTTTGAGAGAGTGAGAAATTGACGATTTCATCTGTAATTATCTTTCCTGGCGGTACTTTTCAATAATTTCGGTCATTTGATCGAACTGCTCTTCCATATCTCTCACCAGCTTAAACTGTGTGCGGCAGCGGTCGAGGTTGTGATTTTGGCGGTGGATCTTGTAATAGATATCTCCCTGCAAGTGATCCGTCAGGAAGCGTATACCACACTCAAGGGTCATGAGAATGGCGGAGAATGGCATTTGCTCGATTTCCCGGTGGGTTAATATTTCACCAGCCGCATCCAGGTAACCATGGGAGTAGTAACGATAGACCTCCCGGTCAAAATTTACCTTGGAGAGATCTGTTTCGTCTTCAGCAGCGGTATTAGCAATGGAGCGGATGGCGTCTCCAAAATCATATAAAGACAGCCCAGGCATGACCGTATCCAGGTCGACGATGCAAATCCCCTCCCCGGTCTGATCGTCGATCATGACATTATTGAACTTGGTATCGTTATGGGTCACTCGTTCGGGTGCCTCAGCGTTTGCGAGCATGTCGGTGAGAATGGAGGTCATTCCAGCTCGTTTGTTAACAAAGTCGATCTCTGGCTGGCAAAATCGGGCCCGTTTTGCTACATCGTTGTCTACAGCAACCAGGAAAGCCTGGTAGCGCAACCCGGTGTGATGGAAATTGGGGATCGTTTCCACAAGCTGCTCTGAAGGTAAATCGCTGAGCATGTTCTGGAAGTTGCCAAACGCCTTTGCCGCGTTATAAACGTAGTCCGGATTTTCCGCAAAGTCATAGGTACGCGCTCCCTCGATGAAAGCGTAACCTCTCCAGTAATCTCCCGCATCTGTCCGATAATAAATATTTCCATCGCGAGTGGGTATCAGGTTAAGAGTCTCACGTTGTGGGTCACCCCCAGCTGCAATGATCTTGCGACGTAAATGAGTGGTCACCAACTGGATATTCCTCATCACACCTTCAGGATCTCTGAAGACATAATGGTTTATTCGTTGTAAGATATAGCGACGTGTATCCCCACCTGTTTGAAAAACAACAACGTAAGTATCGTGAATATGACCTGATCCATAGATGCTGGCGGATACAAAAACGCCCTCAAACTGAAAATTCGGGATGATGTCTTTGAGGTCTGTGTTCATGCGGCATACTCCACCGAATTTGCGGGTAGATCCCAACGCGGACGCGGATAATATTTCCGTTTGACGATCATTCTCCAGGGTTGGCTTCTGCAGTCATCGAGAAGTCGAACTCTCCTGGGAGAGGTAACTTTTCGCTTACGCGTTTCTTGAGATCATCGCTAAGTGGTACATTCTCTTCATTGCTCACCCGTCTGGCATGATAAGCAAACCATAAATCCGTTAGCGTCCTCTCTCCTTCGCGCAGATCATCTATGATGACCTGTTCCTCGAAGAAACTAGCCACCGTAGTTAATTTGTTCTCTGCTAGAGCTGCCTGAGCCTCCAGTAATCGAATACGCCCACTCAGGCGAATCGACCCAGGTAATTCTTTTAGCAGTTCCAACCACTCCTGGGTGCGACCGGCCTCCAGCAGACAACGCCCACATTCGATTGCTAAGGGCAATATATTGGGCGCCATCCGTAAAGCCTTGATCAGCAATCCAGCGGCTTTTTCAAGACACCCTTCTTCCCAGGCCAGGATGGCCAGGTTTCGGGTTGTCCAGGGAGTCGCTGCCAGTTCCTGTGATCTTTCCCAAGCGCTGCGGGCACCCTGCAGATCTCCTGTCCAATATTTCATTACGCCCAAATGAAGCAGGGCAAGCCAGTTATCGCGGCTACCAGTATCACAGGCGGCTTCCAATAAAGCCTGCCATTTCTCTCCTACGACAAAACTGAGCGGAGGCGTTCGAGGATCTGAAACTGGAAATGATCCCTTTTCGAGCAGTCTGATCCAGGACGCCTGTTCATCTGCAAGCGAATCGTCAGCAAAAATCAGGCCAGGGGTAGATAAAGGCGCACCTCCGCTTGCCTCCCGCCGGCGGCGCTCCAGTGCGCCCCATCCAGAGCCTCGCTGCCACATCTCAACGGGAGGGCTATCTGCATACCTTGCACCCAGATCGTATTGGCGCATGAGATCAGCATATGGAGAAAGACCCTCCACTGCTTTCTCTACACTTTGTACCACTTGTGCCCAATCAGGTCCGTGTACATTCGCTGCATCAGCTTGGAGAAGGCCATAAGCCTCCAGCCACGACCAATCGGCGCCAGGAGGCATGCGCAGATGTTCCAGTTGAGTAGGCGTTAGGCCAGCCTGAATCTCGATATACCCACCACCTGGTGGTGAAAGGAATTTTTGCCAGTTTGTGCTCCCAGCTCCTGTCCCCCACACCCACAGCTTGCGACCCATCATCCAGCTGGTCGAGGTATGCACCAACCCTTTTCCCTCGCCGTCCAGGGCAGTAATCCAGGGGCGTTGACCAGTGGGGATGTCGAAGAAGTAATCCGCGGCATAGGGGACATTGTCAGGATAAGTGAAATCGATCCCATTAAAATCGGGAACGGGGATGCGAACAAAACCATCCTTCTGGCATCCCAAACAGTAGGCAGATTTGGCTGGAGTAATCACGCGAGTATGTGGCCTCTGTGGAACGGCGATATTAGACCACCAGTACATAGGAACATCATGCTCATTTGGGTTGGTGATTCGCACCAGCAGGAACAACAGGGGAGAACCGTCAGGCAGATATGCATCAATCTGGTAAGGGACCTGGCGAAAGCGTTCCCATTCATAAAGCCGCAGAATTGGCGTCCCATCTTCCCGTTTCAGTTGGCAGGCAAATATTGGCGAGCAGGTCAAAGGCGAATGACCGGTCGTCGCAAGATTAAACTCCACACCACCGCTGAACCAGGCGTTACGGATTGCCAGGTTTGCCAGTTGGAAAACCGGATTTACCTCCAACAATTCGCTCCCCGAGGGTTTGTGAAACAGAGACCACAGACGCCCCCCAAATTCGAGCAGAAAAGTGGCCCGTAATATCTCGTTCTCTATTACAGCAACACGAAATTCCGTGGGCCGGAACTGGCGAGTGTACCCATCCTGTATTGTATAGGGCAATATGCTGTGCACATGACCATACGCCATATTGATTAAGATATCATCCGGTATGCCGGAAATGGTTTCGAATTGAGGTTTCTTGCGACGAGAGAGAGGGGGGAGGGGGTTATCTGGTCCCAGTTGAGCTGCGGGCATTTTCCACGATTGAACACTTATTTCACTCATACATTGTCTTCCCAGTTCTTTTTCAGAGGACGCCAAGTTCATGATGCAGGATCAAGGCCGATGACCCCCGGATCACAATATCCGATCCCATATTTGCCTTCCCAATTTCAGAAACCCTGGACAGAGAGGGAAGCGTTCGCCTGTCCATCTCCTCTCTCATGGTTTCTATCAATAGTTGACCAAGGCGGGTTACTTCACCGCTGAGTAAGATCCGGCAACTCCCCAATACACCTACCAAATTGGCAGCAACACTGCCCAAGGCTTGACCCGTCTCAAGGACTACTTGCCGTACGTCTTCATTGCCTGCCTCAAGCAACTCGATAACCATGTCCATATCGATTGGGTCAGAACCGGCAACGGATTTGTTTGCGAAGGAGCGTGGATTGCAATCTATAAGTTCCTTGACCCGTCTGATGACGCCCCTGCTGCTGGCAATAGTCTCCAGACAGCCATAATTCCCGCAGGCACACAGGGCACCATTCTCTACCACAGTCACATGCCCGACTTCCCCCGCGCCCACTGGTGTGCCATGCAGAAGTTTTCCGTGGATGATGATACCGGCGCCAACACCCCAACCCACATTGATCACCACCAGAGGCAATTCATTATCAGCATGCGCGCCAAATGTATACACAGCCAAGGCAGCCACCTGACAATCATTGGCCATATAAACCGGGAGATTGTAGCGTTTCTGTAACAGATTGCCTAATGGAATATAGCGCCAATTCAGATTGACCGATTGCTGGAGCACCCCCTTGGAGGCGTCTACCAACCCGGGCGCGCCAACACCGATCCCGAGCAATGGACTACTCGCTGTTTCAACCAGAATGTCTGCCAGGTCATATACGAGCGCGAGAGCCGCATCCCCATCGCGTCCCTGGAGTGGTAAATCTACCCGGTATTTGATTTGGCCGCGTAGATTAGCCAGCGCGCCTCGAAAGTCACGCCTCGATAGGTCGATTCCGATTAATTGGCGTGAATCATCAACAACTTGCAGCAGAATGGCGCGTCTACCTGAAGAAGAAGGGGCATGCCCTACTTCCTCCACCAGCCCATTGGTGATCAATTCTGAAACGACATCCGAGACAGTTGGTGGGGTGAGATCTGTCACGCGCGAGATCTCAGCGCGGCTGATCGGGCCATTTGCATAGATGGTCTTGAGCACAATTTGGGTATTTTGTGCTCTTGCTCGCCGAGGGGTTACCTTTTGCATCCGTAGGACGACCTATAGAACCTACCGTGTTTCAATAGTTAACTTTATTAACAAATAGTTTACATGATTCCATTTCCTTGTCAAGCCATGTGGAGCTTTTGGTGTAAAGGGGACTTTTTCAATGAATATTATTAGTAAATTGAGCACAGAAAACATTAATAGTTGACAAATTAAGAAGAATCGTCTACCATATAGATTGTTATTAAGTTTTAATAACTTACTCTTGCTGACCTGTTTTAATATGCAACATATGCCAAGAGCGACTCAGACTTTCCTTCAAATAATCACTTATCACTTCCGTATAAATCCTAATAATCATTTGTTTTGTCCTCAACCCGACCTGAGAACAGAAACACGATTTTAAACGGGAACCCCAAATTTGCATTTTTCCAAAGGAGATTGTTGGAAAAAATAGCTTATGGGCTATTGGGAACAAACCATAAAAGGAGGTGGCAGGTCGTACGGATTAAATAAATCTGTAATTACATGACGATGAATTGATATCAAGTAGAACGAGAGAGGAGAAAATAAAATGAAAACCTATCCAAGATTTCTTGTCCTGGTTCTGGTTGCCATGTTCATCGCGACAGTGGTGGCAGGCTGTGCCGCTCCAGCAGCAGAAGCGCCTCCTGTGGAGGAAGCGACTTCTCCTCCTGCGGAAGAGGCCCCCCTTGCAGAAGCAGAACCAACCTCGCTTGATTTTGTCGTATGGTCGTACGGGATCGAAACTATTCAGGATAACATCGCAAATTTCCAGTTGGCGAATCCAGAATGCCAAATCAACCTGCAGGATTACTCCTGGCTCGATTACCACGACACGATGGTCGCACGCTTCGCGGGTGGCAATCCACCACCGCTACTCTACGGTTCGGATCACTGGCTGCAGGAGTGGGCAGCAGCCAATTGGTTAGAACCGCTTGATCCGAACTTCCCCGAGGTCTTAGACTACAGTCCAGAGCTGGCCCCTTATGCACTCCAGGGCATGACTTATGATGGCCATGTCTACGGCCTGTCTTACTATGCCGACACCATCGACTTTGTCTATAACGAGGATCATCTGTCACAGGTTGGCTTCGATTCTCCCCCCGAGTCCTGGCAGGACGTTTGGGATATGTCCATAGCGCTCAAGGAGCAGGGTATCACCGATTATCCCATGATCCTGGCCTTCTCCCAGCAGGAAGGCGCCTCAATTGAAGCGCTGATCTCCATGATTTACGCACGCCATGAGGGGGCTGGTGCCCTGTTCGATGAGGATAACCAACCAACTTTCGCGGAGGAAGGCAGTGCAGCTTATGAAGCGATTGAGTGGTTGAAAGAAGCTTACGACGCTGGAATTCTTAACCCCGCCAGCCTGCAGACAGCCGAAATTGACCAGGTCAAGAGCATGCAAGCAGGCGCGCACACTTTCACTATACTTCCCCAGTACAATATGGCAGAGCTGAACAAGCCCGGAAGTGGTGATTTCGCGGGCAAATTCAAAATTGCGCTGATGCCCGGTGATAGTCACTCCACTGTGGGCTATGTGCGCTTCTATGCAATGACCCCTCAGGCCAAGAATTTGGGTGATACCGCAAAAGCCTGTGCGTGGAAATTCCTTGAATACTTTGGTGGCAAGACCGATGGCGAGTACAAAGTAGTCGAACGCTGGGCGGTTGAAAATGGCCTTGGCTTCGCTCAACTACCGCTGTTTGAAGACCCCGATGTCCAGGAAGCGTTTGGGCAATGGGGTGATGTTGATGTCATTTCAGCGCAGGCCGAACTGGCAAGAGCCAAAGAGGGATTAACCCCCTGGTTCGGAGCCTGGGATGTCTTCACCAGAGCAGAAGTCCACAAAGCCATTCTTGGGCAACAATCCACCATGGATACGCTTAACAATATGGCTGCTTATTGGGACGAGTTAGCTGCAAGGTAAATTAATCCTCACCTGGACAGAGGGCGACGTTATTCATCTCTGTCGCCCTCTGTCTTACATCTCGCTTGAAATTACCTGGAGATGGTCACGGATGACCCAACAAGAAATGGTTGTAAAAGCCAAGAGGAGGAGATCGAAATTCACGGATAGGATATACCCATATATTTCAATTCTCCCGGTTTTCCTCGTCATAGTATTATTCGCCATCTATCCTATCATTCACGCTGTACGCATGAGTTTTTATCAATATCTGCTCACGCGTCCAGGAGACCACCCATTTGTTGGATTGCAAAATTATATCAATGTCATCACGAGTTATTACTTCAAAAATTCCATAACGGTAACCGCGATTTATGCAGTTTCTGCTGTGACGGGTGTCATCCTGTTCGGACTCGGCGTCGCATTGCTGCTTAACTCCAAGATCAAAATGGCTGGTCCCCTCAAAGTGGTTATTTTGTTGCCATGGGCGCTTCCGGCTGTCGTAAGCGGATTGATGTGGAAATGGATCTTGAATGCAGACTTTGGGATCCTCAATGGGTTGCTCTATACATTGGGTCTGATCGACAGATACATTCCCTTCCTGGCAGACCCGAATTTGGCTAAAGTCAGCCTGATTATGGCACATATATGGAAAGAGGGGCCGCTGGTGGCTATCTTTTTCCTGGCCGGCTTGCAGCTTATTCCACAGGAGCTTTACGAAGCGGCCAAAATCGACGGTGGTGGAGGCTGGCGAATATTCCGCCATGTCACGCTGCCTCTATTACGTCCGGTGTTCCTGGTTATAGTGGTCTACGAGACGATGACAGCCATCCTAACGTTTGATACGATTTATGTCATGACCGGCGGTGGCCCAGCCAATGCCACCGCGCTCATCAGCTGGTTTGCTTATGCTGAAATTTTCAAATCACTTAATTTAGGGCACGGGGTTGCCCTTGCTATCATCATTGCTATGATCACCTTGGTGCTTATTTTGCTGTATCTGCGGGTACTGCGAACCGAAGAAACGGCGATTTAAGGATAACGAAGGATTATGGAATTATGAACGAAAAAATAAGAGGAAAGATCCGCTCGGTTTTCCTAAATTTCTTGGCTGTCCTATTGTTTATTTTTATCGTTGGCCCTCTTCTCTGGGTAGGAGTTGCCAGCATCCAGGGTGAGAATGAATTGTTGCGCAAACCTCCACGGGTCATCCCCCAAAATCCTACTCTCGATAATTACAATTATGTTTTCACGGGCAAAATCCCGACCGCTTATGAGGTAAAAGGGCAACTGCGTAGCCGGATCTCTCAAGAGGCTCGCTTGATCCCACAGGCCTTGAAGAATAGCTTCATTGTTGCCACAAGTGTTATGGTCATCAATCTTATTCTAGGTGGTTTGGCCGCCTACACATTTTCACGTTTGCGATTCAGGGGTAAAGTATTCACTTTTAATTTCTTTCTGGGCAGCCGGTTGATTCCAACGATCGCGGTCGCGATTCCTTATTACATCATTATCCGCACGCTGGGATTAATGGATACGTATATCTCGCTTATCCTGGTCTACCTGGCATTGACAATCCCCTTCACCATCTGGTTCCTGACCCTATATTTCAACGGCATCCCCAAGGATTTCGAGGACGCAGCCCTTATAGATGGATGCAACTCCTACCAGGCCTTGATCAGGATTGTCATCCCCATCTCCCTGCCCGGATTTGTGGCGGCGGCCGCCTTTGCCTTTATGACCTCATACAATGAGTTTCTCTTTGCTCGTTTTCTGACTCAAACGATATCTACTCACACTGGACCTGTGATTATCGCATCCATCGCGGGCAATCCCGATGCCAGTTATACCCTAATCTCTGTAGCCATGACTTTGGGATTGGTCCCACCGTTGATCCTGGCGCTGCTATTACATCGCTGGCTGACCGAAGGGCTATCTACATCAGTCACCTTCCACTAAACCTCACTCGCACAGCAATTAAAACAGGCACAGGCTGACACCATGATGAGCACACCAGATAATGCAGATAGGGTACGGACCTTTATCGAAGAAATTACGCTGCCCACATATGCCCTTCAGGGCGAAAACCCAAATCCTGTCTTCCACTCTCGGTATGGCGTGGCGCATATATATCCTTATACCCTGCAAGATGAGATTGCCTCGATAGCGACAGAAAAGACCTACCGCACACTCATTCTAGAGAACAAGTATTTGCGCCTCATGGTACTACCGGAGCTTGGTGGACGGGTGTACTCAGTGTATGATAAAGTATCGCAGCGGGAGGTTTTTTATAAAAATAACGTTATCAAGTTTTCCCCATTAGCTATTCGTGGGGCATTCTTTTCCGGGGGTGTTGAGTTCAGCTTCCCAGTTGCTCATGCCCCCACAACAGTTGACCCTGTAAATTGGGATATCCAACAGGAAAGCGATGGCAGCGCATCCATTATTATCGGAGGGCTTGAGCATATATCCGGTATGCGCTGGACGATCAAACTGAGTCTGTACCCGGATTGCTGTGCCCTGGCGCAGGATGTGAGGCTCTTCAATCCGACACCAATCCCTGGTCGCTACCACTACTGGACAAACGCCTCGTTGGATTCGGACGACCAAACCGAGTTTATCTATCCATTGCAACGAGTACGCTCCTATGAATTTGCAGGCACAGCCTCCTGGCCGATAGCCCGCCTGGATTTGATCAAAGCTAAACCCGGATTGCCCGGCATGGAAGGTGTGCCGATGTGGCCTGCCGAACGCCTTCACGCCCCGCTTAATTTTCGCTGGGAGAAAGATATGCTTGCCCAGGTCTCGATTTTTGGGCGCCAGGTGATCTGGGATTATTTTGGAGCCTGGCAGCACTCATCGAATACTGGTTACGCTCATTTTGCACGCTACCAGGATGTTTCTGGGATGAAACTTTGGTCGTGGGGTCGATCCCAAGTGGGCATTGTAAACCAATCTGCCTTGATGGACGACGGCTCTCTCTATGCTGAAACCCAGTGCGGCGCAATGGAGACGCAGCTTGATTTCGACTTTCTTCCGCCCGGCAAGACCCGAACGTGGCGTGAGTGGTGGCTTCCCCTGCGCGATTTAGGTGGACTCACCTGTGCAAGCGCGCAGGCTAGCGCCCGGCTGCACCTTACCCAGGGAGAGGACGATACCTATGCACACCTGATCCTGGGGGTCTGTCCTGTATACCCTTTGGAAACAGCCAGAATTACACTGTCTTTACCCGGCCAGATGTTGTTTGAGGAGGTTACATCGATCTCACCTGAGCGCGCCTGGCTCAAGACAATCCCCGTTGCGGCCAGTACTTTAGGTGCACAGCCGATCACCCTCATTGTCACAGATGGTAATGGCGGGGAGATCTTGAAATATACCCACCACAGAGAGCCAGCTTCTATCGACCTTTCCGAACCACCTGCTGAAGTTGCTACCAATACTGCACAAGATTTTTATCAGATTGGGCTTAAGCACGAAAACTTCGATAATCGTTCCCAAGCTCTACAGAGCTATCAACAAGCCTTGAGCCTGGACGAGCAACACGCTCCGTCCCATTTTCAATTGGGATTGATGCTACTGCGCAGCGCTGATTTTCCCAAGGCCAGGGATCACCTGCTCCGCGCAGCCAGCCTCGGGATAGCATCTGCCAGCTATTATTTGGGTCTGATATCCTGGTATGGTGGGGATTTTGAGGCTGCTGAGGTCCATTACAGGTCTGTACCAGAACACAATTCGATGTGGATTTCTGCACAGCGAGGTCTGGCCTGCGCTGCGCTGCAACGCAAAGACTGGGATCATGCAGTTGAGCTGCTGAGTAAAATAGAAGCCGAGAAGGGTGATCAAGCTAGTCTGGCTGGCCTGTTGGCATTGGCGATCTGTCGCTCAGGGCAAACCCATGCAGCCATATATCAATTTGAACAAGTCCTCAGCCAGGACCCGCTGAATCTGCTGGTACTGTGGGAATTATCCAAACTCGAAGCCGAGCAACAAGAATTGTATGCCCCCAAGCTACAACGCCTCCTGGCAGATGACCGGCAGTATGCCCTGGATCTGGTAGCATTCTACCTGGACCTTGGGTTGCCTGCTGCCGCATTATCCATCCTGGAGAGCGTAGTTGCGGAATGGGATTACCCCCTGGTTTATTATCTGGGGGCCTACATCTACCACATCCTGGATATGCCGGACAAAGCGGGTCAGTGGAGGGAAAAAGGCCAGCAAGGGGGTCCAGACCGCGTATTCCCCAGCAGGTTGTGGGAAATCATAGCCCTTGAACATGCCCTTGATCAAAGTGTGCCTGATGATAAAGCCAAATATTACTTGGGCAACTTCCTTTATGCTCATCAACGGTACTCTGAGGCGATCCACCTGTGGGAGCAGGCTCGGGAAGGTTTGGCCGCTTTTGACGGTATCCACAGAAATCTGGGACTCGCCTACTGGCAGCAAAAAGATGATCCCATAAGCGCCATACAGGAATTCGAAGAAGCCCTTTCCCTGAATCCCAATAACCAAGACCTTTATATCCACTTGGACGACCTGTATCGCCAAATGGATTGGGGCGCTAAACGCGCTGAGCTGCTGATCTCAATGCTGGCGCTTGATCCCATCCGTGAGGATCTTCGCAAACGAACTTTGACCATGATGGTCGATCTGGGGAACTATGAAGGTGCGCTAAAGAGGCTGAATGGGGAGCAGTTTGTCCCCCTGGAGATGGATCAGAGCTTCCATTTCATATACGTAAAAGCTCTGCTGCAAAAGGCAGAAGCGCATTTAATAGTAAACCAGGTTGAAGAGGCTATTACGAATTACAAAAAAGCCCTGGAGTTCCCGCCCAACCAGGGCGTGGGACAACCGACAACGATGGGCAATGCTGAGATCCATTATCGCCTGGGTTGCGCCTATGAGCAGCTTGGCAAATACAAGCAAGCCATTCTCTCCTGGCAAGAGGCCGCCGAAGAACATCACAATTTTGGAGATGAGCTCTACCCTTACGTTCAGAAGTCTCTCGATAAACTTGGGCGCTACAGCGAGCTTGGCTTTCACAGCCCAACCAAAGATAATCTCTAAGGATCGCCCGCGCGTGGGTGGTGCTGCCATAACAAAGAGCTTGATCCATAATTTCACTCGAAAGGAGATTACGAAATGAAAGTCCTTTATGCCGGTGATGCAGCCGCGAAAATAGGTCCGGTGTTTGTTGCTTCACCTTTCAACGTAGAAGTCAAAGGCTTCTCAATACATGTGTGGGGACAACCTCTTATCGATGCTATGAAGGAGGGGGGAATCGATGTCTTGCACATGACGAACGAGGTTGCCATCTCTGAATTTCCGCGCACAGTTGAGGGATTGTCGGAATATGATGTGATTATCCTCAGCGATATCGAGTGTGAGGTACTTGCGCTCTACCCGTTTTGGATACCGGGAACAGAACTACCACGCACAAACCGCTTGAAGGCAATCCGTGAATATACACGGAACGGCGGCGGCCTGCTGATGGTAGGGGGCTGGACTTCATTTAGCGGGCGATTTGGACACGGCGGCTACTACAACACCCCGGTTGAAGAAGCTTTGCCTGTGACCTGTTTGAAAGGGCTGGATGATCGAGTAGAAACTCCAGAGGGAGTGCATGTCAATGTCCATGATAAAACTCATCCCATCCTGAGGGGTATTCCCTGGGAGGAATGCCCGGTCTTTGAAGGCTTCAACCGGATCATTCCAAAGGAAGATGCCAAAGTGCTGGCCACGATCGGTGAAGGGGAGGATGAAAATCCACTGGTGGTCGTCTGGGAATTCGGCAAAGGGCGCGCGATGGCTTTCTCTACCGACTGCTCCCCTCACTGGGCACAATATTTCCAACCATGGGAGTATTACGGTCAATTCTGGCGGCAGTCCATGCGTTGGTTGGCAAAGGAGACGTAATTGAAAGATATCACCTTTGCAGTGATCGGCGCCGGTTTTATGGGTAAGGTGCTGGCGCGCGTTGGTCATGAATTACCCTACGCACACTGCGTCGCCGCGGCTGATACCAATCTCGCAAATGCGCAGGAACTTGTGCACACTTATGGAGGAAAGGCTTATTTGGATTACCGGGAGATGCTGGATCGTGAACGAGCAGATACTGTTCTCGTAGCCACACCAGAATATCTCCATCTCCAGCCGGTCCTGGCCGCTTGCGAGTATGGGTCCCACGTCTTTGTAGAAAAGCCTTTTGCAATCACACTCGCTGATGCCGATTCGATGATTCAAGGTTGCAAGGATGCAGGTGTCAAGCTGATGGTGGGGCACATCCTACGCTTTGAGGTCAACTATGCCATGATCCAAACCGCGGTTCAGGAAGGGAGTATCGGACGCTTTCTTTCTGCATACGCCAGGCGCAATACAACCATCGGAGAAGCTTACCGGTTGGCGGGTCGGGTCAGTCCGATTACCTACATTGCGGTTCACGATATCGACCAGATGCTGTGGTATCATCCGGCGCCGATCAAGTCAGTTTATGCTCGTGCATTGAAGGGCAGGGTATGGGATAAGTACGAAACCTATGACTGCGCTTGGCTGACGATCGAATTCGCTGATGGCGCCCTGGGTATCCTGGAGGTGGGTTGGTGTCTGCCGGAGGAATGGGCCGGTTGGAGCAGCCCAATCAGTTGGGGTGGTTTTGGTGATGTCCGCATGAATGTTGTCGGCACGGATGGTGTCCTGAATCTGAATTTCACCCCTATGAATCTTTATGCCTGTGATCATGATGGCTGGAAGCTGCCCGATACACGCCACTGGCCTGTTATGAATGATAAGTTAGTGGGTGCAGCCAAGCTGGAGATGGAGCATTTCTTCGAGTGCGTCCTGGAGAATAAGGAACCGCGGGTAAGCGGAGAGGACGGTCGCCGCTCAATTGAGGTGATGATTGCTGCCGAGCAGTCGATCGCCGAGGACCGTATCATCTACTTGCCGCTGTGATGGCTGCTTAAGATATCCGGCCAAGATTTTATAAATAGTTAAGAGTTTTCACACTTCAAAGAAGAAGGTTCAGAAATTGAGGTGTTGGGCAAGCGCACACTCGCCCAACACCTCAATTTCATGCTTTTCTCTTTTGCCCGATAGGTATCTCTGCTAGTTTACTGCCGCTCAAACTTCAAGATCGTTACTCCACCCCCATCTTGAATCTCCAATCGCTCGTCCGCCATCCGATAGCTGGCGGCCTGTAGCAGCAGGTGTGCGTATTCCGTTTCCTGATCCATCACCCCTTCTGGCTCCATGCAAAACATCAAGGTTTGTTCGATTTCTCCGAACTCGAGCTTCCCTTCCGCTCCGCTGGTATATGCGCCTCCATAGCTGTTGCAGCCGCTATTCCCCCCACCTCTCTCCTTTTCAAAATTCAGGCTGATTTCTGTGCCCTCGATAGGCGCTCTGCCGTTTAGCTCGACCAGTTTCCACTCTGTTCCGGCTAATGGGGGTGACTGCTCTCCACCCTGGTTGCACCCGCTCGCCGCCAGCAGCAGCGCCGTCACAGCCAGTGGGATGAGAATGCTTTTCATTTTCAACATACGACCTCCTTTTTCCTTACAATCATAAGTATAAAGGAAAATCACCCAAAAATGGAGTGCGCAGGGCAATTAGATCGCCCTGCGCACTCCATCATTTTGTTGGCTCCAAAAAGCTTACTCTAGCCCGCTTTTACGCTGATCTTCTTGGTCTTGGCTGGCCCGGCTTTGGGCAGTTGCAGGCGCAGTACCCCGTTGGAGACGGTGGCTTCGATATTCTCCCGGTCGATCTCATCCGAGAGGGTGAAGCTGCGCTGGTAATCTCCGATTCCGTATTCGCCGTAGTTCAGCCCGTAATCTTCTGACATGCTCCAGTCTACATTGGCGTTAATCGTCAAGATGTTTTTTTCTATGGTGATGTCGGTCGAATTCTCGTCCGCCCCAGGGATATCGGCAACTACGATAATATGGTCGTCGGTCTCATAAATATCTGCTCGGGGAACGAAGCACTGCCGGTCGCGCGTGCGTTCGGTCTCGTCGATTGTGGTAATTTCGTGCTTTTCAGCTTCAAGGGGTTGGTTCTTGTGTTCCATTTCACTTACCTCCATATGGCAATTATTGCAAATTTCTACCGCTTCTTACGCGCTGCGCACCTGGATCTTGCGCGGCTTGTCGGATTCGGCGCGCGGCAGTTCGATGCTCAAGACGCCCCGGTTGTAGGTCGCCTCGACTTTGTCGCCGTCCACTGTGTAGGGCAGCTTAATGCTGCGGGTGAACTTGCCAAAACCACGCTCTTGCCGGTGATAGCGCGCTCCTTCGGGGAGCTCTTCCGCAGAGCGCTTGCCGGACAGGGTCATTGTATCGCCCACGACGCTGATATCGATATCATCCAGGTCGATCCCAGGCAGCTCGGTGGTGATTACAGCATTGTCCTCGTTGCTCCAAATATTCATGGCCGGGTAGCCGCCCGTGCCCATCCGGCTGGGGGACGAAGCCCTGAAGACACGATCCATCTCGCGTTGCAGACGATCCATCTCTTGCCATACAGTGGGGGTTCTAAATCTCCGGTACATAGTATTAATCCTCCTCATCATTCTGATGTGATATGCTTTATATATTCTTTCCAATTGTACCTATAGGATAATAGGCGCGCATAAGAAATACGCAAATACAGTGTAAGAAGCGTGTTAATATAGTTGCAGGGTTGCCGATCTTGTGTTTAATTAACATTTATGCGGTAAAAAGTAGTTGTTTGATTTTTTTTAATCAACCGATAAGAGAAATATCCCCCGGAGGACTCATATGAGCGCAGATCCTAACCCATCCCCCAATCCTGAAACAGCCGCCGTGCCCTTCAGAGCAGAGATTCGCCAGCTTTTAAATATCCTGGTGCACTCTCTTTACACTGAGCGAGAGATCTTTTTACGCGAGTTGATCTCGAATGCCTCAGATGCCCTCAACCGTATGCGTTTTGAGATGCTCACCAACCGGGATGTGCTGGATCCCAATGCCGAGCTTGCCATCCGCATCAGCGCCGATCCGGACAGCAAGACCCTCACCATCAGCGATAACGGGGTGGGCATGACCCGTGACGAGCTGATCGAAAATCTCGGCACCATCGCCCATTCAGGGGTGCGAGCCTTCATTGAAACCGCCAAAGATGGAACCGCCCAGCTCTCGGACGTGATCGGGCAATTCGGGGTCGGTTTTTACTCCGTCTTCATGGTGGCCGACTCCGTGCGGGTCACTTCCCGTTCGTTCCAGCCCGACGCTGAAGCTGCCCAATGGTTTGCCACCGGTGAAGAGACTTACACGCTCGGGCCTGCCGATAAGGCCGACCGGGGTACCACCATCGAGATCAAGCTCAAAGAGGATGCCGCCGAATTCAGCCAGGAATTCCGCCTGGGAGACGTCATTCGCACGCATTCGGATTACGTTGCCTTTCCCATCTATCTGAATGACTCTGCCGAGCAGGTCAACCGCCAGACGGCCTTGTGGCGCAGCACCCCTCGCACGCTCTCCCAGGACCAATACCACGATTTTTACAAGCAGTTCACTCTCGAGGCCGGTGAGCCGCTCCTGCACCTGCACGTGGTCACCGATGCCCCCGTGCAGGTCTATGCCATCCTATTTGTTCCTGCTAGCGCTGAGCGCGGTCTGTTTTCTCTGCGCAAGGAAGACGGTCTCAAGCTTTATTCGCGCAAAGTCCTCATTCGCGAGTACACCAAAGATCTCCTCCCCGAATACTTCCGCTTTGTCCAGGGTGTGGTGGATTCAGAGGACCTGCCTTTGAACGTCTCCCGCGAGGCCGTTCAATCCAGCGCCGTCATGGCTCGCTTGAAAAAGATCCTTACCGCTCAATTGCTCAACGCCTTAAAAGACCAGGCCAAGGAGCAGCCCGAATCCTACCAGCGCTTCTGGCAGGAGTTTGGCAAGTTTATCAAGGAGGGCATCGCCTCTGACCACGCCGAGCGTGAGAAGCTCTATCCCCTGCTGCGCTTCCGCACCACCAAATATCCCGACCAGTGGCGTTCTCTCAACGAATATGTGGGCGGTTTGTCCCCCGCTCAAAAGGAAATTTATTACCTGCTCGGTGATGATCTCCGCTCGATCCAGCGCAGCCCCCACCTGGATTATTTCAAGAAAGTTGGCTATGAGGTCATCATGCTGCCTGAACCCATCGATTCTTTCATGGTCCTGGGTTTGACCACCTACGAAGGCTTCAAGTTCCAAAATGGGGCCTCTGCCAGCCTGGATTTGCCCGCTGAAGAAGAACCGGGGGCCGCAGATTCCCCTGCCCTCAGCAGTGATGATTTCGAGGCCCTGGCTGAGCGCTTTAAAACCCAGTTGGGTGAGCGGGTTTCAGCGGTGAAACCCAGCCAGCGCCTGTCCGATTCGGTTGCTCGTCTGGTGGACCCGGAAGGTGTGCTGAACCAGGAGATGCAGCGCGTCTACCGCATGATGGACCGTGATTTCGAAGTCCCTGCCAAGATCCTTGAGCTTAACCCGCGCCACCCGATCTTATCCCATCTGAATGAGCTCCCTCCTGCGGATGAGTTGAGCCTTGCCATTATCGAACAGATTTACGAAAGCGCCTTGCTGATCGAAGGCTTGCACCCGGATCCTGCTGGCATGATCCCCCGCATCCAGCAGCTGATGCAAGCCGCTCTCACCAGGCGCTAAGCAGGCTGTGTCGCTCCTTTATCACCCCGCGGTACGCGCACAGTCACCCGTGTCCCCTCTCCCGCATTCCATACATTCACCCAATTTGCGCGACGCTCATATCCAGCCCAGCAGCTCTCGATAATTGCCCGTTGACGAATTACCATCCCCTTGCTAAAATCCACTCTGTTTTAGATTGTCGGGAATCGCTGGGGCGAAACTCCAAATTTGGGGGGATTTGAGCGTGCACTTGCGAGCACTCATTATTCACAACCTACCCCGCTTGAGTGCATACCTGCCGGATTGATTCATATTCATTAACATTTTAGGAGGCAACTGTGGATAACAAAGAATTGCTGGAACGGATGAAACTGGATGGAGTCTCCTTCATCTCTCTCCAATTTACCGATGTGTACGGCTCGGTTAAAAGCGTTGACATCCCTGTCGACCGCCTGACCCCTGCTTTAGACGCTGGCGTCTGGTTTGATGGCTCATCTGTGGAAGGTTTTGCCCGCATCCAGGAGAGCGATATGCTCTTGATCCTTGATCCGCAGACCTATGCCGTGCTGCCCTGGAGCCCTCCAGAATTGCGCCGGGCGCGCATCTTCTGTGATATCTACCAGCCGGATGGCAACCCATTCCCCGGTGACCCGCGCGGCGCTTTGAAGCGCATTTTAGAGAAGGTCAAACAGCGTGGCTGGACCTTTAATGTCGGCCCGGAGCCGGAGTTCTTCCTCTTCAATCGCAATGACCGCCAAACCATGCACCCCGTTCCGCACGATGTGGGCGGCTACTTCGACTTCTCTGCCAGTGACCAGGCCGTGCGGGTGCGCACCGAGCTGATGGCTGCTCTGGCCAGCATGGGCTTGGAGGTCGAGACCGGTCACCATGAGGTCGCTCTCGGTCAGCACGAGATTGATTTCCATTTTGCCGGCGCTCTACAGGCTGCCGACAATGTCTTGACTTTGAAATATACTGTCAAAGCCATTGCTGCCCAGCACGGCCTGATCGCCTCCTTTATGCCCAAGCCCGTCTTTGGCATCAACGGTTCTGGCATGCACGTTCACCAGTCGTTGTTTGATGCGCAAGGCGTCAACCTGTTCTTTGACGAACACGACCCGTTCAATCTTTCCCGGTTGGGCTATGGCTTTATTGCCGGTCAGTTGGCCCATGCCCGCTCGCTCTCGGCCCTGGTGGCGCCCACCATTAACTCTTACAAGCGCCTGGTGCCTGGCTATGAAGCTCCGGTTTATGTTGGCTGGGCTCAAATCAATCGCTCTGCCCTCATACGCATCCCCCGCCACACCCCCGGTCAGGAGAAATCAACTCGCGCCGAGCTGCGCTGTCCCGATCCTTCTGCCAACCCCTACATCGCTTTCACCGGTATGCTGGCAGCCGCCCTGGATGGCATCGACCGCGAGCTGGCCTGCCCGGCGCCCCTCACCAATGTCAACGTCTACCATATGACGCCCGAAGAACGCCTCGCTCACAATGTGCTCGAGCTGCCCGGGTCCCTGTCAGAAGCCCTGCGCGAGCTGGAAAGCGATCAGGTCTTAAAGGACGCTCTGGGTCCGAACATCTATGAAGCTTTTTACAGAGCCAAATGGGCTGAAGTAGAAGAACACCGCATGAAGGTGACCGACTGGGAGGTCGAGCGCTATCTGGAGACCGCCTAACCCGCTGGTCTTGTTTCCGCAGCATCCCTGGGGTTTACCCTCCGGAGACAGCCCGGACGAGTTTTATCAGCTCACCCTCTTTAAGCGCTTCATCTGCGCTGATTAAGACCCCCTCTCTGGTGATCAGCACCGTCTGCCAGGGGATGCCGATCTCGTCCAGGGCTTGCTTGGCCGTTATCCCGGCGGGTACTTCGTATTCTTGATCTCCCAGCACCATTTTGGCGGTCATTCAGCTTTCCTTATCTTTGTGGCATTGGCTTAAAACCAGCCTTCTCGCACCGCGTACACCGCCGCTTCCACCCGCCGGCTCAACCAGCCTCTCTCCCCTCGCGCCACGCCTCGCACGGCTTCCACAATGGCCTCCGGGGCCTCTTCTTTGATCAAATATCCCGCCGCCCCTTTTGCCAGCAAATGGCGTATCCCCGCCCGCACAATCGGATGGTCGTCGACCAGAACAACCCGTATGGATGTCATCCTCAATCCTGCCTCCCTCATCCCGTTTCTCTCTGCCGAGTCAAATAGATTGTATCATGCTCATATCCCTCGCTTAAGCATCGGGGATGGGGTTGAATGTACAACTTTAAGAACCCCTCATCCCAAAAAACCCATTTGCACGGATCATGATACAATACTATGTAACAATCAACCTTCCCCTCACTGTTCTCCGGTGAGGGCTTGCCTTTAAGTTTTCCAGGAGTTGCTGACATGTCCCTTCTTTCCATGCACGAGTTGATTGGCAAGCCGGTCATCAGCGTCACCAACGGTCAGAACATCGGCAGTGTGGCGGATATCATGGTGGATCCGGATAAGCTGGCCCTGGCTGCCCTGGTCACATCCAAAGGCAGCTTGTTGAGCCGCAAAATCGAGGCCATTCGCGCCGCCGAGGTCCAGGTTTGGGGCGTGCACGTCATCCTGGTCAAAGAGCCGGACGTGGTCTTGAAAGAAGACGAGCTGTATGACCGGGATGCCTGGATGTCCTTTTCTGACGACTTGAAATCTCGCGACATCGTCAGTCTGGACGGCGTCCGCCTGGGCGCCATCAAAGACGTCCTCATTGACCTGCAAGGACAGCTGGCTGCCTACGAGTTGGGCAAGCCTTACAAAGAAGGCGAAGGTCTGGCAGAAAAGCGCATCCCCGTCGATGCCACCCAATCGCTGGGGAAAGATTTCTTGGTAGTTGATTTACGCAAGATCCCCAGTCCCTCAGACCAGCTTGACGAGATTGAAGACTGATCTCTCTGCAAGTGAGAAAGCCAATCGTAGCATGCCTGTAAAAACGCTCTCGATTCAATTGAATACCAGGGGCGACGCCGATATCGTGGACATCACTGACCAGGTCCAGGCCGCGCTGGCCCAAAGTGGCCTGCAAAACGGCATCCTTACTGTTTTCACTCCCTCAGCTACCAGTGCATTAACTACCATTGAGTATGAATCAGGCGCCCTCAGTGACCTTCGCCGGCTGATGGATGAGATCATCCCGGTGGAGCAGCATTATGCTCACAATGCCCGTTGGGGAGACGGTAATGGTCACAGTCACGTCCGCGCCGCCTTGTTAGGGCCATCCCTGACGGTGCCCTTTGTCAGCTCTCACCTAACCCTGGGTACCTGGCAGCAAATCATCTTTATCGATTTCGACAACCGTTCCCGGCGCCGGGAGCTGCTGGTGCAGATCATCGGCGAGTGACGGCAGTGCGAAATTAGACCAATCTAGGTTATACCGGATGATAGGGTTGCGAACAGCCTGCGCTGGGCCGACTGGCTCTTCTTAATATTCTTAGGAGATAGTCAGGAGTTGGGGTGTTGAGCGAGCGTACGCTCGCTCAACACCCCAACTCCTGAACCTTTTTCTTTGAGGTGCGTAAGTCCTAATTCTCTTGTCAGCCTGGCTACGATCAACCTACAAATGAATCTCTCGTTCCTGGTCGCGCATGGCTTTGAAAGCTGCGATGGATACTTCCAGCATATCGTGGGAGGGTTCCCGTGTCGTCAGGTGCTGTAAGGCCAGGTTCGGTTTGATGATCAGCCGCACAATAGGGTTATTCAGGTTGCTGGCTGTCCAGCGGATATATTCGTAGGCCAATCCCGCCAGCAAAGGCAACAGGATAATGCGGCTTAACAGGCGCAATCCCATGGGTAAAGGTCCCAACAGGGCGAACAAAATCACCGACAGTAAAACCAGCGTCAGCAAGAAAGCCGTCCCACAGCGGGGGTGTTCCAGCGAGTACTGGCTCACATTCTCTGGGGTCAGCTCTGCCCCGGCCTCGAACGCATTGATGGTCTTGTGTTCGGCGCCGTGATAGGCAAACACCCGCCGGATATCTGGGATCCTGCCGATCAGCGCGATATAGCCAATCAAGATTGCCAGGCGCACTAATCCCTCCACCAGGTTGCCCACCCAGGCCGCGCTGTTGCTGCCCTGGCCGATCAGGAATTCGGTCAGGTGCCCCAGCGCCGCCGGGGTCAGCATGAATAGCCCAATGGCAAAGGCCAGGCTGATGCCCAGGGTCAGGTACAGGGCCGGGCCTTCCAGCTTTTCGTCCTCGCCGGTCTGGGTATTGGCCGAGATGGTCAGCGCCCGCATGCCCAGGCCTAAAGCATCCCATAACATGATCAAACCGCGCAAGAAGGGTATCTTGGCGATGCGGCTCTTGTAGATCTTGTTGAGCGGCTCGTGATGGATGACGATTTCTTTGTTCGGCGCGCGCATGGCGATCGCCACTGCCTCTCGCCCGCGCATCATCACCCCTTCGATGACTGCCTGGCCTCCGTAATTTGGTAAAGATAAAGGTTCGTCCATGTTTAATTTCCTAAATTAAAGATAAAGTGAATCAAGGCTTTCGTACCCCGCTGCCAGGTGGGCAGGTGCAATTTCTCGTTCGGGCTGTGCATATTGTCAGCCGGGGTGCTGAAGCCGGTGTTTACCGACTCGATTTTCAAAATTTCCGAAAAGAGCGCTACGACCGGCACGCTGCCGCCTTCTCGCTTAAATACAGGTCGTTTGCCCCACACTGTTTCCATCGCCTCCCCCAGAGCCTGGATTTCTTTCGAGTGCAGATCCGAGATCGAGGCCGGGCTTCCGGAATGGAAGTCGACTTCCCAGCGCACTGTTTTCGGCGCCTTTTCTTTTAGGTAGCTGATGAATTGCTGCCTGACCTGTTCGGGGTCCTGGTCTGGCACCAGGCGCATAGAAATCTTGGCCATCGCCTGCGCCGGCAGCACTGTTTTTGCGCCTGGTCCGGTATACCCGGACAGCAATCCGTTGACCTCCAGGGTCGGTCGGGCGCCGGTTCGCTCTATGGCCGTATAGCCTTGCTCGCCCCAAATCTCCGGCGCGCCGGTTTGCTCCAGGTAGGTTTCCTTGGTCACCGGCAGCCGGCCCAGCTCGGCCCTCTCTTCTTTCTCCAGGTCGCGCACTGCCTCATAAAAACCGGGCAGCGTCACTCGCCCCATTTCGTCGTGCATTCCCGCGATCAGCTCGCACAGCGCCTGGGCCGGGTTGTGCACCGCTCCCCCAAATACGCCTGAGTGCAGGTCGTGGTCTGGGCCGTAGACGCGCAGCTCGAAATATGCCAGCCCGCGCAGGGCATAGGTGATGGTGGGCACGTCCGGCGCCAGCATGCCAGTGTCCGGGTTGACCGCAAAGTCGCACTTCAACAGTTCTTTGTTTTCTGAGATGAACTGCCTCAAGCTGGGCGAGCCGATCTCCTCTTCCCCCTCGATCAGAAACTTGACGTTGATCGGCAAGTCTCCTGTGCTCTGCACCGCTTCCACTGCGTTGAAGAAGGCCGCCACCTGGCCCTTCATATCGGTGACCCCGCGGGCGTAGATATACTCGCCCCGCACTGTGGGCTCGAATGGCCCGCTCTCCCACAGCTCCAGCGGCTCTGCCGGCTGCACGTCATAATGTCCGTACACCAAAGCTGTTGGCGCGTTTGGACCGGCCCCCAGCCACTCTCCATACACCAACGGATGTTGGGCAGTGGGGAAAATGCTTACTTTTTGCATACCCAGCTCCCGCAGTTTCGCAGCTACCCACTCCGCTGAGCGTTGCATGGCGTCATTTGCATCTGGGTCGGTGGAAATAGACGGGATGCTGGAAATATCCACCAGCTCATCCAGGAAGCGTTGGTGGTTATCTTGAAAATATTGGATGGCTGCGCTTTGACGGTTCGTCATTAATTCTCCTTCAGCCGCTGGTTTGATAGATTGTGCCAGGATTATATTGTTTCTTTGGGCATAACCACAGTGAAACCCCGGATTCAGGGGTGTGGGTATTTAGCCACCCACACCCCTGAATCCGGGATTCGGCAGGGCATGTCCCTTACAAGAATTATACCCGTCTATCCTTGAATTTGCTATGATTCTTGATCTAATTCCTCCAACTGGGTTCTCGATACGAACATCAGGTAGCACACCATCAGGAATGCTGTGAACAGCAGGGTAAAGCCAAAAAAGCGTAGGTTGCTGAACGGGTTGATCAGCCGCAAGAAGATATCGCGGGCTACGTCATAGGGTTGCGAGAACAGGTCCCAGCTATTCCAGCGCCCGAAGCGGCCCAGATAGATGCCCAACCCGCTCATCACCAGCGTTCCCCCGACAAAGATCCAGCTGACAAAGCCGCCCAGGAAATTCTTCACCAGGTATTGCATCGTCCTCAACGATGCGATCGCCAGGAAGCAGCCTGTCCAGGCAAAGGTAGCCAGCATGCCGATGTCATACCAGATCGGGATGGGGGGGCGATCGTACAGGTGCAGGAAATCCGTCACGATATAAGGCGCATTCGGAAAAAAGATCAGCCATAACGCTGCCGGAATGGGCAGCAGCCACCATCCCCGCGGCGACAGCCGGTGCAGGAACAGCGCCACGAAGCTGAACACATACGGTACCCAGGCCAGGAACAGGTTCCAGGCCAGCATATCGTAGTTCCAGCTCCTGAAAAACAACATCCTGGCCCCCAGCAGGCCTATTGCCAGCAGGCTGGATAGCACCAGCGGGTAGAAGGATTGGCTGGCTAAAAAGCGATGAATTTTCAACAGAGATGCCTGCATAAAGCCTCCAAACCTCGATTATATGTCATTTTATTGGCTCAAAATTAAGAGCTTCATGGGTAACTTCCCTCTCTGCGCACACCGTTTGCAACCCTAAAATTCGGAATTCACCAACAACTTTTTAACCCCCCATCTGCTGAGCTGGAACCAATCGTCTTAGAAACATGTTAAAATAGTCCCATGGTTTCCGATTTTGTCCGCATGGGGGTCCAGAAGGGCGCCCTTCTGTTCGAGAAAGCCAGGTCAGGATGAAAAAACCAGATCCACTCCAATGGCTGCATTGGGCCCGTGAGATCCAGGCCCTCTCCCAGACCGGTCATCACTTTGCCGAGAATGAATACCAGCGCGAGCGCTACCATCGCTTGATCGAGATTGCCGCCGAGATCATCAGCAGCTATTCCGATTTGGAGCTGGAACCCCTGGCGGGCATTTTCCAATCGCAAGTGGGCTATGCCACCCCTCGCGTGGACGTGCGCGGCGCGGTTTTCAAAGATGGTCGCCTGTTGATGGTGCGCGAGCGCATGGATAACGGCTGGACCCTGCCCGGAGGTTGGGCTGACGTGGGTGATGTGCCCTCCCATGCCGCCGAGCGCGAGGTCTACGAGGAGGCTGGCTTCCAGGTGCACGCTCGCAAAGTGATCGGCGTCTATGACGCCAATCGCACCGGCCCGCTGGAGATATTCCACGCTTTCAAAGTGGTCTTTTTATGCGATTTGATCTCCGGTGAAGCCCGCTCCAGCAACGAGACCAGCGCGGTGGCCTTCTTTGGTCCCGATGAAATCCCCCAGCATCTCTCCGGGGAGCGCACCAAGCCCCGCCATATCCTGGACGCCTTTGCTGCCTTGCATGACCCCGGCTGGCTGACCGTCTTTGACTGATTAAGGTTCAGGAATTGGGTTCTTGAGCGAGCGTACGCTCGCTCAAAACCCCAATTCCCGGCCATCTCCGGCTGAACAGTATAACTCCAACATAAATATCAGGAGGTTAGATGTTAATTACCAATGCCCTTATCGTTACCTGGGAAGAAGAAAACCGGATTTTAGCGGACCAGGCCCTCTACCTCGACCAGGGCAAAATTGTCGAATTTGGCCCGCAGGCAGAACTATTGGCCCGCTATCCTCAAGCCGAGCGTTTGGATGCGCGCGGCCAGATGGTTATGCCCGGCAATATCTGCGCTCACACCCATTTTTACGGGGCCTTCTCGCGCGGCATGGCCCTGTACGGCGAAGCCCCCAAGGATTTCCCCGAGATCTTGCAAAAACTATGGTGGCCCTTGGACAAGTCCCTCACCATCGACGACGTCCGCTATTCTGCCCTGGTCTGCCTGGTGGATGCCATCAAACACGGCACCACCACCCTCATCGACCACCACGCCTCTCCGAATGCCATCGCCGGTTCGTTGGACGCGATTGCTGAGGCGGTGGATGAATCGGGCCTGCGCGCCGTCTTATGCTACGAAGTGACCGATCGCGATGGTCAGGACAAGGCCCGCCAGGGCATTCAGGAGAACCTGCGCTTTATCGAGAGCGCCGCCCGCGGCCGCCTGGCAGATGGGCGCCTGGCAGCCACTTTTGGCCTGCATGCCAGCCTGACCCTATCCGACGCCACCCTGGACGCCTGCCGCCAGGCCGCTCCCCAGGGCACTGGCTTCCACATCCATGTTGCCGAGCACGAGGCCGATGAGTACGATAGCGTCTCTAAATCCGGGCAGCGCGTGGTGGACCGCCTGCAGGCGCGCGGCATCCTCGGACCCCGCACCATCGTTGCCCATGCCGTGCATGTGGATGCTCGCGAGGTGGCCATATTGGCGCAGAGCGGCGCCTGGGTCACCCACCAGCCGCGTTCCAATATGAACAACGGCGTCGGGGTCGCTAACGTTGAGTCGCTCATGCGGGCCGGTATACCGGTTTGCTTGGGCAATGATGGCTTCTCCAATGCGATGTGGGAGGAATGGAAGACCGCTTACCTGCTGCACAAAGCCTGGTACCGCGACCCTCGCCGCATGAACGGGATGGACCTGGTGCGTATGGCGGTTTACAACAACGCCGCTCTGGCTGAAGTATTCTTCCCCGGCGCTCCCATCGGTAGGATTGCCCCCGGCGCTCAGGCCGATTTGATCTTCGTTGACTACCACGCCCCCACCCCCCTAAGCGCCGGCAACTTGCCCTGGCATATCGTCTTTGGCTTCAACCCCAGCATGGTCACCACCACCATCGTCGCCGGGCAGGTGTTGATGCAGGATCGCCAGCTGCTGACCCTGGATGAGAGGGCCATTTACGCCCGCGCTCGCCAGCTCTCCCCGGCTGTCTGGGAGCGCTACAACCAGCAATTCGCCTGAGCTTCGCCAAACCTCCTGCAGGTCTCACCAGCTCAAGCCCCTACGCCTACTGGACGTTTATCATCAAACTGACATAAAGAGGAATCATGACCCCACACAACCCCCACTTCCCCGTCGTTGCCGTCCTGGGTGGCACGGGCAAAGAAGGCCCCGGCCTGGCCATGCGTTGGGCGCATGCCGGTTACAAGATCATCATCGGCAGTCGCCAGGCCGAGAAGGCCCAGGCCACCGCCGCCGAGCTGAACGACCAGCTCGGTATTGACTTTATCGAAGGCATGCACAACGATGACGCTGCCCGGCAGGCCGATATCAGTGTCCTCACCGTGGTCTTCTCCGCCCATGAGTCTGCCGTGCAGGGTCTCAAGGAGGCTTTGCAGGGCAAGATTCTGGTCGATGCTACCGCCCGGGTGGATTTTCGCGACCCGCGCCCGCCCGCGCCCCCCTCTGCCCCTGCCCTGGCTCAGGAAATCCTCGGAGAAGGTGTGCGAGTCGTTGGCGCCTTCCAAACGGTGCCCTCGCACGTGCTCAAGAAGAACCTGGGTGAGAGCCTGGACACCGATGTCCTGGTCTGCGCAGATGATCTGGACGCGGCTGAGCAGGTCATCCAGCTGGCCCAGGCTGGCGGTATGCGCGCCTATTACGCCGGCAAGCTGGAGAACTCGGTCGTTGTCGAAGGTCTGGCTGCCATGATGATCAGCCTGAACAAGCATTACGGCGTCCGCACCGCCAGCATTTCCGTCACCGGCGTGCCTGATCAAACGGATTGAGCGAATTGCTCATTCCAGCTTACCTGTCACCGGATTTGCCCTTGCCATGACCATGACCCTGACCCCCCTGCCCGGCATTCCCTTGATCCACAGCGGAGATGACCTGGCTGACCTGGTCCTGGCTGCCCTGGCTCGCGCCGGCTTAGACCTGCTGCCGGGTGACCTGCTGGTCCTGGCCCAAAAGGTCGTTTCCAAGGCGGAGGGGCGCTGGGTTAACTTGGAGCAGGTTCAAGCCTCTCCGCGGGCTGCCGAGTTGGCCCCTCATATCGACAAAGACCCCCGCCTGGTGGAGCTGATCCTGCGCGAGAGCAACCAGGTTCTGCGCACCTGCCCGGGCACCATCGTGGTCGAGCATCGCCTGGGCTTTGTCTGCGCCAACGCCGGCATCGATCACTCCAATGTGGCTGGCGACCGTGATGCAAGCGGCGAGTGGGTGCTGCTTTTGCCCCTAGACCCCGACAGCTCTGCTGCCGCCCTGCGCCGCCGCTTCGAGGGGGTCGCCGGCGGGCCAATCGGCGTCTTGATCATCGACTCCCACGGCCGCGCCTGGCGGCTGGGTACGGTGGGCGTCGCCATCGGCTTGTCGGGTTTGCCTGCGCTGCTCGACCTGCGCGGCCAGTCCGACCTTTTTGGTTACCAGCTGCGCGTCACCCAGGTGGGCGTCGCTGATGAGCTGGCCGCGGCCGCTTCTCTGGTCATGGGTCAGGCTGCCGAAGGCACTCCGGTTGTGCATGTGCGCGGCTTTCCATACCCGCTGCGCGAGGCCTCCCTGCCGGACCTGCTGCGCCCCCGGGAACAAGATTTGTTTCGGTGATTGCTTATGCATGGAATCGTATCTCTGCTGGCTGAACCCTATTATTCCAAAGTCGAACAGCTCTGGCGCGAGCTGGAGCGGGATTGCGGCCTGGAAGGCATTAAGGTTACCCCCATCCCTCATTTTTCCTGGCAAGTCGCCCGCGATTACGACCTGGAGCTGCTGCGCCCGGTGCTCATAGAGATCGCCGCGCTCGCCCGCCCTTTCCGGGTGCGCACGGCTGGTCTGGGCATGTTTAGCGGGCCCAAGCCGGTGGTCTTCATTAACGTGGTCAAAACGGATGAAATGCTCCACCTGCATAGGCTGGTCTGGGAAAAGACCCACGCGTGCGCCCACGACATCAGCCCTTATTACGCTCCCGAATCCTGGATCCCTCATATCACCCTGGCTCACAATGATTTGCCCTGGCCGACCATGAGCTGCGCCATTCAAAAGCTGGTCTTCCAAACCTTCGACTGGGAAATCCTGGTCAGCTCGATTTCGGTCATTAGCCAGGCCGAGGGGCTGGTTGGGGAGGAAAGCCTGCACTTTGATTTTAGCGGCCCTCTAATGCCCTTCTTATGATTCGGTGTTACCATAAGCATAATCCCACCCACCACCAGGAGGACATTTATATGCATTTGAAAGGGTTCCCGGAAAGCCATCAGGATTTATTAGAAGATTCCAAACGTGCTTTTGCTTTCTTGGGCACGATCATGGCAGACGGCTCGCCCCAGGTGACGCCCATGTGGTTCAATACCGATGGCGAGCATATCCTCATCAACACCGCCCGCGGTCGCATCAAAGACCGCAACATGCGCCGGCAACCCCAGGTAGCCCTGGCAATCGTCGACCCACAGGACCCCTACCGCTACGTCCAGGTGCGCGGGACCATCATCGATTACACTGAAGAGGGGGCAGACGAACATATCAATGCCCTGTGCTATAAATATACCGGGCGGGAGGTTTATCCCTGGAAAGCCCCCGGCGAAGTGCGCGTCCGCTACACCATCCAACCCAAGGCCTTCTCGCCCAAGGATTGACCTTGCCAGGGGATGAGCTTCTGCACTTCATCCGCTCCCGCCGATCGGTGCGGCGCTTTCAGCCCCAGGCTGTGCCGCCGGGTGTCCTGGAAAGCGTCTTGGGGGCAGCCATTTGGGCGCCCTCTGCCCACAACCGCCAGCCCTGGCGCTTCGCTGTCGTTCGCTCCGCGGCTATCAAAACTCGCCTGGCCGACCAGATGGGCGCCGAATTCCGCCGTGACCTGCAGCGAGATGGTTTATTGCCCGAGGTCATTGCTGCTCAGGTTGAACGGTCTCGCCAGCGTATCCTCGAGGCTCCCTTGTTGATCGTCCTCTCTCTTGACCCTGCCGACCTGGATACCTATCCTGACCAGGCCCGCTCTCAAGCCGAGCACATAATGGCGGTGCAGAGCGTGGCTATGGCTGGTCAGGCGCTCATGCTGGCTGCTCATGCCTGTGGGCTGGGGACGGTGTGGATGTGTGCGCCTCTCTTTGCCCCTGCCGCCGTCTCGCAGGCGCTGGACCTGCCGCCGGGATGGCAGCCGCAGGGGATGCTCTTAACCGGCTATCCGGCTCAAGTCCCTCCGCCTCGCCCGCGCCGGCCCTTGTCTGAAATTACCCGCTACTATTGATATGGTGAAAAGAGTCTCGCAGCGCAGATCCAAAATCCTGGCCCTGGCTGGCGGCGTCGGCGGGGCCAAGCTGGCTCATGGCCTGGCTCAGCTGCTCCCCCCGCCGGACCTGACCATTGTGGTCAATACCGGTGATGACTTCCAGCATTTCGGCCTGCATATTTCCCCCGACCTGGACACGGTCTGTTATACCCTGGCCGGCCTGGCCAACCCTGCCACAGGCTGGGGCCGGGAAGCTGAAAGCTGGACGGTGATGGAAGCCGTCTCCCTTTTAGGCGGCCCGCTCTGGTTTCAGTTGGGCGACCGCGACCTGGGCACCCACCTGGAGCGCACCCGCCGCCTGAAAGAGGGGCAGTCCCTCTCAGAGATCACCCGCTGCTTCTGCCAGGCCTGGGGCCTGCTGCCGGACGTTTTGCCCATGAGCGATGACCCGCTCTCCACCATGGTTCACACCCCCCAAGGCGTGCTGCCCTTCCAGGAATATTTTGTCCACCTGCGCTGTGAGCCCCAGGTGACCGGCTTCCATTTTGAAGGACTCGAGCAGGCTCGCCCCGCGCCGGGAGTCTTGCCTGCCATCCAGCAGGCCAGTGCGGTGGTGGTGTGTCCCTCCAACCCCTGGGTCAGTATTGCCCCCATCCTGGAGCTGCCCGGTCTGAAACCTGCTTTGCAGGGGCGCCCGGTCGTGGCTGTATCCCCCATCATCGCCGGGCAGGCCGTCAAAGGTCCCGCGGCCAAGATGTATCGTGAGCTGGGCATCCAGCCGGCGGCTGCCGCCGTTGCCGCCCACTACGGTTCACTGTTGGACGGTGGCTTGCTGTCCGGCTTTGTCATCGACCGCCAGGACGCCGCTCAGGCTCAAGCCATTGCCGCTACCGGCCTGGCGGTGCTGGTAACACAGACTCTCATGCTCGATCCCGCCGGTCGCCGTGAGCTGGCGCGTAAGGTGCTTGAATTTGTAAATGAATTGCCGGCTCCCGGAGTGGTTATTTCCTGAAGCCGGCCTGGTTGCCGTATGTACTTATTTCGTCGATACGATTTTGTACATGCCCGTCCCGCACACCGAGCATTTGCCCTTGATGGCCGGGCGTCCGTTCTTCATGGTAACTTTTACGGGGTCTTTGATCTCACGTTTGGTCTTGCACTTTACACAATATCCTTCTTCAGCCATTTTTACCTCCTTTGTGGTAAATTGGATTGAGTGTATCATATAAGTATTGTAGTAGCAAACGCCGATTCGGTGTTGAAAATCAGGTCAGGAATAAGACTTGCACCGAGTCAATTAATAATAACTCGAAAAATGGTGTGCGTGGGGGCATGCCCCACGCACACCATTTTTCGAGATTTCTTAGGGAGGTCACTCTATGGCACTTTGGGCTATCGTACCGGTAAAACCCCTCCGCCGGGGCAAATCCCGCCTGGCCGGCGTTCTCAACCAGGATGAGCGCGCCGGCCTCAACCAGGCCTTATTAGCCCACACCCTGGATACATTGAAAGCAACCCCGGAAATCGAACAAATCCTGGTGGTCAGCCGTGATACAGCTGCCCTGGCCCTGGCCCGCGAGCATGGCGCCCGCACCGTCCAGGAGGACGGCGCCCCCCACCTCAACGTGGCTCTGACCCGCGCCACCATCGTCGCTCGCAACTATGCCACCCGGGGGGTGCTGATCATCCCCGCCGATTTGCCCCTGCTCACTCCCCAAGATATTCGCTGCATGTTAGAATTTGCGGACCAGCCCCCGGTGGTGGTGGTCGCCCCGGACCATCGCCGCCAGGGCACCAACGCCCTGCTGGTTTGCCCGTTGGGCCTGATCGACTATGATTTTGGCCCCGACTCCTTCCAGCGTCATTGTGAGCGCGCCCGCCAGGTTGGCGCTCGCCTGGAAATCTGCGAGCTGCCCTCTCTGGCCCTGGATATGGACCTGCCGGAAGACCTGGAGCTGGTCAGCAAAGAGCTGAACAAGCTTGAGCTGTAGCTGGCCGTTGTTCCACCCCAACCATCCACCCTGACCGGCCCCTCCCCGCCGGCGATCATTCCCAATCTGTACGGAGGCTGATATGACCGAACGTGTTGCCCTATACCTGCAAGACGCCCACGACCTGCGTGATGGGCTCGATTACGTGCGCTACGCCGAACAGCGCGGCTTCGAAGCCGTCTGGCAGGCCGAATCTCGCCTGGTGCGGGATGCCATTGTCCCCATGGCTGCCTATGCCGCCGTGACCGACCGCATCAAGGTCGGTTCGGGCGTCATCAACAACTGGACCCGTAACATCGGTCTGCTGGCGGCCACCTTCCTGACCCTGGATGACCTGGCCCCGGACCGCATTATCTGCGGCATCGGCGCCTGGTGGGACCCGCTGGCGCGCAATGTGGGCATCGAGCGGCGCAAGCCCCTCACTGCCATGCGCGAGACGGTCGCAGTCCTGCGTCGCCTGCTCAACATGGAGCGGGTCACCTTCCACGGCGAGTTCCACCATGTGGACGGCATCGAGCTGGACGTGGTCCACGGGCGCCGCGAGCCGCGTCAGGTCCCCATCATGATCGGCGCCACCGGCGACCAGATGATGCAGCTCACCGGAGAGATCTCTGATGGCGCGGTGCTCAACTACTGCGTGCCCCCCGAGTATAACGACCGCGCCCTGGAGCTGCTTGCAGCCGGCGCCAAGAAATCCGGGCGCACCCTGGACGATATCGACCGCCCCCAGCTCATCGTCTGCTCGGTCGACCACGACCACGAAGCAGCCATCGACTCCACCCGCGGCCTGCTGACCCAATACCTGGCCCAGCAACCGCATATCGCCAAGGCCTCCGGCGTCGCTCAGGAGGTGGTCGACCAGATCCAGTCTATCCTGGGCTGGCCCGCCACCAAGGAGCAGATCCAGCAGGCCAAGCACCTGGTGCCCGAAGAGCTGATCCACCGCATCTCGGCCTCCGGCACCCCCGCCGAAGCGCGCCTCAAAGTGGAGCAGTATCGCCAGCACGGCTGCACCTGCCCCATCCTGTACCCCGTCGGCGGCGACGTCAGGCTGCTGATCGACACCTTCGCCCAGGATTGATTCCCCAAGGTAAATGGGTTCCGTACGTCCCGTAGGCTGAACCTGCGGGACGTTTTTGATTTCCCTTTGGGCCAATAAGCACAGCAGAAATCAAAACGAATAAGAAAAACGAACAGGAACGAATAGGGAATTGCGGTCAAGGATAGATAGAGAAGAAAATGCAGAGGGAGGGCTAATACTGATGCAACCGTTGCAACCGAAACAACCGCTTTTTAAGAGAGGGGGTGTGTGTATGGAAAATTTTTTTTGAGGGAGGGAGAGAATAGATTTAACTACGTAGAGAAAAGATTGAACCGCAAAGGGCGCGAAGAGCACGAAGGGGGCTGGTTACCGCGGAGCGGCCAGGAAGCGGCTCCCACGGGGACCATGGGAGCCAGGGGATTGCGCAAGGAAACGTCCCGCAGGTTTTTGGGGGAGATTTGAGGTTCAGGGGGAGAACCTGCGGGACGTTGGGGGATGGGGAGAGGAGAAGGGAGAGGGCATGGCTATATGAGGGCGGAATGATCATGAGGAGGGGATGGGCCGTGGGGCACGGCACAAAAAATCGCCGTGCCCGTACGGGGGAGGGGGGCATGGCTGGTAGATATCGAGCGATCATGGGTGGTAAGTATAGTGCGATCAATGACGGGGCAAGATTGCGTCCCTTCGCTCCGCTCTGGGCAGGCTGCTTCGCTTAGGGCCCGCAAGAGCGGCGGGCTCTCGCAATGACAGGTAAGAGAGGTTGTCATTGCGAGGAGCGCTCTTTGCGACGAAGCAATCTTTTAAGTGTCATTGCATAATGAAGTGCGCTGGGACTGTGGAAAGACCGGTCAAACTAACAGTTTGACCAACATTTAGAGGCCAGCGCGGTGGAGGTACTTGCAATGACAGAGAGCATTGAAAAACAGATTGTGCCGCTTCGCTTACAGCTGCCCAGAAGAGCGCTGGCGTTGTGGATTTATTCGCAATGACAGGTAAGAGAGGTTGTCATTGCATAATGAAGTGCGCTGGGACTGTGGAAAGACCGGTCAAACTAACAGCTTGACCAACATTTAGGGGCTCAGCTCAGCGCGGTGGAGGTACTCGCTGACAGAGTGGGGATGGGGAGCTAAAGAAAAAAAATTTTTATTAAAGGGGGGGTCTTGTTCCAGAAAGCGGTTGCAACGGTTGCAACGGTTGCAACGGTAAAAAATGGCTAGAAAATGATGAAAAAAGGGCGAAAAATGGCCAAAATGACGCAAAAACAGGCGTTTTGAGGCGAAATTTGGTCAAGTGGTGCAACCGGTCGATTTATTAAAACGGTTGCAAAGCGGTTGCAAAATGGATTAACCCTGCGTTTTCGGGCTATCCCCCATTGGGTTAACCCGATTATCCCCCTCTTTTCCCCCCTAAGTGGGATTGACATAGAACAATTGTTCTGTATTATTGGAGGATGGAAAGATGGGAAAAACACGGGGAGGGGACCTACCCCCGGCCCCTCCCTAAAGGGAAGGGGGGAAGCCAAAACGTCCCGCAGGCTTTCCCAGGTCCCCTTTGGGATGCCGGCAACCCCTGCGGGACGGTCTATTCCCTCATCCGTTTACCGTGCACTTTTTCACTTTGCGTCCTTGGCGCCTTTGCGGTGAATCTCTTTCTCCTTCCCCGCCTTTGTGCTGCATCTTTTCCCTGCGTTCCTACCACGCCAAATCCGTTCAATCCGTGACCAAATCCGTTGTCTTCCCCCTGTCTATTCGTTCCTGTTCGTTTACCCATTCGTTTTTGTTGATATTTTCTCTCCCCAGAACCATCCCGCCGGGAGGCTTGACAACCCAAAGGTCTAAGCTGTTACTGAACAGCCCTCCTCCATCCAGCCTCCACTCCCCCCCGATCCTGAGTATAATTACTGCAAGCGCCGGGCGGCTGCGTATATCAAGGGTCATCGCCGGCCGGTTGCCCATCATGGAGGAGATGCACGTATTGAAAAAACAACCCAACTCTCTCAACTGCTTTGTATGCGGCACGCAAAACCCTTGCGGTTTGCATCTCACATTCTATTCCAGCGGCCCCGGGCAGGTTACCGCTGACTACACCGTTCCTGAACAGTTCCAGGGCTACCCGGGCGTGGTGCATGGTGGCGTCGTCGCAGCCATGTTGGATGAGGTGGCCGGGCGCTCCCATATGGAGGGCGACCCGCCCCGCTTCATGTACACGGCGCGCCTGGAGCTGCGTTACCGCCGCAACGTGCCGGTCGGGCAACCCCTGCGCCTGGTGGGGCAGGCCGGCAAGAGCAAAGGCCGCACTGCCGCCGCTGCTGCCATGATCTATGACCAGGGGGGAACCCTGCTGGCCGAAGCCGAAGCCCTGCTGGTCGACATCCCCACCGAAGTGATCGACGCGGCCGACCTGCCGGCCTTAGGCTGGAAAGTGTACCCTGACGAGGAATCATGATCATAGAATATCACCGCCCCGATACCCTGGAAGAAGCCCTGTCCCTCCTGGCTCGCCCGCAGCCGTTGACGGTACCCCTGGGAGGCGGCTCCGCCCTTAACCGCCCTGACTCCCAGCCCCTGGCGGTGGTGGACCTGCAAGCGCTCGGCCTGGGCGGCTACCGCCTGACCGGCCAGACCCTGGAACTGGGCGCCACCCTTACTCTGGACGGATTGCTGGCTGCCGCGGGTCAAAAACCAGGCCAGGCGCCCCCCGAACTGTTAACGCTCCAGCCGGCCCTGATCCAGTCCCTGCGCCTGGAAGCCAGCTACAATTTGCGCCAGGTAGCCACCGTAGCCGGCACTCTGGCCGCCGCAGACGCTCGCTCGCCCTGGACGGCAGCCCTGCTGGCCCTGGACGCCCAGCTCAGCCTGTACCGGCCCGGCGCTGCCCAGCTCGAGCAGCTCAGCCTGGGCGATTTCCTGCCCCTGCGCCGGGGAGAGCTGCGCCGCGCTCTCATCACCCACATAGCCCTGCCCCTCAACGTCCGCCTGGCCTACGAGTACATTGCCCGCACCCCCGCCGATTGGCCCCTGGTATGCGCAGGGGTGGCAGCCTGGCCTTCCGGGCGTACGCGGGTGACCCTGGGCGGCTTTGGCGAAGCCCCCTTGCTGGCTATGGACGGACCCACCGCACATGGAGCTGAGCTCGCTGCCGCGGACGCCTACAGCCAGGCCGGCGACGCCTGGGCCACCGCCGAGTACCGCCGGGAGATGGCTGCCTTGTTGACCGGGCGCGCTCTCCAGCGCCTGGACGAGCCATCCACCTGAGCGGCGCTCGCTCGCTTTTGAAACAGATATGGTGCACCCGCTGATGCCGCCGCCAGAACTGCCCCTCGACCAGGTCATCCAGGGAGACTGCCGCGAAGTCCTGCGCAGCCTGCCAGAGAATTCGGTCGACCTGGTCTTTGCCGACCCGCCCTACAATTTGCAGCTGCAGGGCGATTTGCGGCGTCCGAACAACACCCTGGTAGACGCCGTCGACGACGAGTGGGACCGCTTCGCCAGCTTCGCCGAGTACGACGCCTTCACCCGCGCCTGGTTGGAGGCCTGCCGGCGGGTCCTCAAGGATACCGGCGCCATCTGGGTCATCGGCGCATACCACAATATTTACCGGGTGGGGGCCATCCTGCAAGATCTGGATTTCTGGATCTTGAACGATATCGTCTGGATCAAGCACAACCCCATGCCCAATTTCCGCGGGGTGCGCTTCACCAATGCCCATGAGAGCCTGATCTGGGCCCAGAAGCAGCGCGGCGCTCGCTATACCTTCAACTACCAGGTGATGAAGGCCCTCAATGACGACCTGCAGATGCGCAGCGATTGGCGCCTGCCACTGTGCACCGGGGCAGAGCGCCTGCGTGTGGATGGGCAGAAGGCGCACGCCACCCAGAAGCCGGAGGCCCTGCTCTACCGCGTGCTGCTGTCTTCGACCAACCCGGGCGATGTGGTGCTGGACCCCTTTTTTGGCACGGGCACCACCGGCGCGCTGGCCCGCAAGCTGGGGCGGCGCTGGATTGGGATTGAGCGCGACCCCGGCTATGTCGAATTGGCCCGCCAGCGGATCGACCAGGTCCCCCCGCTTGAGCCGGATGATGAGCTCTTAAAGTTTGAGAACAAACGCACCCAGCCGCGCATCTCCTTTGGCATGCTGCTGGAGAACGGCCTGCTCCAGGTGGGGCAGAAACTGTACTTTGGCGAGCAGGGCCGCCTGTCCGCCACCATTTTAGCCAACGGTCACCTGCGCTGCCAGGACCTGACCGGCTCGATCCACCAGGTCGCTAAAGCCTTGCATAAAGGTCCCTGCAACGGCTGGGAAGTCTGGTATACCCAGGAAGGGGCTGGGCCGCCCCAGACCATCGACCGGCTGCGCCAGGCCTTGCGCCG
>JAWOHN010000049.1:0-26679 GCA_046485135.1 Anaerolineales bacterium | reverse complement strand
ATATTCTAAATGTTATAAAAGTTATGAAGCAACCACATTAAGTGCTGAATGACAAGGTAATAGAAGTATTTTTTGAGATGTTTTCGGGAAATCTTTTAATATTTTATTAAAATTTTAGAAAAGATGAAATATATTTTAACGCCTTTTTCATATTAGTTTGTATTGAATTTATTATTGCAATAAATCCGGTTCCTGTAGTAAATGCTCCAATTGAAGTTTTGAGTGGATTTGATGGTGCAAATCCACAATCACAGGAATCAATCATTCAGGAATCATCAAATCGGTTCAGAATAAAACCTTTTAATGAAGAGGGGAGCAATGATAGTTATTATTTTCGTTTCAATACTAAAGTAATCAATCACAGCAAAAACCCCCAGGGGATAGAGTTAATTGTAGAATGGCCTCTATTGAAGGAGAACCCGAATTACCCCTACCATTAATTACAGATAAGAAAATTATAATCTATTGTGAGTGAGGGATAAGAAAAAAGGTTGAATTCAAATAATTTGCCCCTGGCATTATTCCAATACAGCAATATAATACCCCCATCACCAGAGCGAATATTTCACTATCAGAAACAATATATACAGAGGAGGCACAATGAGCGTCTTGCGTCGCATTCTCGGTTTGCTGGTCATGATCACCGGAATCCTGGGATTGGTGATCAGCCTGGCTGGTTTGGTGGGCACCTGGATGGTAACACCCACTGTGGAGGTTTATGCCAATTCCACCATTGATACCCTGGTAGCCAGCGTCAGTACCAGCCAAATGGCTATGGACATCACCGAACAGGCCTTGGGCGCTACAGTAGACAGCGTGGATGCATTATCTGCCATGCTGGGCACCACGGCCGACTCAGTGCAGGATACCAAGCCCATGATCGAGCAAATCACCATCATCATGGGTGAAACGCTGCCATCCACAATGGAGTCTGCCACCGATTCGTTGAATACCGCCCAGGAGGCCGCCGTGGTGCTGGATAGCGCTATCAAGTCATTGGACACCTTCCGGTTCCTGTTGGGAAGCGCACCCCTGATAGGCGCCTTTGTGGAGCAGCCTGAGCAAATGTACAACCCGGAGGTGCCCCTGGCCGACTCGTTAGGTGAATTGGCCTCCACACTGGGAGACCTGCCGGACACATTCATCGAGATGTCGACCAGCCTGGATACGGCTGACGACAACCTGGAGTTGATCCAGGACAACCTGATCACCATGTCTGACAGCGTTGCGTTCATCTCCACCAGCCTGGGTGAATACAAGAGCATGGTTAACCAATCGCGCTCCTCTATGGATAACCTGACCGTCCTGCTCACCAATATCCAAAGCAATCTCGACACTATTCTGAACGGGGTCGCCATCGCTTTCAGCGCGTTTTTCTTCTGGCTGCTGGTAGCGCAGGTGGTGATCTTCAGCCAGGGTTGGGAGCTGTACCAGGGCACAGCCGGACGCATGGAAGGTGTTCCGGTTGAGCCAGTCCCCAGCGAACCGCCTGCTGAAGCCTGAGCTGGACAATCTCATAATTCGAGCCTTCCATGCGGTATTCGCATGATAGAATCTATACTATCCGTGTGGAAATTTTCCACAAATCTAATATCATAAGGGAGGCATTCTATGGCATTTACTCTAGATTCAACCTTCGGTGAAATTCTGGACAACCCCCAAGCCAAAGCTATTTTGGACCAATATATACCCGGCGCATCCAGCCATCCCATGGTAGCCATGGCTAAAGGCATGTCGCTCAAGATGATCTTGGGCTTTCCGCAAGCTGCCCAGCTCGGCCTGACTCAAGAAAAAGCCGAGGCAATCCTGGCTGAAATCAACAAGAAGATTTAAGCTATACTCACCTGGAGCGTGCGGATCCTTTCAATGGCTGCGCGCCCCTATCCACCAACCCAGACGCCCACCTGAGCGAGGAGAGGCACATCCCCTCGTCAGTGTGGGTGTTGTTTTTGTAGTCTTGAAACTATTCTCCAGCGAGGTTGGCACGCTGGTCTCATCTTGAATATTGGTTTTAGGCGCTATTGCAGTTGAGCGCCTTGTCCGCCAACAGAATGCTCGTAGCTCAATCACATGCTCTGAAGCAAACGCTGGTAAAGGCGTTCTGTCGAGTCCAGCGGCTCCATACCCAACTCTGCATCCAATACTTCTTTCAACTCCTGGTACTGCCGGACCAAACCAGCGCGATCTCCCATGCCAGCAAAGACCTGCATGGCCTGGCAGTGCAAGTCTTCGATCAGGTTATCCACTCGGAGCGCTCTTTGCAGCTGAAATTCCATAGGCCCATGATTGCACTCGGCCAGGCCTTTTCAGGTAGAATTACAACTAGCTGAAATCATACTTCCCGAAAAACGAGGTGAAATGACGCGCAAAACCCTTGGACATATTGAATTGATCTGGCGCTGCCCGCGCTGTGGGACCGTCAATCCCGGCCCTCAGCGCACCTGCCAGGGTTGTGGAGCAGCCCAACCGGCGGATGTAAAATTCGAACAACCGCTGGGAGCCGAGCTGATTCAAGAAGAGGCGATCGAAAAAGAAGCCGCCGCCGGGCCAGACATCCACTGCCCGTATTGCGGGACGCGTAATCCGGCTGGGGCTGAGGTTTGCCGCCAGTGTGGCGGAGATTTGGTGGAAGGTCAACAACGAGATGCCGGAACAGTATTGGGCGCTTATGAAGCTGCCCCGCCCCCAGAGATCGCCTGCCCTCGTTGCGGAACGCTCAATCCCAATAACGCCCTGCGCTGCAGCCAGTGCAGCGCTCCCCTGGCGCCAGAAACCGTCCAACCTGCCGCACCGGTTGCTGCCCCTGCCCCGCGCCGGGGCTTGAGCTGGGCCATGATCGCTGGCCTGCTGGGGTTGGTTGTGCTGTGCGGCATTATCATGGCTATGTTTGCCCGCGGCGCCCAAAGAGACGAGCTAATCGGCGTGGTAGAACAAGTTCGCTGGGAACGTGCGATCCCGATCGAAGCCCTGGTGGAGGTGGAATCCCAGGGCTGGCGCGACGAAATCCCCGCTAACGCCTCCATTGGGGTGTGCCGGCAGGCTTTCCGCTACGAGTCATCCGAACCAGAGCCGAACTCCGAGGAGGTATGCGGCACGCCCTATACGGTTGACCAGGGCAGCGGCTACGCCGAAGTGGTGCAAGATTGTGTGTACCGGGTTTATGCTGAAAGTTGCACCTACCAAGTGACCGAGTGGCGCGTAATCGACACACTGACGACCTCAGGGACGGATTACAACCCCCAGTGGCCGGCTGTCTCGCTGGCCGAGGGCCAGCGCCAGAGCCAGGAGTGGAATGAAACCTACACAATCTGGTTTGAGGCGGATGGCCAGCGCTATGCCTACCCTATCAGCGAATTAGAGGCCTTCCAGGGATTCCAACCTGGCAGCCAGTGGACTCTGCTGGTCAATGGTTTCGGAGACCTGGTTGGGGTCGAGAAATAGTAAATGTTACGCAAATGGCCCGGAGGGGGAAGCCTTTCGGCGATCTTGAGTTTCCTCCGCCTCCATTATCCCCGCTTTGGTATTGGAGGTGCATTGACTGTAACGGTCTGTATCCTCATCACTGCCTTTTCATACCAAGGGCGCGGCGGCGAATCCTATTCTCTTTTCAATCATTTTATTTCTGAATTGGGTGAAGCCGGGGTTTCCAGGCTGGGTTGGCTCTTCAATGCCGGTTTGGTAGCCGGTGGGCTGCTGTTCCTACCTTTCAGCCTGGGTCTGGGGCTGGCTTTGCCCGGCTGGTTATCCAAGCTGGGTGGTATTGCCGGTGTTGTGGCTGCCATCTCCTTGGCTGGTGTAGGGATCTTCCCTATGAATAACCTGGAGCCGCATATCACCGCAGCCATGACATATTTCCGCAGCGGTTTATTCACCGTGGTCCTGTTTGGCCTGGCCATCCAGCTTCAACCGAAAGGGCAGATTGTGCTCGATAAACGGGTAAACCTGGCCAGCCTGCTGGCAGTTGTTTGTTATGGGAGCTTCCTGTTCTATATGCAACTCCCTACCAAGCAAGCATCCAGCAACCTGGATTTGAGCTGGATGGTCTCCCGGCCTTCCATCTGGCTGCTGGCCATCCTGGAGTGGTCGATATTCTTCTCGACGATCTTGTGGTTCACTGTGATCGCACTGGGGCGGAAGAGATCGGCGGTTATCCCGCAATAGACCTGTGGGGGATTACCAGGAACAACACAAAAATTATACATATTAGGTGTTGACGGTTAGCTGCCAGAACACACGCGGCAGTGCAGGTCCAAATAGAGTGGAAAAACCTCGGTTTTATCTCCTGTGATAGAATGGGCATCTTCATTAGTCAAATATATAAGCCGACCAGCCTGAATCCTGGTCGTGCAGGAAAATCGTATGATCACGGACAAGCAGAAATTTATCATTGCACTGACCCTGTTCACCGTTTTGGCAGCAGCTCTGATCTATTGGGGAATTCCCTATATAGCCAATCTACTGCAAGCGCCGGAAGACCAGCAGGCGATCGGGTATCCTCCCGAGACGGCCAGAGCCAGAGTCATCGAAATCATCGAGGAAGGCGTTCTTCAAATGTATGAAACGCCTATGCCTTACCAGATCCTGCGCATCGAGATCCTGGAGGGTCCCTACCAGGGAATGCAAATGGAGCTCAACCTGGGCACAAACCAATTCCTCTCTGAAAACATGCGCACCCGGGCGGGCGAAACGATCCTGGTGATGATCAACCAGCGTGTGGATGACAACAGCACCTTCGTCACTTTCATTGATTTCGAGCGCCGGGCCTCTTTGTTGTGGTTATTCGCTGTCTTTGTTTTGGTCTCCGTTCTGATCAGCGGCTGGAAAGGTTTCCGCAGTCTGATCGGCATCCTGTTCAGCCTGGGGATCATCATCTTCTTCATCATTCCCCAAATCCTAGCCGGAAAGGACCCGGTGCTGGTCTCCATCCTGGGCTCGTTCATCTTCTTATCCGTCTCGATGTACCTGGTTTACGGCTGGACCTTAAAAACCCATTCAGCAGTGGCGGGCATCCTGATCGCACTGTTCATCACCGGACTGCTGTCGGCCTTTTTCATCGATTTCACCCGCCTGACCGGTTTTGGCGATGAAAATGCCATGTTCCTGGTTCAGCAAAATACCGCTCAAATCAACCTGCGCGGGCTGCTCTTAGCGGGCATGCTGATCGGCGCGCTGGGGGTATTAGATGACCTGGTCATCAGCCAGGCTTCGGCCGTGTTCGAGCTGCATTCTGCAAACTCTAAGCTCGATCTCAAGTTCTTATTCCGCCGGGCCATGAATATCGGGCGCGATCACGTTGCCGCCACCGTAAATACATTGGTGTTGGCTTACGCAGGCGCTGCTCTACCGATGCTGCTGCTGTTCTCCATGAATAGCGGCGATTATGCACTGCTCTCCAATATGAGCATGGTGGCGGAGGAGATCGTGCGCACCCTGGTCGGCTCGATCGGTCTGTTCCTGTCCGTCCCGATCACGACCTTCCTGGCCTGCTTGCTGGCCTTGCACCATGATCGCCTGGGCTGGATTCGCCCCTTCTTGGGACCGGAGAACCAGTGGGATGTCCACTCAGCCCATTTTCACTAACACAGATTTCAGCGGAGCTCACAATAACGCTCAATGCGCCGGGCAATCACCGCCAGGCTGTCCTCCCAAAACTGGCTTTGGCGGATATCAATGCCAAACCGCTCGGCCAGATCTGCCGCTTTTCCTTCGCCGGTGGTCGCCAGGAGCTGCTGGTATTCAGGGATAAACTCAGCGCCGCGCTGCTGGTAAATAGCATATAAGCCATTCCCAAAAAGCAAGCCAAACGCGTAAGGAAAATTGTAAAAGGAAAGTTCGGGCCGGTAGTAATGCGGCTTCCAGGTCCACATATATTTGTGGAGGTAACGCTCATCCAACACATCCCCATAAGTAGCCAATTGGGCGCGCTGCATAATGTCACACAGATCGGCAGCCGACAGCTCAGACTTTTCGCGGCATTCAAAGACCTCTTTCTCAAATAGATAGCGCGAATAAATATCCACGATCACCTGTGTATCACCGATCAATCTCGTTTCGAGGATTGAGAGCTCTTCCTGGGGATCTTTTGTTTCGTTCAAGACCGCCTGCATCACAACTGTCTCGCACAGGATCGAGGCGGTTTCTGCCAGTGTCATCGGAGTTGCCTTTTGGAGCATGGTTTTACCGGCGCGATAGGCGCAGTGGTTATGGTAGGCGTGACCCAGCTCGTGCGCGATGGTGGAAACCTGGTCCAGTGAGCCATCAAAGTTGCACAGGATGCGCGACTCTTTGACAGCCGGAAGGCCTATGCAGAACGCCCCACCGCGCTTACCATCGCGCTGTTCGGCATCGATCCAGCGTTCTTCAAAGGCTTGTTTTGTAAAATCGGCCAGGTCTAGGGTGAAATTGGCGAAGTGGTCCACGATAAAATCGCGAGCTTCAGCATAGCTATAGGCTGTCGCGCTTGTTCCTAGCGGGGCATATAAATCCCACCAAGGCAGCTTTTCTTTGCCTAGCCGGTGCGCTTTGGTCTTCAAATACTTGCGAAAAACCGGGAATGAAGCTTGCATAGCCGCCAGCATGGCTTCCAGGGTAGGGCGGTCGATGCGTGCATCATCAATGGCGCTGTGCAGTGCATCCTGGCGTCCTCTGCGCTGATTGAGGACGGTCGCAGCACCCTTCACGCCATTAAGGCAGGCTGCCAGCGGCTCAGCCAGGGTTTCCAGCCCGGTCAGCTCAGCCTCATACGCCCGGCGGCGTACATCTTCATTTGCATGGGAATGCAAATTGATCAGCGCCGGTAGGGGCATTTTTTTTGTCTCACCATCCAACTCAAAATCAATCGTTAGCTGTGATGTAAGCGTTCCCTGCAGCCGGCTCCAGGCGCTAGCGCCGCTGGGTTGGAGATCAACAGCAAGGTTCTCTTCGACCTCACTCATCAGATACCGGCTCTGTTCAGCAGCAGTTCTCAGAAAAAATGCATGCCCCTCAGCAACCGGGTTAGATGCAATGACTGCTTCAAGCTGTGGAGAGATCTTTCCAATCCAGGCTTGGTTTTGTGTATCGAGCTTCTGCAAGCGGACGTAGACTTGTTCGAATTCCGACCAGCGGCGTTTGGCCAGATCGTCGCGCGAATCGGTGGTAATAAATGTAAAAATATACGCTCTTAGGGTAGAGCCCAGTTGGTGTGCAGAATTGAGAGCGGAAATAACCTCGCTAACTAAATCGGCCAGCACGGCAATCTCGGTTTCCGCGCCGGTTGGGCTAATATGGCGGGTAAATAGCTCCTCCAAAGATGCGATCTGCAAGCCAAATTGCTGCATGGCGTTTTCGAATTCAGGATGGTCCAAGCCGGGATAAACATTAGACAGATCCCAGCGGGGTGTTATTTCAGACATGCTCTGCTCCTAAGTTAATTAGTTTGACAACGGCATATTGGAAAGGTTTTCTCGTGTTTCTACCAACCCAGCTCGACCATCAAAGCCGGGTGATCAGATTCAGGTCCGGTATGGAAACGGGCCTCCTGCACGTTCAAACCGGGAGAAAGGAAGACATGGTCAATCCGCCTGTCAGGGTTATGGCCTTTATCGTCTATGCCGGAGGGCCAGCGCAGTAACCAGGCGTCTGCCAAAGTTTGAGTGGTCAGGGTGTATTGCTCGCTATCCGGGCGGAAGTTGAAATCTCCCATGGCGATGACATTCTCCCATCCATCCACCTCCTGTAAGAAAGCCTCCTGCTGTACGATCGGACCGCCGTTACCCAGATGGGTGACAAAAATATTAAAGCGCATACCGTCCACGCTTACCTGGGCATGGATAGTGGCAGTCTGTTCTCCCTCACTATACATATAAAAAGTGCGCGGGTTCTCTATAGGATATTTCGAGAGCAAGGCGATTCCAAACGTGCCCGGCACGACTTTAGGACCGTAATAGGAATACAGTTCGAGTTGGTCAGCCAGGTAGCGCACCAGGTCAGCGTTGCCTCCGGCAATCCGGTTGGTATCCGACTCCTGCAAACCGATCAGATCCGCGTTCGCTTGACGCATGACCTGCAATTGGGCTTGAGGAGCGCGTGAGCCCATCTCTGAATAACCTTGCTGGATATTGTAGGTCATCACAACCAAATCCCGGCGCCCTTGGAGCGGCGATGCCGGGCTGGCGGCGGCAAAACCGACGCCGATCAGTGCCGCCAACCCCACCCCAATCACCGTCCAGGCGACCGAACGCGGCAGCGCTCGCCAGGTGGTGAAACGGACCCGGCGCACAAGCAGGAGTGGGAGGGCCATGACCAATCCCAAAATGAGATAGACCAGCCAAAAACGATCTCGGAAGGCAGGGCCTACCACGGGGATATAGTCATAAACAGTGGTAAAGACATGGCTAAAGATCATAACCAGCAGAAATAACGCACCCAGGGTAAAACCGCCTCCCAAAGCGCGTTGGGAGGGATGCCGCGTCACCAGCTCAGCAGATAGGAGCACAAAATTCACCAGCACTACCGGGAAAAGCACCACCATGGCAAACAGCGCTGCATGAGCCAAAGGACCAGGAACAGGTTCCAAGAATGGGTAACCCTGGGGATCAAGCGGGAAACGGATTTGGTGAGGCAGGATGGCCGCGGTCATAACCAGGATGAAGACCGCATTCCAGAAGAGCGCCATTTTGGGCGTAAAAGCGAGCAGTCTGCCGGGCATACCCGAGAGCCAGGCAGCAAAGACAGCCAGGCTGGTAACGGTCAGGCCCAGCAGAACGATATAATTGGCTCCACTCCAGCGGGCAATCACGTTCGGGTTCGCAAAAGCAAAATACAGCATGACCAGACAGGCGCTGAAACCCAGGCTCAATCCGGCTGTGGACCAAAAACCGGTTGGTGGGGGCAAAATCTCCTCCACAGGTTCTTCCTGGACAGGTTCTTTTTTCGGCGATCGCAGCAAACCTACCATGCCCGCAATGGCCAGAATAATTGCAGCTACCCGGAACCAGCTTTCGGCGTAAGGGTACAACCCTGAATTCCAGGCCCGGAAGAGGATAAACAGAGCCAGCCCACCGGCCAGGCCTGCTCCAAGCTTCAGTCCAACAGCCATCCCACTCCCGCTGCTTCTTGCATTGTCGCGACCAAGCTCCCATAGCCGGCCGGGAAGGTATACCAACGCGCAAGCTGTACCGAAACCGGTAACCAACATGCGAGCGCGGGTATCCAGGAACATACCCGCCACGCCCGCGACCAGAGCCAGGCAAGCCACCAACGCTAATCCCCGACCGCTCAGGGGTTTGGGGAGCAAGCTGAGCAGCACCGGTGCAAACAGCAGCAGGACGCTGACGATCTCGGTTGGGATGCCGGTCCCCAACAATCCAAAGGCGTAGATGCCTTCCACGAACTCGGAGATGAGTTGGAAAAAGAACAGGAACACTATACCAAAGACGATCATATCAGGTCTCCTTTCGTGGGCTAGACGATTTAGCGGTCCCTAGAGGTGAAGGATTCACGAAAACTCATGGTGCTCGGTTCTGGCAATGATCTCTTCCTGGAGAACTTCGCTCAGGTCACAAAAGTAATCGGAGTACCCCGCCACCCGCACGATCAGATCTCGGTACTCAGCGGGGTTCTGCTGAGCCTTGCGCAAAGTGGCAGCGTCAACTACGTTGAACTGGATATGGTGCCCATCCAGAGCGAAATATGTTCGCACTAAGCCAACCAGTGACTCCAGACCGGTATCATCCTGGAGCAGGCTGGGGGTGAACTTCTGGTTGAGCAACGTTCCCCCTGTCCGGGCATGATCCATTTTGGCAACAGATTTCAACACAGCAGTGGGGCCTCGCCGGTCAGCGCCCTGCACTGGAGAAACCCCCTCAGACAGAGGCTGCCCTGCCTGGCGACCGTCTGGGGTTGCGCCAGTGACCGAACCGAAATAGACATGCACGGTAGTCGGCAAAAGATTGATATGGTAAGCGCCGCCCTTGGTGTTGGGACGGCCATCAACCGCCCTGAAATAGGCTTCAAAGACAGCTTGCATCAACTGGTCGGCGTAATCGTCGTCATTGCCATAGCGAGGGGTGCGGTTGAGCAACTGTTGGCGCAAGCGCTCGTAGCCTGCAAAGTTGTCCTTGAGCGCCTGCAACAGTTCGGAGAGACTCAGGTTCTGCTCATCAAAGACATGCTGCTTGATGGCAGATAAGCTGTCTGTTATCGTTCCCAGACCAACCCCCTGGATATAGGTTGTATTGTAACGAGCGCCGCCATCGTGATAGTCCATCCCGCGTAATATACAATCATCGATCAGCAACGACAGGAAAGGCGCCGGCATATACGCGGCGTAAAGTCGCTCGATCACGTTGTTGCCGCGCACCTTAATATCAATAAAATGGTTCAGTTGCGTTTCGAATGCTGAAAAAAATTCAGCGAAGTCAGCAAAACCGTTTGGGTCACCGCTGCGCAGGCCAAGCTGAAGACCGCTGCAAGGGTCTATGCCGTTATTGAGGGCCAGCTCGAGGACTTTGGGGAGGTTGAAATAACCGGTCAGATTGTAATTCTCTTTTCCAAAAGCGCCCACCTCCACGCATCCACTGGAGCCTCCACAACGAGCATCCTGGATGCTTTTGCCCTGGCGGATCAATTCCTGAACAATCAGGTCAGCGTTAAAGACGGAAGGTTGCCCAAAGCCTGTACGGATGATGCGGGCAGCCCGCTTGATGAAGCGATTAGGATTTTTCTTGCTGACCTGGATGGAAGAGCTGGGCTGCAGCAGGCGCATCTCCTCAATCACATCCAAGATCAGATAAGTAAGCTCGTTAACCCCGTCCGAGCCATCTTCTTTCAGACCACCGGTATTGATCTGAGCAAAATCGGTGTAAGTGCCGCTTTCCGCCGCAGTCACGCCCACCTTAGGCGGCGCCGGTTGGTTGTTAAATTTGATCCAGAAACACTGCAGCAGCTCCTCGGCCACGTCTTCGTTCAATATGCCTTTCAGCAAACCCTGCCGGTAGAAAGGGTACAGGTGTTGGTCAAGTTTGCCGGGATTGAAGGCATCCCAAGGGTTCAGCTCGATGGTCACGCCCAGATGCACAAACCAATAGTATTGGAGAGCTTCCCAGAAATCCCGCGGGGCATGGGCGGGTACATGCGAGCAAATCTGGGCGATCCGTTCAAGCTCATGCCGGCGCTGCGGGTTCTGTTCGACCTGCGCCAACTCCAGCGCAGCCTGAGCGTGTCGCTCAGCATAGGTGATGATCGCCTGTGCGCAGATATCCATGGCCACCAACTGTTGGTGTTTCGAATAGGCCTGGGAATCAGTATGGTAATTCAGGGACTGAATGGAACGCTGGATATCCTGTTTGAAATCGAGCATGCCGTTGTGATAGATCTTGTCATCCAGCACGGTATGGCCAGGTGAACGCTGCTCCATGAATTCGGTAAATATGCCTGCTTCATAAGCCGCAATCCACTCAGGAGTCATTTCCGAAAAGATCAGATCGCGCATCGTGCGACCCTGCCAAAAGGGGATGACGGTTTTCTGGTAAACGCGCCGCGCTGCCGCGTTGACCTTGAATGAAATCTTCTCGCGCGAGTTGAGGATATCCAGATCCTGCAGGCTGTGGCAGCATAACTCGGGGTAAGTGGGCGTTGCCTTGGGTCCAGGACCTTTCTCTCCCACGATCAGCTCGCCGGGATTAATGCAGATGGCTTTTTGCTCGAGCAGGTATTGGAAGGCACGCGCCCGCTGGACGGCTGGAGAACACATATGCACCTGCGACTGGTAGAACTCGGTCAGCAGTTCGGCCCGCTCGTGAGAAAGGCTGGGCTGGGCTTCCAAGGATTGCTGGCGCAAGCGAGCAACTCGTTCCGTCATAGTCATATGGTTAACCTCCGATATTGGTTTCCAGCCCATAGGCCTGGAAAAGGGTTTCAACCTCAGCCAGGCGGGTTTCTGGAACAGGCCCTAACGCAGGCGACAGGATGGTCTTATCAAGACGGGCATATTTCTCCAACCCGCTGGAATGGTATGGCAGCAGGTCCACCCGTTGCAGGTGGGGCAATCTGGATGCAAAGTGAGCCAGCTGGTGCAGATGAGCTTCGTCATCGTTGACGCCTGGGATCAAGGGCAAGCGCAGATAGATCGCATGCCCCAGGCGTGACAGCGCCAGCAAATTATCCAAGATCAGCCGGTTGGACACCCCGGTCAGCTCACGGTGACGGGTGTCATCCATATGCTTTAGATCGAACAGGAACAGGTCGACCCAGCCGCGTAGAGATTCAAGCGTCTCAAAAGGAGCAAAACCACAAGTGTCCAACGCAGTGTGAATGTCTTGCTGCTTGCAGGCATGCAACAAAGTGCGCAGAAAATCATCCTGGAAGAGCGGCTCCCCGCCAGAGAAGGTAACCCCTCCCCCAGACTGGTCGTAAAATGGGATATCACGCTGGATCTCAGCCATGACCTGCGCGATGCTCATTTCTCGACCTGTAAATTGGCGCGCCTCCGCGAAACAAACCTGGGCACAGGACTGGCAAAGTTGACATTTTTCACGATCGGTTAAGATCTGCTCCCCCTGCCGGTAGATAGCGCCGTGGGGGCAGATTTCTATACATGCGCCGCACAGCGTACAACGCCTGGGTTGTAAGATCAGCTCCGGGTACGCCGACTGGCTCTCTGGGTTGTGACACCACTGGCAACGCAAGGGACAGCCTTTGAAAAAGACCGTCGTGCGGATGCCCGGCCCATCGTGGATCGAAAAGCGGCGAATATCAAAAATGTACCCCCGTCCATTCTTCATGGTCCTGGACCTCTAAAGTATCTGGATCATAAGGTTGAATTATTATCGCTAAAACTCAACACTGGGTAGTATACAGCAAACTGGCCCGCAAGCCAATGATTGCTTGCGGGCCATCCAAACGTTCTACAGGTTTGAACTGCGCGATCTTAATTGTCTTTGTCGCTGGGACTCTGGCTGCCGTCCCGGCCGGGGCCGGGTTTTGGGGAGGAGTCTTGATCGCTATCTTTCCCACTTCCAGAACCCTGGAAGTTTGGATCCTGGGTCTGGTTTTGGAACTGTCCGCTACCGTCACTGCCGCTTTGGGTATTGGGTTGGTCCTGGGTCTGATCCGGATCATCGCTCAAACCATCCTGACCGTCACCGCTGCCGCTCATACCCGCGCCATTGTTAACCGGATAGCCGCTTCCACCCTCCTCCAAACCAGCCAGCACTCGTTCAATATAGCGGGCGGCAAGCGATCCGTCTTCATTCCTGACGGCGCGCACTTGTACAACGTCGCCGATCGCAAAGGTCCCTTTGACCTCGGTAGCCGAATGAATCGCTATCGCTTGCCCGGCAATCACCCAGGCTTGGGGACCTATTCTGTCAATCGCCCCGTTAAAAACAATTTCACCGATATTCCCAACCAACCAGGTGTTCTGGATGGTGCGCATCATTTTCAACTGAACTTGCTCAGGGACCTGCTCCAGCATGCGGCTCATTGAGTAGGCATAGCGAGTCAGGGCATCAGAAACCTGAGCTGAAAGCTTAGCCGCTTGCTCTGGATCACGGCTGGCAACGTCTTCTACTTCCACCATCAAGTTGCGAACATGCGCTTCGAACTGGTCAGCGGCAGCCGGAATCTCCTGAAATTGATCTTCCTCAATCAAGCTGGCAATCTCCAACAGACGTCGCTGTGCAAATTCCATTTGCAGGTTCGCCCGCCCAGTAGGGCTGGTGGATAATGCCAGCTGTGTATTTTCCATGCTCGTCTTAATTGGGTACAGAACATCCCCGGGCAGGGCAGATTGAGCTGCGAAAGCAGTCATACTGGCGCCCCCAAATAGAAAGACCAACAGGGTGATCATTAGAAATGCGCCGCTGAATGAAAAGCGCGTTTTCCGGTGAGTGGCATAGGCAGCCGATGATTTACTCTGGTTGGTCATCCAGCCGGGTAAGATGCCTTTGCGGGCTCGCTCTGGGGAGGCCAGCTCCAGCGTGTCGAGCTCAGCCAGAAATTTAGCCCGTCCGCGCACCGCCGCCTCAGGGTTTCGCGGCGTTGTCGGGCGAAGAAGGTCCAGATTCTCGTACAGTCGAGGGTCGATTTGATCTTTATCACGTCTATTATGTCGGTTCATCTTTTTAATCCTCCTGTTCCACCAACAATCTCCGCAGCGCCTCTAGCGCCCGGTGTTGAAGAGCCCGGGTCGCCTGAGCAGTTTTTCCAATTAGCTTGGCGATGTCTTCATGCGGCCAATCCTCATAGAAACGCAGCATGATCACCTGGCGCTGCTCGGGAGTAAGATGGAACAAGGCATTTCGTACTCGCTCTCTCTGCATATCCTCTGTTATCTGCACCAGCGGGTTTTCCAGTTTATCATCAGCCAGCTCGGGGTGGAGCTGCTCTAGTGCAGGCTTATTGCGGTAAGAATCAATTATCCAATTATGTGCAACCCGGTACAGGTATGCCTGTAAATTGCTTGTCGGTCCACCGCCCCTCTTCACAGCCTGGAGAAAGCGACTGAAGGTTTCAGCCACACATTCTTCAGCCAGATCTGGATCTCCCAGTAGCCTGAGCGCATAGCGATAAAGGCGCGGGCTGTACTGGTCATAAATCTCGACTAATTCATTTTTGTCGAGGCGCAGGGATCCACTGTTAAGGGGCAATGTTTGCATTGTCGCATTCCTGCTATTATAAATGACGTAAAAATGGTCCTGATGTGACTATTGGACAAAAATTGGTTTATTTGTCCGGTAAGTTCCCTCAAAACAATAAGGCTTTTTATCTGGTGGGAAGTATATCGTAACATATAACGCCCAAGAATTCATCAGGTTTCCTTATGAAGCAGGGTTATACCAACTGCCAATTTTGCAAGTGAACGTGGGATTTTTCCTGCGCAACCCGGTTCGGGGAGACAAAGCACCATCTACACACAACTTGATGAAAAGGGCATTTCCAGGAGAACTGCGTAACACCTAAATAAATAAAAGCAGCCCAACCCTTTGCTCAATCGCAGAGTTGGGCTGCTTACCTTTAGGTAAATTCGATCAACAAGCCGGCGCTTTGGGCTTCGCCCCCCACAATCCATCATCAATGCCTAAATCGCGATACTCTGTCCGGCCACCAGATTTTTCTTGAAGCCACACACCCGCCTGGACCAGCAAATTGCCCAGGCTTGCCAGTGCTTTTGCATATCGAGGCAGATTTTCCTTCCCTGGTGACAAAGATGCCATTTGCCCCTGTTTCACAGCACCCCGCATTTCTTGATGCCTTCCCGCTAACATGTTTTGATCGACTAAAATCCAGTTGTTTGACATGATTATCCTCCTCACCAATAATGGTTTGAACAGTTCTATTGCCTATATCATTTTTCAATACATCGATGTGCAGATTTACGTTAGCGCGCTTGCCAGGATCTAATCCGTATCTTCTCCCTCTTGATAGAAGTAACTTGGGTAGAAGACCAATGTTAGAGCATAGGTCTGATGGTTTTGAGCATCTGGTCCCTGGGCCTCGTCCATTGTTTCAAATTCATCCAACAATGCCAACAACCGCTCGCTAAACTCATCTGCTCTATCATCCGGAATACGACTCACAGCTCGCTTCACAAAAGCTTTCCGTGGTTGAGGGGCAGCGCCTTGCTCGAGGTTGTAAGCCCTGGCCTGCAGGCTGCGCACCAGATCGTCTCGAGTAGAGTCGAGCGACGAGGTCAAAAGGGTGTGGATGCTTTCCTTGCCCTGATCGGTGGTAAAGCTCAGCAAAGAGGGCTCCAGGTCAATTTCCGCTGCAGTCGCACGGTACAGTTTCTCGATCATATTCGCGACCTGGCGAGTCTCTGCAACTTCAATCATGCCGTACTTTTCAAGCATATTAAAATGGTAATAGAGCTTCCCTGGTGCGAGACCAAGCTTCTTGCCGACCTGCTTGACCGTCTGTGGTTCTTTCACCAACAGCTCCAAAATCTGAGTGCGCAGCGGATCGGCAATGGCTCGCAAGGTCTCCATGTCTTTAATGATAAAAGTGGCTTTTTTGAGTTTATCTTCCATCGTTATCCTGTATTTGAACATTTAAATAATTTTTATCACTAACAATATTTTACCCTAAAAAATTAATTTGTCAAGGGGGAAAATTCTTAATGTTTTGGGGTTTCGCAGGTGGATTATTTCGACTGCAAATGTTTTTCCGCTTCGAAAGCATTGAAATCGAGCATCGTCCCAAATCTTTTTTGAAGCCAGGTGCCCAGGTGGACCAGGCAATCTCCCAGCCTGACAAGGACTTGTGCCCGTAGAGGATACTTCTTTCGTCTGGCTGAAGACTTGGCTAATCTCTCCTGTTCAGCGGCTCTGAGCAAATCTTTATGGTATGCCGTCAATAGACCTTCTTCCGTCAGAAACCCGTTGCCTAACATTTTCCACCTCCATAACTCATTTCAATAGGTTCGTCAATTACTCTCGTATAGTACTCTCGTATAGTATGACCCGGCTACTCCTAAACTCTCAGTTGACGGTGAACAAATAACCTGCTATACTATTATTGATGGTTATATTTTACAGGAAAAAATCTAACTTGTCAAATATTATTTGATAGTTAGTTTTAAAAACACATAAGGAGCCTCAATGTTCTATTTGCTGCACGCTCACAATAGTACCTACACCCCGTCCGCCGGGCACTTGTCCCTGGATTTCACCAATACCTTAGAATGGAGAAAACGCTCTGAACCGATTGAATATCTGAGTGGATATGCAGATCTGCTGCTATGGGGGAATATCGTGGGATTGCTAAAAAAAGAGGAAGTCGAGTCTTTGCTTGAGCAGAGCCACCTAATTCAGGATGAAGTCAACGCTATCTACAATCGCGCCATCACCTTACGCGAGGCGCTTTACCGGATGTTCTCTGCCATCGCCAACACCTCCCAACCAGCTCTGGCAGATGTATCTGTTTTAAATACTGAGCTTGCTATTGCCCTGTCTCACCGCACGATTGAATGGACTGACCAGGGCTTTCAATGGGGCTGGGAGCAAGCCAACAATCACCTGGACAGCCTGCTGTGGCATGTGGCAGCCTCTGCTGCCGAGCTGCTCACATCCGATTTACTCGAGCGGGTTGGGGAATGCCAGGGGATTGACTGCGGATGGCTATTTATCGACACCAGCAAGAATCATAGCCGGCGCTGGTGCAATATGGACAGTTGTGGCAACCGAGCCAAAGCCCGCCGGCACTACAAGAGAAAACAACTTGTGGATTGATCAATTGGGTTTATTTTTCAATTTCCGAAACCAAGTAAACTACACCTTGCACCACACTAAAGCCGCGACAATCGCCAGTCGTATTCCGATTACCCTACCTCCAAGATAATCAAAATAATCTGGCCCCTTCAGCAGGATTAATGATCAGGTCAAATCGACGCTGATGGTATCAAAGCTGTGCCTGATGCATCCGGTCGAAAAGCCACCTGCAACGCATGCTCTACCGCTTGTTCCGTGGTGATATTGCATCCTTCCAGCATAAGCTCATTAAACACCGCCTCATCTAGCTCCTGGCGCAACACTGCCAAATATTGTTCATATTCGCGGAGGTCATCGGCGCCCATTTTGGCGCCCATGAAGGATCTCAGGTTGGCTGCCGCCGAAAATAAGCGAGCCGATTCAGCCGGCTGCCCGTTCAAAGCCGCCAGGCCTGCAATAGCCCCTAAACAATTTGCTATTCCTTGCTGGTTAGCCTGCTCCATAGAGAGCAACAGGCTTTCCTGGAACAACGGCAGTGCAGACTGAAGATCGCCCTGGCTGCGCTTGACCAGCCCCATGATTTCCAGTGAAAATGCCAGACTCCAGCGGATGTCTAATTCTCTTGAGAGGCTCAGGCTCTCCTCCAGATAAGTCACGGCGCTGGCCTGATCTCCTTGCCGGTAAGCGCTGCGAGCCAGGTTGACCAGAGTTTGGGCAACGCTGCGAGGGTCATTAAACCTGCGGAAAATCGCCAGGGCTTCCTGCAAGTGGTTAACAGCCGCCGGTAGATCTCCGCGGGCATACTCTCTCAGGCCATAGATCACCCTTGCATAAGCCATAGAACGGGGAGTTTCGATCTCGGATGAGAGCGCCAACCCTTCTTTAACCAGGATTTCAGCCCAAACGAAATCTCCCTGGTAGATCTTAGTCACTGCCAGCAACATGGTTGAAACTACCACACCGCGCTTAATACCCCGCTCTTTATATAGCTTTAAGCTTTGCTCAGAGAGCTGCTCGGCCTGAGAATAGTTACCCTGGTAAAAAGCCACTTCTGCCAGCCCGGTAAAACCACGGGCAACGCCGTGTTTGTCACCCAACTCTTGCTTCATCGCCAGGCTTTGGTTGTACAATGCAGCCGCTCGTCTTAAATCACCCTGATCCTTGGCAACATTTCCGATGTTCACCAGCGTTTCCGAAACACCCCAGCGGTCGTCCATCTGGCGGTACAAAGACAGCGCTTCCTCAAAAAACGCAATTGCTGGCTGATACCTGCATAACAAATAATCCACCAACGCCAGATTATTCAAGCAAGAGGCGATATTCAAGGTATCACCCAACTCCCGCCGGATTTTCAGGCTTTCTTCCAGTAGATCGCGCGCCTGTGCGTAATCTCCATGGTCGCGGGCGACAACACCCAGATGCTCCAGGGAGGCTGCCACCCCTTCCTTGTTACCCATCTCATAATGCAGCGCCAGGCTTTCCTGGTTAAATAACACGGCTGTTTTAGGATCGCCTTTGACCCACAGAATTTCCCCCAACGTAGCCAGCTCTCTGGCGATCCCCAGCTTATCATCTAACTCACGGAATATGGCCAGGCTCTTTTCGTGGAGAGCTTTGGCCTGCTCGTAATCTCCCTGTTGTTGTGTCAGATAGCCTGCACCGCGCAAGACGTTGGCCCGCAGAGCAGCTTCACCATCAGGATTTGCCTGCAGAGCTGCATCGATCCAGGCTAAGCCTTCACGAAGATGCCCGTGAATATCCCAGAATCGCCATAGCGATCGGACCATTTGCAGCATCATCCCAGACCGGGCCGGATTGTTCTTCATCCATTCCAACGCCCCACGCAGGTTATCATGCTCGCTCTTCAGCAAAGTCAGCCACTGGCCTTGCTGAGCTCCCCACAGCTCATGCCTGGATTTCTCTGCCAGTTCCAGAAAGTACTCAGCATGTTTCTGTTCAATACATTCTGCCTCATCACTCTCATATAAGCGCTCTACTGCATACTGGCGGATCATTTCCAGGTAACGATAACGCTGCTGGTCTTCGAGCACCTCTGATACCACCAAGGATTTGTCAACCAGGCTGGTGAGTAGATCTAAGACCAGCCTGTCATCCAAATCTGCACCAGAGCAGACTGCCTCGGCGGAGTCCAGCGACCACCCTCCTTTGAAAACCCCCAACCGCCGCAACAAAATACGCTCGCTTTCAGATAACAGGTTATAACTCCAATCAATCAAGGCTCGCAAGGTTTGCTGCCGCGGTTGGACAGTGCGGCTACTGCTGACCAACAGCCGGAAGCAATCTTCCAGTCGTCGGGCAATATCTTCTACAGGTAACATCTTGACGCGCGCTGCAGCCAGCTCAATGGCTAAAGGATTGCCCTCCAGTCTTTTGCTAATTGCGCCTACCGAGGCAAAATTTTTGTCGTTCAGCTGAAAACCAGGTCTGGCTGCTGCAGCCCGGTTGACGAATAGCCGGATGGCATCATATTTCAGGTAGCTCTCAATTTCCGTATCATTCAATAGTTCTGGGAAGGAAAGCGGCGGGATTTGCCAAACCCTTTCTCCTGCCACGCCTAGGGGTTCCCGGCTGGTAGCCAGAATCCGCACCCGCGGCGCACTACCCAACAAGCGCTCAGACAACACAGCCGCCTCCTTTAACAAGTGTTCGCAGTTATCCAAAATCAGTAGCAGCGTTTTTTGGCGTAGCGCCTCTACGAGAGTGAGCAAGAGCGATCGCCCTTCTTCTTCACGGATATCGAATACATCCGCCACGGCTTTGGTGGTCAACTGCGGGTTGGTCAGAGGAGACAGATCAACCAACCAGACACCACCGGTATAATGATCGAGCAGCTCTGTCCCTATCTGCAGAGCCAAACGAGTTTTTCCAGAGCCGCCCATACCGGTGATGGTCAGCAAGCGGTCTTCCGAAAGTCTTTGCTTCAACTCTGCTATCTCCCCGTCACGGCCGACAAAGCTGCTCAACATGGACGGCAAGTTGCTGCGAATTCCCTCAACGGTCCGCAAAAATGGGAAATCCGCCGGTAAGCCAGCCACTACCAGTTGGAAGATTTGCTCGGGGCGCTGCAAGTCTTTGATCCTGAATTCACCCAGATCGCGCAGGCTGGCATCGTCCGGCAAGGAATCCTCTACCAAACTGGTCGTAGTCACGGATAACAGCGTTTGCCCGCCGTGCGCGGCTCCACGAATCCTGGCGCAGCGATTAACTGCCGGACCATAGTAGTCTCCATCGCGCAAGCTCGCTTCACCGGTGTGCAATCCAATCCTAACCCGCAGCGGCGAAACCACCGGCCATGGCTCTTTATATATGGCGCGCTGGATGGCAATCGCAGCCAGCGCCGCATCTGAAGCGAGCTTGAAGACCGCAAAGCGGCTGTCCCCTTCACCTCTGGGTCTGACCAGCATGCCCTTGTTTTGTTGTACGCAGGCGTCAACCAATTCATCATGGCGTACCATGGCAGACTGCATCAGGCAGGGTCTTGCTCCCACAGCAACGTGCTGTTTTCGATATCTGTGAACAAGAACGTCAGCGTTCCGGTAGGTAGATCTGGAGGATTGTACATATGGCGCCCCTTCTCTTGGCCCATTAATGGATTCCAGATTTCCTATTATAACGGTCTTTTTAGTCTATTTGATTATGATTTATCGGGAATAATCGGTATAATAAAAGGGTCATCTTTAATAATTCACGAGTCCCTTGCGATGTAACATTATCGACCGGTAGCTATGCAGCCGTGGTTCAAAGAAGGGCACGTATGCTGTGGATCATTGGAAACAAGCGTCTCTGGCGGGGAATAATTGTAGGGCTACTGTTAATTGCACTCATGGGACCCTGGGTATTCGATATTATTCATGTGCCTGGGGAAGGTCCCTGCTCGGCTCCCTGGATCCGCCTGGCTGGCAATTTTTGCGGCGAGCCTCTTTCAGTGATTTGGATACTGACTTGCTCTTGCGTAGAGACCCAGGATTGGTTCTTCACTTCTCTGCATCCAGCACTATCCTGCCACCGCGGACGGTTGCACCGAGCACCAATCCCGCGCTGATGAGCACCATATTCTTGATGATATACTGCCCCTCCAATGTAGGTGCGTACGGGATTTGTGTAAACACCTCATTGGGAAAGAGGAAAACCGGGGTCAGAGTTCCCAGCATCTGTAAGAACAGGAGCAAAAGGGTCGCGCGCATAAATAAACCAAACAACAAACCCACTCCAATGATGGTTTCCCAGGCAGCCAGGATGAGCAGAGCAGTCCGAGCCGGCAATAAACCCAGGCTTAGAATCTCTATCGTCCGGGTAGCCAGATCCTGGGCCGGGCTCAGTCCGGGGAAGAACTTGATGAAGCCAAACCACAGGAACACAATCCCCACGCTTATTCGTAGGAAAACCAGGCCATAACGGGCCATCCAGGCCGTGATGCGGGTGTCAACCCGATCAAATATTTCGTTGATTCGCTCCATATCGTTTCCTCTCAGATGATAGATAATGTGAATCGGAATTGGTATGCATTGTACCCCGTAAGGCTGATTCAAGAAAAAAGTCGTGTGATACAATCCAGGTGAATCGGACCGATCCAATCCGATAAAAGGAAACCCTTAAATGAATAAATTCCTTTAACTTGCCCTCTTACTGATAATGGTCGCCAGCCTGCTGCCCGCAATGCCTGTTATACCTGTCATGGGAGCCCCATTAAAGGAAACCTGCAGCATGCCTTTCGAACCGGTCAGCACATCCCTTGACGACCTGGCCGGCGAAGAATACCTGCGTATGGATGGCACAGCCACCGGAGCTTATGGATGATTGTATCCCCAAGGCAGCAATACCCGCCCATCTGTCCACGAGGCAGCCGGACGGCGCATTGCCAGCCAGGTCGTCCCCCTGGATGAGACCAGCAACCATGATCCACAGCACGGCCGGATCGTGATGATCTCGATCGGCATGTCCAATACTGCCATGGAATTCATCACTTTTCGGGAGCTGAGCCTGGCCGACCCACGGGTCAACCCCAAGCTCAGCCTGGTAAACGGAGCTCAACCGGGGCAGACCTCCGAAGCCTGGGTTGATCCGGATGCTCCCGCCTGGCTAGAAGTTGATAACCGCCTCCAACAAGCTGGTTTGAGCCCAGAGCAGGTGCAGGTGGCCTGGCTCAAACAAACTCAGACCGGGTCCGGGCCTTTCCCAGACAAACCTAGGGCCCTACAAGCAGAGCTGAAAGCCATCGTCCACAACCTGCACACTCGCTATCCAAACATACGTTTGGTGTACCTGTCCAGCCGTACCCGCTCATACACCTATTGGATTGGCCTCAGCCCCGAGCCGTCCGCCTTTGAGGCCGGTTTTGCGGTGAAATGGTTGATCCAGGCGCAGATCGAGGGAGACCCTGAGCTAAACTATGATCCTTCAAAAGGACCGGTGGTAGCGCACTACCTGTCCTGGGGACCTTACCTGTGGGCAGATAGCCTAAACCCCCGCTCAGATGGCCTGACCTGGACGCCGGAAGATATGGTGCGAGACTGCACACACCCCTCCGACCTGGGTCGTGAAAAGGTTGCCAGGCTGCTGGTGGAATTCTTCAAAAACGACAGCACCACTACCTGGTTTTTACAGGCCAGATCCCTTTTCTTGCCGCGCCTGCTCCGTTGGGATTGACCGGCGTCTTTCGCCAGGATTAATCCAACCCGTCCTTCAAGACCAAACGTACCACCTGCGGCTCGTTGCTGGCGACATACATGCGATTAGCCAAATCAAAGGTCATCCCTTGGGCAGAACGAACCAGCTTGAAGCGATCCAGGTAGCGCCCAGCGCCATCAAAAACCTGGACGCCAAAAACATCTGAGACATACACGCGCCCCTGCATATCTACCGCCAAATCATTTGTAGCGCGGAATTTGCCGTCTGCCCGTTCCACTGTATCCCCACCAAACTGGTTCAGATATCTACCATCGGCTGAGTATTTAAGGACCAGGTTATTAAAAGTACCCAGGATATACAAATTTCCAACTGGGTCGAGTGCCACCTCGCTGCTCAACTCAGAGTCACCTGTCACCGTGCTAACCGCGGCGGGTATCTCAAATAACGTTTCGTGATCGCTGTCAAGCACCAGCAGGTTTTCACCACGATAAATCAGCGCAATGCGACCATCAGGTGCAATAGCAATATCATCAATGTAATAGCGATTATCCGAAAACGTGATCGACTCTATCTCTTTGCCATCGTTTATCTCGAATCGCCGTAGGTCGCCCTGTGCAGCAACATACAACATAGTACCATTGCCGACAGCCATAGATTGGACCGTCACCTTATTGCCCAGGTTGAGCATCCAGCGGAAATTTCCCTGGTCGTCAAAGGATTGGATTCGACCGGTCATCCGATCAGCTACGTAAAGATTGCCATCCCGGTCAACTGCAATCGCGCGCGGATCATTAAACTGCCCCGGACCGCTTCCTTCTCCGCTCAGGGTCAGGTCCACATAGGCATACGATCGTGGGTTCAGCTTGCTCATGAAGGCGGATAGTGGTCCCCCATCGGTTGACAAACCAAACAAGATGGGGATAGCCGTTATCAATAAGATAAAGGACACCAACAGCATAGCACCACAGCCGGCCGAGAGTCCTGTCACTCCCATCACCGTAGCTGCGGTTTTAACCTTGTCGGGATCTAAAGAAACAGTTGTTTGCACGGCCGAGATTGAATTCAAGCCCTCGCTCATAAGATTCACAACTGTTTTATCATCGCCTTCCAGCAACGCATCCACCAACTCTTGCGCTTGCTCCTGGCTCATCCCCGTTGCCCCTTGGATCTGCTGGATGGCCTGAGCCTTCCGATCGTTCGCAGCCATGAGGTTGATATCCCCCAAGTTGACCTCTGTAAAGCTAGTTAACAGATCGTTTTGCGGGCTTCGCTGGCGCAAGGAATCGGGCACAATAACAGGATTGTTACAATAAGAACAGTTAATGAGAGTGGTGTTTTTCTCTAAGGATAAAGGCGCGCCGCAGGCCGGGCAGTGGAAGGATTGAATCATGCTCATCGGTTGTTCCCCGTATTCGATTTATTTTAATAATGTTGATGAAGAAACTCCAGTAATTTTAACACAAATATGAGTTACGCAGTCAAACCGGAGATGGCCTGAAATTGGGGTAAGAAAAACAAAGCAGGTGTACGTGAGTTCAATGCATCCCACACACACCTGCTTTTGGATATTTCCTTTGGTATATTCTCACTCGCTGCGCTCTCCGGGTGAAATGTACTGTGTGTCTTTAAACGGTTTGATCTGTTCGTTGATATTATCGCGCAGCATATGACCTGACTCATGCATTAAAGTGTCATGGTTATAATCATCCAGCTTCACCATGCTTGCCAGGCAGGGGTAGTGGTGGTGTAGCAAACCGGCCTTTTCTTCAGCCTCATCTACCGGTACACCAACCAATTTTTCAGCCACGTAGCGAATGCAGCCACACACCGCATCCCGGCGCACCTGTGCTGCTGAGATAGTGCGGGTTTCAGGATCGACTGTGATCTTCAAATCAGGCTGTCCGAAGTAGCGCGCAAATTCAGAGATCAAGGGACTGGTATAGGTTTCCCTCTTGCGGCGGGTGATCTTATAATCCGTTTCAGTCAGCGTGCAGAGTGGTTTAGGCGTGGCACAGGCCACCTGCATGGCAGACAACCACCCTTTCAACTGGCGGGCCAGGCCGCGCGGCAGCCAGGCCTCGTTATCCACCGCCACCAGCACAGCCTGAGCGCCGGTCATACCAGCGATATCCGGGAGCAGCTCCGCTACGCCCTTATGTTCCGCAAAGGACAGGATCAGGTCAGCTGCCGGCATCTGCTCCGGCAAATAATCTTCCGGATAGTCGATAACCGGCGGCAGGATCGCCGGCGCCTGCCAGGCTTCAATTTCCCAGTCATCCGGTCCATGCTTTTGGATATTCGCCACGTGGCGTTTCCCATACTCACCAGAGATAATAGCCAGAATTTTCAACACCACCTCCACTACCATTCATTACCAATATCAAAAATCAAGCATTTGCATCCCCTAATTCTAACCCATCATAGCCCACAGCTCATCTAGCTTCTCTGCCAATACATCCGCCTCCACCGGCCTGCGGCGTAGATGCGGGTTTAAATATACCAGACTGGCTTGAGCTGTCACTCCCAGGATACGCTGCACAGCATGAGCGTACAGCGCCAATTGGGACAGGAACTCTGCACCTGGTTGGAGAATTTGCTCTTCATTGACCCACTCGGTCTTCCAGTCTATTAAATGCCAGACGCCAGCTTGACTCTGGTAAAGCAGGTCAATGACGCCTTCCAGCATACCTGCCGGTGTTTGTAAACTGAAGGGCAGCTCAAAATAGCGCCTAACCGCCCGATCGATTTCGTCGGAGAGCTCATCCTGGCGCAGGCGAGCCAGCATTTGCCACGCCCGGCGGGCAGCATCCCTAGCCAGCCCCGTCTCCGCCAGCCCTTCCCTGTGCGCAGCCGCCTCCAGACATCGTGCCAACTCGACCTCGGGTAGAGTCAAGCTGCTCCAATCGGCCAGTTGGCGGTGTACAACTCGCCCAACCACATAAGCCGGCGCGCGGGCAGACCTTCTCTCCCCTGAGCCCCGGTACACAGCTGGCCTTAGCTCCGGCAAAGGCACGCCAGCTTGGGTTGTCAGACGAGCCAGGCGAGTAACCGGCATGACGCCCAGGAAACCTTTCACGGGCAGAGGTCGCGCCAGCGGTGGGGCTTCATCCAACCCAACCTCGCCAACAGGCTGAACTATTTCACTATCCTGCACAGCCGGTTGGTCAGATGGCCTCAGCATGCGGATTGAGTAGCCCGCACGCCCGAGCAACTCGTCCGGCGCACCTTCCGGAGACAGGTCCCAGGCAGCCAGGATATCTTGCAACCAACAGGAGTGGTTGGCCAATTGTCCGGATAACAATAGCAGGTCTGCAGCCCGAGTGCAGGCCACGTACAGCAGGCGCCGGTTCTCGGCCTCTTCCATGCGTTTGTCCAGCCATTCCGCCCAGCGATACCCGGCCGGCTTAAGCCACTCTCCATCTGCGTTGCGCTGTTTACACACAGCCCCGAAGGCCAGGTCGTGCAGGATATGGGCAGTGGAGGCAGGTTTACGCTGGAGACGACCCAAATCGGCTACCGCCACGACCGGGAACTCCAACCCTTTGGCTGCGTGGATGGACATCAACTGCACCGCACCAGTATCCGGCGCGCTGCCCAATGCTTCGCCTTCGCGCGCCTCGCGCGTACGCAGGTCTTGTATCTGGCGCAGAAATTCCGACAAGTTGGCCCCACCCCGAGCGCGCGCCACTTCCATAAATTTGAGCAGGTTGCTGCGCAGGCGGCTGCCGCTCCCCAGGCTGGCATCTGTCAAAGCCAGACCGGCCTCGTAGCCGCTCAGATCCAAAGCTACCCGCAGCAGTTTCCACACCGGGACACGCCCAGTCAGAGCGCGCAACTCACG
>JAWOHN010000197.1:0-9646 GCA_046485135.1 Anaerolineales bacterium | reverse complement strand
ACGATGACGACTTCGCCAGCTTTGTGGATTATGTGGGCAAGGCGCATACCTCGCGCGGCGCGGATGAGCGCATTTACATCCCCGAGCGTTACGTGATCGGCATGGTGGGCTTCGTACAGCATGCCATCAGCGAGGCGCTGCATATCGAATTGCATGATATTGACCCAACCCTGGAGGAGCGGGCGGGGCGCGCCTGGAACCTGCTGGCAATGGTGCTGTTGGAGATGCTGGCGCGCTCCTATGGCAACGAACGCGTAGCGGAGACTTATGAGCCCCTGGCGGCGGTGCAGGAGGAAGCCGTGATGCGCCTGGCAGTGGAGACCTACGAGCGCGGCCTGGGCATGGCGCGCTCATTAGATGTGCAAGATGTGGTTGTAGCGCTGGCAAGCGAAATCCCGGAAGGTGAGCGTAAGATCGTGCAGGTGGGTGAACTATCCATTGGCGTCTTCCACCATGATGGGCAGTGGATTGCCCTGCGCAACAGTTGCCTGCACCGCGGGGGCCCAGTGTGCACCGGCAAGCTGGATGGCAATATCCTCATCTGTCCCTGGCATGGTTACACGTATGATGTCACCAGCGGTCAACTGACCCTGGACCGGTCTGCCTACCTGGAATCCTACCCGGTTGAAATCCGGAATGGCCAGGTGCACTTGCAGATCACGCGTTTGCAACGCGATGAGGTGGAGATTAACTTGGACGGCGATGTGGCTGGTTTATCGGATGTGACGGCCGGCAGTGATAAGCCTGGAGCGGATGCTCAGATAGATGAACAGCCGGCGTTGAAGGAATATGAGTTCTACCTGGCTGATATTCGCCCAGGGCAGGTTGGGTTGGTGAGCGTGGAAGGTGAGCGGGTGGCGGTCTACAACGTGGATGGGACCTTCTACGCCACGCATAATGCTTGTACGCACGCGGGTGCACCGCTTAATGAAGGTGAGCTTGACGGAAATCAGGTTATCTGCCCCTGGCACGGCTCATGCTTCGATGTCACCGATGGCGCAGTTACCTGTCGCCCGGCGAAGAAGCCGCTCAAGACTTACCGGGTTGTCATTGAGGGTGAGATTGGGCGTGTGGGATAGGAGACTCAGCTTCTTAAGTGGGACCGATCTGGCAGTGCTACTTGCTCAATTGGCGAGTATGTTGAATAGAACGATGCAACCAGAAAAGGTTTTTTTCTGGCTCAAGCCGATGGGAGATAAACCCAAATGACTATTTTGACGCCACTGAAACCCCCCTGGGCGCTGCGCTGGCTGGCCTGGTCGCCGATCATGATCACCCTGGCGGGTTATTTTCTACTTGCTTTTCTCAAGAACACAACTTGCGCGCCAGCCTTTCCGGGATTGGAAAGGTGGGAATGGATGCCGGTATTTATCTCGAACGTTGGTTTTGGTATCCTGTGTGGATTGATCATCACTCGTCAGCCACAAAATCGCATCGGCTGGCTGTGCGGTGCAATTGCTTCTGTGACCATTCTTTTTATCAGCCCAACCTACATTATCCAATGCGCACAAGGAGGATATATCACGCCACCTGGTTATTCCTTCCTAACCTGGTCGACTAATTTTTTTGGACTCATTATTTCTCTTCAGTTTATCCTGCTGCCGCTGTGGTTCCCCGAAGGGCGCTTTTTGTCAGCGGGCTGGCGCCGTTTTGCCCTGGTCACTTATGGCTTCCTTTTCCTGGGCTTTTTCCTTTCAATGATTTGGCCTGGAGATCTGTTGTATGTTGCAACAATGTTAGGACCTTCAATAGAAAACCCTTTACAGCTGCCGTTCCATCCGCCGCCCGCTGTGACCCTCCTGATCCAGAGATTTTTATCGATCAGTTTATTAGGTGGGATCCTGGTGGCGAATTTTTCTCTGGTAGCCCGTTGGCGCCGTTCAGATGGACAGACCCGCCAGCAACTTAAAGTGTTGGCCTACTTTCTTGTAACCGTCGGTACTGCATACATGCTCTTTGAATTGGCCGGCCAGCTGTTATATCCCGATCCAGACCTGTTCAGCCTGTGGGGGGGGTGGTTATACATGGCGATGAACTATTTGCTGTGGGGCGGCTTCCCGATCGCTATTGGTGTGCCGGTGCTTAAATATCGCCTGTACGATATCGATATTGTTATCCGGCGCACACTGCAATATTCCCTCCTCACCGGACTGCTGGGTTTGGTCTACTTCAGCCTGGTGACCTTGCTGCAAGGAATCTTTAGCGCTGCCAGTGGGCAGATTGCCACGGTGATCTCTACGCTGGCCATTGCAGCCCTGTTCACCCCACTGTTGCGCCGGGTGCAGGAAACTATTGACCGGCGCTTCTACCGCCGAAAATACGACGCTGAGCAGGCCCTGGCTATCTTTGCCGCCGCAGCCCGCAGCGAGACAGACCTGGAACGACTCTCGGCAAAGCTGACGGGTACTGTGCAGGAAACGCTGCAGCCGGAAATGATGAGTCTATGGTTGAAAAAATGAAATCGTCGAAGAATATGCGCTGGCTGGCAATTTTCAGCTGGTCCTTGATTGCGTTGCCATTTCTGACGTTTTTCCTAACGGACCTGCGCCTGGACTTTCAACAACTCCAAGCCCCATGTGAAGGAGAGGAGTGTAACTATCTGGCGATTTCCCAGGACGAGATCGATGTGCTCGAATCCTGGGGATTGAGTGCGCGCACATACTCAATCCTCATGAATGGGGCGACCGTGCTGGGGGTAGCTTTTTCCTGGCTCCTTGGCGTTGTGATCCTGTGGTTTCAGGGCGCCTCCCGAGCCAGTTGGTTCGTCTCGCTTGCCATGATTGTGATACCGGTAACGCTGATTTCAGACGCGGATAATTTAGCTACCAGCTACCCAAACTGGTTTATCCCTTCTGTTGCTCTCTCGGAATTAGGATCTATGATCTTACTCCTGCTCTTTTATTTGTTTCCCAGCGGTCGTTTCTATCCACGTTGGGCAATTTTCCCTCTCATAACCACTTACCTGTTATTTACGATAATCAGCATTGGGCGTTCTGGACTGCTCAACCTTCCAACGTGGGTCATACAAATCGACTTTTTGGTTCTTATAGGGCTCCTGTTTCTGGCAATGGGCTTTCAAATCCTACGTTACCGGCGGGTGTCCACCACAATAGAGCGCCAGCAAACCAAGTGGGTTCTGCTGGGCTTATTTATCCTGATACTCGGTTTCCCAACCTGGTTTCTATTCTTCGGTGGCGTTGTAGATATCCCCGCGGGACAAACCCGCCTGCTGGCTTCGATCATTGGCTGGTTGATTTGCATAGCGATCGTAACTACCTTACCTGTAACCATAGCTATGGCCATCTTGCGCTACCGGCTGTGGGATATTGATGTTGTCATCCGGCGCACGCTCCAATATTCGATTGTTTCGGTTGTGTTAGGTCTGGTCTATTTTGGCGCTGTTACTTTACTGCAAAGCATCTTCATCTCAGCCAGCGGCCAGTCATCGACTGTCGTGGTGGTGCTTTCCACCCTGGTGATTGCCGCGCTCTTCAGCCCGCTTCTCCGGCGGGTGCAAGAGACCATCGACCGGCGGTTCTACCGCCGCAAGTACGACGCCGAGCAGGTCCTGGCTCAATTTGCGGAAACAGCAGGCAAAGGCACGGATCTGGAAAATATTACAGAGGAGCTTCTGCAGACTATTCAGAACACAATGCAGCCTGAATCTGCCAGTTTGTGGGTCATGAAGGGCCTGGACCATAAGCGATGAGATATTCGTCCTATTTGGTATATAGCCAGAATTTGGGGAATTTTTTTCGTAACGTTTTCCGTAACGCTTAGCGAACGCCTGAGCGCTAAAATGGAGAAATGAGATTGGGAGTCAAAAATATGACCTGGTTTTCTACCATAATCAAGAAAAAGGCTACACTGCAGCCAATGGCTGAAAAAGTCAGCGAAGAAGCTCAAGTGGTTCCTACGCGAGTCAGCACGAGCGAGGTGGATATCTCGCCAGATGACCCGCTGCTGGCATACTTGCTGACCAATCCGGGCGTTATCGAAGTGGAGCGCCTCAACCTGGATTCGCCCACCCTCAGGAAGCTAAAAGAAGCCAAGGTGCGCCTGGCAGTCCCACTCATCAGCCAGGGTGAGCTGATCGGCCTGCTGAACCTGGGACCACGCTTGAGTGAAGCCGATTACTCCACGGATGACCGCCGGCTGCTGTCAACGCTCTCCACCCAGGCTGCCCCTGCTTTGAGAGTCGCACAGATGGCCCGCCAGCAGCAGCTCGAAGCTCAAGAACGAGAGCGCATGGAACAGGAGCTGAGGGTGGCGCGGGTGATCCAGCAAACCCTGCTGCCAAAAGAAATCCCCAACCTACCTGGCTGGAGTATGGCAGCCCACTGGCTCCCGGCTCGGGCGGTCAGCGGCGACTTCTATGACTTTATCCTATTCCCGGATGGCAAACTGGCCATCATTGTCGCTGATGTGACCGATAAGGGTGTGCCGGCCGCGCTGGTGATGGCTACTACTCGCTCCATTCTACGCTTGGCCGCAGAACGTTTGGTTTCGCCAGGAGCGGTGCTGGAAGAGGCGAACAACCGCCTATGTCCTGATATCCCTCCGAATATGTTCGTTACCTGCCTGTATGCCTTATTGGATCCGGTAAGCGGCGTGATCTGCTACGCCAATGCGGGGCACAACGTCCCCTACCTGAGAAGAAAAAATCAGGTTGTCGAAATGCGGGCCCGAGGCATGCCGCTTGGCCTGATGCCCGAAATGTATTACGAAGAAAAGGAGATGCAGATCGATATGGGGGATTATATTGTCCTTTTCAGTGATGGATTGGTGGAAGCTCACAGCCCCCAAGGTGAGATGTTCGGCTTTCCCCGCTTGCGCAGCCTGCTAGAGCAGCCCCAGTGCAATGATGAAATGATCCAATGCATGATTGATGATTTGAACACGTTCACCGGACCAGATTGGGAACAGGAGGATGATATCACTTTTGTCACCTTGGAGCGGGTGATGGGTTCTGTTCCTGCGAAAGACTCTGAAATGGAAATTCTGGCAGAGTACAAAGTACCCAGCCAGCCAGGCAATGAACGCCAGGCCAGCGAACAAGTCGCCGCGGCTGTTCAAGGAGCTCTGCATCTGCCTGAAGAGCGGATCAAACGCCTAAAGACCGCTATAGCTGAAGCGGTGATGAATGCGATGGAGCATGGAAACCATTACCAGGCGGACCTGCCGGTTGAGATTTCGGTCCAGGCTTCATCCGAGTGCCTGTCCATCTCCATCTGTGATTTCGGAGGGCAGCAGGAGATCAAGGTTTCGGAAACTCCCGATTTGGAGGCAAAGCTGTCCGGTTTACAATCGCCGCGGGGCTGGGGGTTGTTCTTGATCAAAAATATGGTGGATGATATGAAAATCAGCTCAGATGGCGAACGCCATACCTTAGAACTTATTCTGCATCTCGATGGAGATAAACATGAACAGTAAGCCCTTTAGCGCTCAGATACGCCTCCAGCCAGAGGCCGTGACAATTGATCTGCAAGGGGAGATCGATGCTTTTGCTGAAGCAGAGCTGAATGCCGCTTATACCGAAGCTGAAGCCCACAACCCTTCAAAGGTGATGCTCAACTTCCAGGCTGTGAATTATATCAATAGCACCGGCATCGCCTTGATTGTGGGACTGCTGGCGCGCGCCCGCAAAGCCCACCGGGAGCTGGTTGTCTTTGGCCTCAGCGACCATTATCTGGAAATATTCGAGATCACCCGCCTGGTGGACTTCATGACCATCTACACTGATGAAGCCAGCGCCCTTCAATCTGCATAAATTTCCATCAGCCAAAGGAGCAATCATGAAAACCAATCTTTCAACCAATATACGTAAAGTAAATTCATCTTCTGTTATTGACATCCATGGTGAGATCAATACCTATGCTGAAGCCCCACTGATGGAGGCTTTTTCAGCTGCAACTTCGAACGGCGCCAGGGCGATCATCTTGAACTTTAGTGGGCTGGAGTACATGAATAGCTCAGGGATCGGCTTGTTGATCACCCTGCTGATTCGCGCCAACCGGCAGAAACAACGCTTGCTGGCTTATGGCTTGAGTGAGCATTACCAGCAGATCTTTGAGCTTACCCGGTTAAACGAAGCCATCTCAATTTATGCTAGTGAAACAGAGGCTGTAGCAGCAGCCGGTTAGGGAGGTAAAAAATGGAAATCTCTCCATCACCCGAACAAGAAACCGAAGTACATCTTCACCCGCGTGAAGGCACCTGGGCGCAACCGGTGAAAATGCTGGACGCTTCCCAAATCACGGCGGATATCAACCTGAATGTCGATGGGAAACAACTAGCTGGGCCGATACGCGGGTTTGGCCAGCTGTGGCAAAAGACCTATTCGATCCGTCTGGAAGGCGTGCAGATCGAACCAGAAGAGGTGATCAAGACCTGGAAAGAAAACTTTGGCACCTTCTGGTCCAAGAAAAACCGCTTTTACGGGTCGGCCAACGCCATTGCTTCCGGGGAAGTGGCAGTGCTCAACCTGGCAGGACCTTACGGCCTGGTTGCCCCGGGGGGCAGAGGGTTGGTTTCGACCGGCGTGTTGGTGATTTATGTCGATGACGTCTCCTTCTCTTTCATGACCCCTGAAGGTCATATTTTTGCCGGCATGATCACTTTCAGCTCTGAAAAAGAGGATGGCGTTACTGTTGCAGAGATCCAGGCGCTCATCCGGGCGAATGATCCACTGTATGAAATTGGAGCCCGGATCGGTATGGTGCACAAGATGGAGGATGAGCACTGGCATTATGTGCTGAATCATCTGGCAGCACATTTAGGCGTTCAAGGGCATGTGGTCCAAAAGAATAATCTGGTAGACTCGCGTATGCAGTGGAACCAGATTGGTAATGTGCGGCACAACGCGGCCGTTCATACCGGCATTTACCTGGCACTGACGCCGTTTCGCTGGGCAGCCGGTCTCTTCAAGAATAAAGCCTGAGGGAGGCATCGTTACCTTTGACATCCAGCTCCACCGCTTTTGACGCTGTGGTGGTCGGGTCAGGCCCGAACGGGTTATCGGCCGCGATCACTCTGGCGCGCGCTGGCCTGTCGGTGCTGGTTTTGGAAGCCAGAGACAGCATTGGCGGCGGGACGCGCACCGCCGAGCTGACTCTGCCAGGCTTCAAGCACGATGTTTGTTCTGCTATCCAGCCGCTGAGCCAGGCCTCTCCCTTTTTCCGCGATATGCCTTTATCCGACTATGGGGTGCGCTGGGTCTTCCCACCGGCGGAAGTGGCTCACCCGCTGGACGATGAACCAGCCGTGTTGTTGGAACGTTCAGTCGAAGCGACTGCTGCCCGGCTCGGCGTGGATGAACAGGCCTATATTCGCCTGATGAAGCCGTTGGTCAGCCAGTGGGAGCCGCTCATGGACCAGTTTCTGGGTCCTTTGCGACTGCCCAAGAAACCCTTTTTGGCGGCGCGCCTGGCCATTCCCTCCCTACTGCCGGTAAGCTTGGTTGCCCGAATTCTCTTCCGCAGTCAGGCGGCGCGAGCGGTTTTCGCTGGAATGGCGGGCCATTCCATGTTGCCGATGGACCAGCTTGTTACGGGCGGATTTGGTGTCATGCTCAGCTTGCTGGCTCATGCGGTCGGTTACCCTATGGTCGAGGGGGGCTCACAGCGTGTGACGGAAGCCCTGGGCGATTACCTGGTTTCTTTGGGGGGGAAGATCGAGACGAATTGTGCTGTAAGCTCAATGAGCGAAATTCCTCCGGCGCGTCTGGTTCTGTTTGATTTAGCTCCACGCTCGTTCATCCAGATTGCTGGCGAGCGCCTACCAGGTGGCTATCGCAGGGCGCTGGGACGCTTCCGGTATGGACCGGGGGTGTTCAAAATGGATTTTGCCCTGTCGGACCCCATCCCCTGGAAGGATCCGCAAGTCAGCCGGTCAGCCACAGTGCATTTGGGTGGTACATTGGACGAAATTGCGCAGTCTGAGCGCCAGGTGTGGCGGGGAGAGTACCCTGCCCGGCCCTATATCATCCTGGCGCAGCAATCGCTATTCGACCCGACCCGCGCCCCGGCGGGCAAGCATACCGCCTGGGCCTACTGCCATGTTCCCCACGGCTCTACGAAGGATATGACTGAGGCCATAGAAGCCCAGATCGAGCGTTTTGCGCCTGGATTCAGAGATACCATCCTGGCCCGGCATACCTTCACCGCAGCAGAAATGGAAAGCTATAATCCGAATTATGTTGGGGGAGATATCAATGGAGGTGTGCAGGACCTGCGGCAGTTTTTCACCCGCCCGGTCCCACGCTGGTCACCCTATTCCACCCCTCTGAAAGGGGTGTATCTGTGCTCCTCGTCCACCCCACCAGGCGGCGGCGTGCACGGGATGTGCGGCTACCATGCCGCCCAGGCGGCTTTAGCCAGCTTGTAATCGTCTTTCCTTACCAGGGCAGCTTCTCTAAATCTACATTTCCACCCGAGATGATAACACCGATGCGCAGGCCGGACAGGTCGATTTTGCGCTCCCACAAGGCAGCCAGGGGTACCGCCGCCGATGGCTCGATGATGATTTTGGCGCGTTCCCAGACGAACTTCATGGCGCTGACGATACCTGCTTCGCTGACAGTGACGATCTGTTCAACCTGATGCTGGATGATGGGGAAGGTTAGCTCTCCCAGGGAGGTCAACAGACCATCGGCGATGGTGCGAGGGTTGGTGGAAGGGATGATCACCCCGGCGTTCAGCGAGCGATAGGCGTCATCGGCCCCCTCTGGTTCAGCCGCAATGACCCTCATGCGAGGCGAGAGTCCGTGAGCGGCAATGGCAGTTCCGCTGAGCAGCCCCCCGCCTCCCACCGGCGCCATGATGACGTCCAGGTCCGGCAACTCTTGCAACAATTCCATGGCAGCCGTGCCCTGGCCGGCGATGACCCATTCGTTATCGTAAGGATGCACCTCGATTGCTCCGGTCTCCGCCAATAAAACAGCCTGGGTGGTTTCCCGGGCTGCCAAGGTTGGCTCACAAAAAGTGATCAGGCCGCCATATCCAGCCACGGCAGCCTTTTTCACCTCGGCTGCGTTATCTGGCATCACGATATAGGCCGGGATACCGCGCAGGCGTGCAGCCAGCGCCAATGCCTGGGCATGGTTGCCGGACGAATGCGCCACCACCCCCCGCGCTGCCTGATCTTCAGGCAGCGCAAAGATGGCATTGCAGGCGCCGCGGAACTTGAATGCGCCGACTTTTTGCAGGTTCTCACATTTCATGAACACCTGCGCGTCTACCTGCCGGCTGAGGCTAGCACAGGTCATGACAGGCGTACGGTGAGCGTATGGCCGAATGCGCTGTGCTGCCTTTTGGATATCTTTAAAGGTTGGGTACATGTAAACTCCTGTTGAAAGTCTGTTCTGTGATCGATAAATTTTAACCCTTATATGCCAATTGGGTTGTTTCCTCGCTATCTAAATGCAGGGTCCCATGATGATGATTTTCGATGATCCATTATAATCACGCCATCGTTTGAGGAGATCATTTGCATCAATGGCAACCATGGCAATCTTGAAGAAAAAAATCAACTTGCGAAAGGGATGGAAGGATGATTGAGATTACAGGCGAAAATTTATCGATTGAACAGCTGGTAGCAGTGGCCCGCTTTGGCGAAAGGGTTGCCCCGCTTGGCGAGCCGGCTCGGG
>JAWOHN010000080.1:0-13694 GCA_046485135.1 Anaerolineales bacterium | reverse complement strand
TTCTTGATAAATGCTTCGAACTTTGTCAATGCTGCCGTCAGCTTCTTCTTGCTCGTTTTGCTTTTCAGTATCTTGTACCTTTTACGGCTTAATCCAAGATAATGTGTGAATCCGAGAAAGTCGAAACTTCTGTCGCCGTCTCCATACTTTGTGTTAAGATTCACTATTCGTGTCTTCTCCGGCTCGAAGGTCATGAGGCCGCTCATCGGGCGGTCGCTGGCGCGATACGTTTTTCTCGCCGGAGTCGCCACCCTCCTGATCGCGGCCATGGGAACGGTTGCGGTCGGCTTCCAGCAAAGCTGCGTAATCCGCAGGAGATGAGAATAGGCGCTGGTCCATGACCGCCAGTAGTTTGCGGTCGAAGATGCTCCAACCTTTTCGGCGCCAGCTTCCGCGCCCATCCTTGCGCCGTAGCTCCTGCTCATGGGTAAACAAGACCTCCAAGGAGAAATTGGCATGAGTTGCCAGTTCTGGCAGGCGCACCATCTCTAAAAATACATCGGGCAGATCCGCGTGGCGGGGCGATTTGCGGCGGCGGACCGGCGCACCTCCAGGGGTCTCTTCATACAGGATCCATTTCTCCCTGGTCAGAGGGTAAACCAGGCGGATGGGGTATTTTTCGATCAGGCGGGTCAATTTTCGTTTCAAGGCAGAGAAATTGCGGGTCTGGATCTCGACCAGCAAGTCTCCGCGCAGGATATCGATAAAGTATCCATCGACTTTCGCCTCCAGGACATCCCCAGGCTGAGCATACCAGTCTTTTAAGCTGGCGTGTAAGGATGTCTCTTGCAGGGTGCCGATGCCGTTTGTTTGCAAATCTTTAATGGTGTCCATCATGTTAAATAGAAGTTGAAGTTTCTTTTTCTGTCTCAGGTCGAAGTATACAACAAAATGGATTTATGGATATGACCATCAGACCAGCTTGCGGATCTGGGGGAAGCGCCACCAACCCAGGCCGGCAAAGGCAAGAATGATCAGCGCTCCCAAAAGCACTGTGGCTGGCTCGCCGATGACATCTGCTACTGCGCCAGCAATTAATGAGCCGATGGGAAAGACTCCAAAGAAGCTCAAGGTGAAAATACTCATCACCCGTCCACGCAATTCATCCGGTACCTGGGTTTGTACAAGCGAATTTGATAGATTGACCAGCACCATGAAGCCCCAACCCACTCCGACTAGCAGGACCAGTGACAATGGCAGCGAGCGCGCCCAGGTAAAAATCAGCAGCAGGCTGGGAAAGGCGAAACTACCCAGTGTCAGCAGCTTGCCTCTAGCCTGAAAAGCCCCTAAAGAGGCAATCATCAGCGCCCCCAGCAAAGCCCCCAGACCGCGGGCAGATTGCAACAAACCGTTCGTGCGGACATCTCCTCCTAACACGTTGACCGCCCAGGCTGGCATCAGGGTAATAAAGCCCAGGCCAAACAAGCTGACGATTCCCAAACCAGCGATCAGGATGCGGATGGTGGGGTGTGATGCAGCATACTTGACCCCAATTTTGATATCGGCGATGGCAGAGGATCTCTGCGTTGAGCGGGGGCGCCGCTCGAATCTCATCAACAGCAGGGCAGAGATTACGGCCAGAAAGGTCACCCCATTGATCGTAAAGCACCAGGCCGGGCCTACCAGGGCGTAGGTCAATCCCGCCACAGCCGGGCCGACGGCAGTCGCCGAATTGAAAAGAGCTGAATTTAGAGCGATGGCATTGGTCAGATGTTCCCTTCCGACCATCTCGCGCACGAAAGCTTGCCGGGCAGGTGTGTCGAAGGAATTCGCTGTCCCCAGTAAAAAGGCCAGCACGATCACGTGCCACGGCTGCACCAAATCGAGGAAAGTCAATCCGGCCAGGATAAATGCCAGCAACATCATGAAGGTCTGTGTGATGACCAGCAAGTTGCGGCGGTGTATTCGATCTGCGACAACTCCCCCAAATAGGGTCAGCAGCCAGGTGGGAATTCCGGCGGCAAAACTGACGTAGCCCAAGTAGGTTGCCGAATTGGTCAGCTCGAATACCAGGAAGCCCTGTGCGGTGATCTGCATCCAGGTCCCAAACAACGAAACCAGTTGCCCGATAAACCACAGGCGGTAGTTGGGATATTGCAGGGCGGAAAATGTTTGCTTTAATCTGCTACGGGGAAGGGAGGGCGGCAGGACCTCCGCCTGATTTGTGGAAGAAAGCGAGGTGGATCTTTTCTGCAATGCTTTGCACATGTTACTCTGCGAGCCTTTTTGCTGGGGATAATCTTACCACCGTATGAGCATTATCGATCTGCATACATTGCGGATTGGTCTTCGCTTAATGCAAGCTCTACCTCGTGACCGGGCAAAAAAGCGCTGGTGAAATATGCAAAGGATTGGGCGCGATCCTCGCCGCCAGCGGTGTTGGTGAGCAATTGCTGGCAAAACTCGGCGATATCAACGATGATGCGCTCGCAGCGGTAATAGCGAAGCCCAACTGGATCGATCTCAGCATGCAGTGGTGACCCATCCAGCGGATTGACTTCCACCCCATGGTAGCCCCGATAGAACAATGCCATGTCTTCAGCACGGCTCCAGGCAGTTGCGCCGCCGATCATGGCCAGGTCGCGCTCGCAGGGGGCGTATAATGGATTATCCCAATCGACAATATAGAGCCTGGTGGGGTCAGAATTAGGAAGCAAGAGGTTTCCGGGATGGTTGTCACCGTGGCATAGCACAAACCGCCGGGGATGGGACAGCAAATCATTGGCGAATTGTTCGGCATAGTCAACCAATTGGGTAATTGTGTCTCGTTGTGCGTGCATAAAGGCAGCCAGTTGGGCAGCGATCGGGTCCGGGTATTCAACCGTTTCGACCTGCCTCTGGAAATTCCGCACACGCTTACGCCAACTCGGCGAATATGTCTCGTACGGGATTCGCAAACGTAACTCCTTTGGCAGTTTGGTGGAGTGAATGTCTCGCATATGTACGCCGAATACCAGCCACTGGTCGGTCGAGAGTGTACACTGGTAGCCATCCTGTCCAGCAACAAAGGGGTAAAGGATCATGCGGTAGTTCCTAACAGTGCCCCACAGTAACCCGCTTTGGGCGCCTAAAGGGGCAATGATGGCCGTCTGCCCGCGCTTACTCAGTAAATGCGGCACGGCAACACTGATCTCATCAAAGTCACCCTTGCGTAATTTCAGGAAGTAGTTAGTATTGCCCACCTCGACCCGATAGACGGCCGTGTTGACATCTGCGCCGAGTGCAAGGAAGGTCAACCGGTCAGCTCGGAAATTGTACTCATCCCACAGCCGGTCAAAGATGAGTGATTCGTTGATCTCAGGAGGTTCGAGCATTAGAGACGATTGTACCCATATTTGATGGCGTTTTGAGTAGTAACTCTAATATATCACTTAATATTCTCTAGTGGACTTTTAACCGAACGAAGGATAAAATTAGACCACTTAGACAATTTTTGACGTAAATGACCGCATTGGCTCTATCTGCGCCGATGCTTGTACCTGCAAGGAGAATCTTGTGAGTGATATTCAATACAAATCTGTACCTGTTAAACCCTCTGAGATCACCCCGGAGCATGTCTACCTGTCCAGGCGTGACTTTCTCAAAGCGATGGGCATCCTGGGAGCCGGGGCGATCCTGAGCGCTGCCTGTGCCAGCGCCCCCAACACACCTGCCAGCCAGCCGTCTGCCACTGGCGTGCTGGCCAACCCCACCCAAACCGGCCCGGAAGACAGTCTGACTTCTTACGAAGCCATCACCTCCTACAACAATTTCTATGAATTCACCACCAACAAAGAGCGGGTGGCGCAATTGGCTAAGGATTTCAAGACCTCTCCCTGGGATGTCGAGGTGTCCGGGTTGGTCAGCCAGCCGCGTACCTATGCCATGGAGGACCTGCTGACGCGCTTCACCCAGGAGGAGCGCATCTACCGCATGCGTTGTGTGGAGGGCTGGTCGATGGTCATCCCCTGGCTTGGTTTTCGACTTTCGGATTTGCTAAAGGAGGTCGAGCCACTTTCGTCGGCCAAATATGTCCGTTTCGAGACATTGTATGACCCCGACCAGATGCCAGGACAGAAGAGCCCCTTCTACATCTGGCCTTACGCGGAAGGATTGCGTCTTGATGAGGCTATGCATGACTTGACCATCATCGCTACCGGGCTGTATGGGAAAACGATGCCCGCCCAGAACGGCGCTCCTCTGCGCCTGGTCGTGCCCTGGAAATATGGCTTTAAGAGCATCAAGTCCATCGTAAAGATCGAGCTGGTAGAGCAGCAACCGGCCACGCTCTGGTCAGCGGCAGCGCCAAACGAATACGGCTTTTACTCAAATGTCAACCCTGATGTGCCTCACCCGCGCTGGTCGCAGGCCAGCGAGCGACGCATTGGAGAATCAGGACGCCGTCCAACCTTGATGTTCAACGGATACGCTGAGGAAGTCGCCCATCTCTATGAGGGCATGGACCTCTCCGTTTACTATTGATGGCTGGTTTGCGTTTTACCCGCTTACAGATCCTGGCTCACCTGGGCGCACTGCTGCCAATGGCCTGGTTATGGTTGGATTATTTTCAGGGAAATTTTTCGGTCAACCCGATCCAAGACATCACCCTGCGCACAGGCAAAGCTGCATTGGTGCTGTTGGTGTTGTCTCTGGCTTGTACCCCGGCTAACACCTATTTCGGTTGGCGGCAGGCGCTTTCCATCCGCCGTGCTTTGGGTCTATACGCGTTCGGTTACGCCTTCATCCACTTCCTGATCTTTATCGGTCTGGATTATGCATTTGATTGGGCTCTGCTGTGGCTGGAGATCGTCGAAAAACCGTATATATGGGTTGGCTCCACTGCCCTATCGATATTGTTCCTGCTGGCAATCACCTCGACCAACGGCTGGAAGAAGCGTCTGGGGAAGGGTTGGAAGCAGCTGCATCGTTTGGTATATCCGGCTGCTTTATTGGTCATCGTTCACTTCGCCTGGGTGAAAAAGGGGGATATCCTGGCGCTGCAAGGGGATGTCATCCAGCCGCTGCTTTTCGGTCTGGTTGTGGTAACCTTGCTGGTCGCACGCACCGCCCCGGTCAAAAAGTGGTTCTTCCGGATGCGTGACCGTTCCAGCCGCAAGCCGGCTGAATCTCAATCGTCTTGATTTCCCAATACTTCCTGGATCATCTGCCCCATGCGTGCGAAATGCGAGCCTTTCCAATAGATCTGCTGGCAGTGCGGGCAAATGCGGAACTCGTCATAATATTGCCGGGTGAGCGGTTCCAGCCGCTGCAGGACCAGTTCTTTGTGAACTGGTTCCAGGATGAAATTGCAGCGGATGCAGCGCCGGAATGGCCTGGCAAAGCGCTGCAGACCAAATCGTTTGATGACCTCTTTCAATTGCTCCTGTGGATCAAGTTTTCGCACACAGTAGCCTGAGCGTACCTGGTTGCGCATCAGCAGGCGCCGGTCGCGCGTCAGTAAAATGCGCTCATCTTGCCCAGCAATTTCAGCCAGCTCATCGTCCTGGTAGTTGTTGCGGTAGCGGGCGTTAAATCCGAGCATGCGCAGGTAAGCCGCCAACCTGCCCAGGTGGTTGTCCAGGACGAATTTGATGTCCTCTTCAATATCACTGTGTGAGTTTGTTTCTGTTAAGTCGAAACGGGCTGGATAAACCTGCACCCGGTCGGCCTGCTGGACCTGGTAGCCTGTGTCCACCGGGTTGTCATTGATCAGGATGCGCCCGATCTCAGTATGCGGAACTCCCAGGGCTTCAATCAGGTGTTTGACCGACTGGCTGCCCTTGAATTCATAAGTGAAAGAGCGACCGCGGTAAGGCGGGCGTAACAGCTCCTGCAGCTCATCATAAAAACAGAAATAAGCTTTTTTCATCCTGCAGTTATTATAGCCCTGGCAGTGATAGGTAGCACTGTATCAAACCGTTAAGGACCAACCGCGGTTGAGTGCAGAGCTACCCCATACCTCTCCATAATATTATTGGGGTAATGTCATCTACAATGCTAAGCGGTTCCCTTTTGGTATAGAATAGGGCTGGCTTGATCAGAAGGTTGGATAATGATTGTTCACTTACGCGCCCGTTCTTACTACTCCTTCCTGGATGGTTTGTGCTCGCCAGCCCAGTTAGCTCAGGCCGCTGCCCAACAGAGCATGCCTGCCCTGGGCCTGGCTGACCACAACGGCCTGACCGGCGCGGTGGAGTTCTACGAGTCTTGCGGGGCTTTTGGCCTGCGCCCACTGTTGGGTCTGGAAGTAGGGCTGCGCCTGCCAGTTAACTTCTCCAGCCCCTCCCCCTGGCCTTCCCGCTCCAGCCTGGTGCTGCTGGCAATGGACCTGGTGGGTTGGTCTAGCTTGTGCCGTCTGAGCAGTCTATTATTATGCGCCTCTGCCGGAGGCCAGGAGCGCTGGCTGGAGTTCGAGCAATTGGCCGCAGACAACCAGGGGCTGATCTGCCTGACAGGCGGCGGGCGCGGTCCTTTGGCGCAGCTGCTCCTGCAAGATGGGAAACAGGCAGCGGGAGACCTGTTATCTCATTTGAAGAACGCCTTTCCGGGTCGTTTATACGCCGAAATCCAGATGCACGCTCCTGCGGATGCGGCTTGGGTCAACGATCTGGCCCGCCTGGCCCGGGGTGAAGGGATCCCACTGGTCGCCACCCACAGCATTCATTATCTGACCCCAGACCAGGCTCATTTGCAGCACCTGGTCAGCGCCATCCGTCTTAATCGTGCTCTTAAATCAGTTAAAGAAGATGAGGTGGCACTGCCGGAGGCGCATTTTTTAACCGAAGCGGAGATGCACAGGCGTTTTGCCCGCTTACCTTCCAACCTGGCAGCTCAAGCTATGCAGAACACAATGGAAATCGCAGAGCGTTGTCGCCTGGAATTGCCGGTGGGCCAACCTCATTATCCGGCGGTGGATGCGACCAGCGGGCAGACCCCGATCCAGCTGCTGAGTCAAAAAGCTCAAGCTGGCGCGCACCGCTTGTATCCCAATGGCGACAATGATGAAAATGAAAAGCTTCAATCCCGCCTGGCCCATGAGTTGGAAGTGATTGAGCGGTTGGGGTATGCCCCATTGTTCCTGATAATGGAAGAGATCCTGCAATTTGCCCGCCAGGCAGGGGTGCCGTTTTCATCGCGCGGGTCGGCGGCCTCCTCCCTGGTTGCACATTGCCTGGGCATCACCTCCCCGGATCCTCTGCGTTTGAACCTGTATTTCGAGCGTTTTCTCAACCCAGCCCGCGCCACGCCCCCTGATATCGACACGGACCTGTGCTCTCGCCGGCGGCCTGAGGTAATCGATTTTGTTTACCGCCGGTTTGGAGCAGAGCGGGTGGCGACGGTTTGTACCATCAACCGTTACCGCCGCCGCTCTGCCTTGCGCGAGACCGCTAAAGCCCATGGCTTGTCGGCGAAAGAGGTGAAAGCCTTGACCGATCATCTGCCCTACCGGGGATGGGGACCTCGTGCAGTTGCTAACCCTGCCCCGCCTTTTGCCGAACTGGCACAGCGCTACCCCTCACACCGGCATCAGGCTGTCTTTCGCGATGCAGATGCGTTGTTGGGTATTCCTCGCCATCTTTCTGTACATCCGGGAGGCCTGGTGATATCGCCAGGTCCACTTAATGAGCTGGTCCCCACCATGCTGGCGCCGAAAGGATTGGTGATTACCCAGTTCGATCTTGACTCGATCGAGCGGCTGGGGTTGGTCAAGATCGACTTGCTCGGCATTCGCGGCCTGTCTGTACTGGGGGACCTGGCTGAGGTCATACTTTATCAGATTAGATCTGGGCGGCCGGTTGCAGAAGCGCAAAAAGCCCTGCGTATCGACCTTGTGCGCTTCTCAACTGCCAAATCCCCGGTGGAGGTGCTAGACGCTATCCCTGGAGAAGACCAGGCTACCTCCGCGCTGGTTGAGGCAGGGGGCACCATTGGCTGCTTTCAGATTGAAAGCCCGGGCATGAGGGCTACTCTGAAGGAGATCCATGCCCGCACAGAAGAAGATATAATGGTCGCCCTGGCCCTATACCGCCCTGGTCCGTTGACAGGGGGGCTCAAAGATGCCTTTGTGCGCCGACACCGCGGTTTAGAGCCGGTCCAACATTTGCACTCTGCCCTGGAACAGCTATTAGGAGACACCTATGGCGTTATTCTTTACCAGGAACAGGTCTTGCGCATCGCGCACGAATTGGCCGGCCTGAGCCTGGCAGACGCAGACCTGTTACGGCGTGCCATGAGCCATTTTGATCCGGGCAAGCAGATGCAGACGCTGAAAGAGAAGTTTGTTGCCGGAGCCCAGCAGAGAAGCGGTGTGCCTGAAGCTGTGTCTGAGCGGGTATGGGAGCTGATGGCAGCTTTCGCCGGCTACGGCTTTCCAAAAGCGCACGCGGCCTCTTATGCCAGGATAGCCTGGCAGGCTGCCTGGTGCAAAGCCCATTTCCAGGCCGAATTCATCGCCTCGGTCTTGGCGAATTGGGGTGGCTACTATGGGCAGCGGGTGTACCTGACCGAGGCGCGCCGGCTCGGCTTAACGCTGCGCTCTCCACATATCAATTATGCTCGCCGGCAATTCTCCGTTCAGCACCAACCTGGGATACCGGTCCTTTACATGGGCCTGGACCAGGTACGTGACCTGACCAACCGTACCCAGGCACGCATCTTACGCCAGCGGCCCTTTGATTCCCTGAACGATTTTTTGGCGCGCGCCGATCCACGCCCGACTGAGGCTGAAAACCTGGTGCGGATCGGCGCGTTGAGCGGACTAGGCGCTATTCCCGAGCTCCTGGCGCAGCTCAGTGGGAGCCGCTGGCGGGGGGGACAGTTGCCATTATTCGCCCTTTCGGATGAATCCGCTCAACATTTCGCCGGAGATGACTGGCCCCTGGCCGAAAAAATGGCCGCCCAGGAGGCTATACTGGGAGTCAGCCTCGAGGCTCACCCGCTCGAGCTATACGCTGGGGAAATTGCCCAGGCCGGCGCACTGACTACTTTGGAGGCCGCAGCACGTATCGGAGAGCAGGTGCGCGTTGCCGGCATGCGCCAAATATGGCGACGCTTCAGCAGCCCGAAAGGGGAAGTGAATTATTTTATGTCCCTGGAAGATTTAGAGGGTATGCTGGATGCTGTGATCTATTCTTCTGTCCATCGCCGTTATCGCTCGGAATTCTCTGGACCGGGTCCCTATATCCTGGAAGGGATGGTGGAGCGGGACGAGTCCAGCGGCGAGCCAGTTCTGAAAGTCCATCGGCTTTGGCGTTTGGGCTAACTGCGGCTGTCGTCAGGTGTGAGAATAAATGATGGTGAATTCCAAATTTTCCTGCTTGACTTTTGTGTGTTATTAAGATAATATTGGGCCAATTAAGAGCAATAGTCTAACGAATTGCTCAGTTTGATGATGTGCTAATAAATAATTTTAGGTAATTTAAAATCGTATGCCATCTAACCTTTCTGCTTATACCAGCGCTTATTATTATGGTGACCGGACTCCGGTGGCTGTTGGCGGCGCTTAAGCGGGAACAGATATCCAATCAAACCCAAGACGCGAGACCAACAGTCTCGCGTTTTTGTATTAGACCGGCAAAAGGAGGTGTTGATGCCAGTTCGAGGACTTCGGGGAGCCACAACCGCTAACCAGAATGAGCAAACGGCGATTCTGGACGCTACTCAGGAATTACTGGAAGCTATCCTGCAGGCCAATCCTGATCTTCGAGCAGAGGATCTGGCCTGTGCAGTTTTCACGCTGACGGTAGATCTCAACGCTGCTTATCCGGCAGAAGCTGCCCGCCGCCTGGGTTGGACCTCTGTGCCGATGCTTTGCGCGCAAGAGATACCGGTGCCTGGCAGCCTGCCTGCCTGCATCCGAGTCTTGCTGCAGTGGAACACGGATTTACCCCAGCAAGCTATCCGTCATGTTTATCTTGGCAAAGCAGCTCGTCTGCGTCCAGATTTAGATAATTAGGCTAGGTAAATCCGAAATAATTGCTGCAGGGATGGGGCGTACACCCTCCCGCCCACCTGTTTTGAGATCATTCTTATTATAGGAAACGTAAGCACTCTAAAAAAGGATTGAACATCATGATGATTATTATGAAAAGTGATGCAACAAGAGAGCAAATTATCTCCGTGGTCGAAAGGGTTGAGGCGTTTGGCATGCAGGGCCACCTCTCTCAGGGAGTCGAGCGCACCGTGATCGGGGTGGTGGGTGATCGCCGGCTGGTGACAGAGTCCCAATTCGTGTACCTGCCCGGCGTGGATCGCATCGTGCCAATCTCGCGGCCCTACAAGCTGGCTTCACGCGAATTCCAACCGCAAAATTCCATCTTCCAGTTGGATGGGGTAGGTGTAGGAGGCAATGATGTGCTAATTGTCGCTGGCCCTTGCTCGGTGGAAAGCCGCTCCCAATTGCTGGAAACCGCCCACGCTGTGCGCGAGGCAGGCGCCCATGCGCTGCGAGGGGGCGCTTTCAAGCCACGCACATCCCCCTATTCTTTCCAGGGCTTGGGTGAAGCCGGGTTGATCATGCTGGCGGAGGCTCGCCAGGAAACTGGCATGCCCATTGTCACCGAGATCATGTCGCCAGAACAGATTGGCCTGCTGACTCGCTACGCTGATGTCTTGCAGATTGGAGCGCGCAATATGCAAAACTATGCCCTGCTGCATGCGGTAGGTGAAAGCAAGCACCCCGTACTGTTGAAGCGTGGTCTGATGGCGACGGTTGATGAATTGCTGATGGCAGCCGAGTACATTCTTTCTCACGGCAACCGCCAGATCATGCTGTGCGAGCGCGGCATCCGCACCTTTGAGACCTCCACGCGCAACACAACCGATATCAATGCCATCCCTGTGCTAAAATCACTGACGCATTTGCCGGTATTACTGGATCCCAGTCACAGCACCGGTCATTGGGAATATGTCAGCGCCATTGCAAAAGCAGGCATCGCAGCGGGGGCGGATGGATTGCTGATCGAAGTGCACCAGAACCCAGCTGAGGCTTTTTCGGATGGCGAGCAGTCACTCAAACCGGAGCGCTTTGCCGAGATGGTCCGCGACGTGCGGGCAATTGCCCAGGCTGTCGGCCGGCGTGTGGCTGACCTGCCAGAACCGGCCGCTCCCAACCTGGGATAATGGGCGCACTGAGTTTTGATTGATCTATGGACGATATCTTTGCTACTCCTTTGCAATCAGGCAGGCTTATTCAAACCCGAATAGCCATAGTCGGGTTGGGGCTGATGGGGGGTTCCCTGGCGATGGCGCTCCAAGGGCGTTGCGCGGCCTTACTGGGCGTTGATCCAGACGAAGAGACTCGGGCGCTAGCTGTGGAGCTAGGCATCGTGGAACAAGCCTCCTCACATCCGGGCGAGATCCTACCCCAAGCAGACATGGTCATTTTAGCCGCGCCCGTCGGGGCAATTTTGGAATTGTTGGCGAATTTGCCCCACCTGCATCCAGGCCCGGCTATCGTGATGGATCTGGGCTCGACTAAAACTCGCATTGTAGAGGCCATGCAAGCATTGCCGGAACGTTTTGACCCGCTTGGGGGGCATCCCATGTGCGGCAAAGAAAACACATCCTTGCGCCACGCTGAGGCAGGGCTCTTCCAAGGAGCGCCGTTTGCCCTGACGCCTCTTGTGCGCACCTCTGCCGGGGCACGTGCTCTGGCAGGCGAGCTTGTTGTGGCTACGGGCGCTCACACTGTCTGGCTCGATCCCACCAGCCATGATCAGTGGACCGCCCGTACAAGCCATTTTCCCTATCTGGTAGCATGCTTACTGGCATCTATTACCCCGTCCGTTGCGGCTCCGTTGGTGGGGCCGGGTTTTCGGAGCACCACCCGCGTGGCAGGCACTTCACCATCGGTCATGTTGGATATTTTGCTGACCAACCGGGATGAGCTGCTGGCGGCCCTGGCCGACTTCCAACTGGAATTAGAGCGTTTGGAGGGCTACCTGGCGGGGGCAGCCTCTACTGAGCTGCAACAGCTACTGGAGGCAGGCAGACAGCGACGACAAGAATTGCTGGATCAGGCGGAGAAAGGAAAGGGTCGATGAAATTAATGGCCTTTCCTGGAAAGCCACTCCGGGGTGAGCTAACCTTGCCGGGTGATAAATCTCTTTCTCACCGCTCTGCTTTGTTGGCTGCTTTGGCAGATGGGGATAGCTCAATCGGCAACTTTCTGGTCGCCGGGGTGACCCGTGTCCTGTTACAGGCGCTGACGACCTTGGGAGTCAAATGGCAGTTGGATGGCAGCAGATTGCAAGTCAGTGGCAGAGGCATGACCGGGTTGGGCTCTACCCGCAATCCAATCCAGTGTGGGAATTCTGCCACCACTATGCGATTGTTGGCAGGGGCTCTGGCGGCAACCGGACTGCTGGCCGTTTTGGATGGCTCTGCTGGTCTGCGTCGACGACCTATGCAGCGCATTGTCAGACCCCTACAGCAGATGGGGGTGCATATTGAGGCAGGCCCCAACGGCGGCGCTCCACTGCGCTTGTTTGGACGCTCGTCAAGCCAAAAGCTGCACCAGTTTGAATATTACCTGCCGGTGGCTAGCGCGCAGGTCAAAACTTGTTTATTGCTGGCAGCCCTGGCTGCAGATGGCCCGACCCGGCTGTTTGAACCAGCTCTTTCCAGGGACCATACCGAGCGCATGCTGCGTGGCATGGGGGTGCAGGTCACCAGTGATCCCTGGGAAGAAGGAGCGCTGGTTGAATTGACTCCCCCTCAGCCTCTGACACTGCGTCCGTTGTCCCTAACCTTGCCTGGAGATGTCTCCTCCGCAGCCTTCCTCATCGTTGCCGCGCTGCTAACCCCAGGTTCGGAGATCATATTGCGGGAGGTCGGTTTGAACCCCAGCCGCACCGGTCTGTTGACCACTTTGATGGAGATGGGCGCGGATATCAGCGTTGAGCCTTGTCCAGAGCGGGCCGGTGAGCCGTTGGGACATATACACATCCGGTACAGTCCTCTAAAAGGGATAGACGTAGCCGGAGCGCGAGTAGTTGAAATGATCGACGAATTCCCCGCTTTTGCAGTGGCGGCTGCTGGGGCTGAGGGGACCACCCTGGTCAGGAACGCTACTGAGCTGCGCTATAAGGAATCTGACCGGATCACGACATTGTGCGAACAACTGCAGCAAATTGGTGTGGATATTCAGGAGAAGCCAGATGGGTTTATCGTTCACGGCGGTAAACCACTCTCCGGAGGCCGGGTGATGGCGAACGGTGACCACCGCCTGGCGATGGCCCTGGCAGTGGCGGGGCTGGCAGCCAAGGCGCCGGTGGAGGTGGAGGGAGCTGAGGTTATATCGGAATCCTTCCCCACTTTTGTCGATCTATTGAGAATATTGGGAGCGGACATTGCCAGTGACGCCTGAACTCCTGCCACCTCAGTCCTATCGATTTGGCTTACTGGGTTGGCCTTTGGGTCATAGCCTGTCTCCTCAAATCCACGCAGCTGCACTGGAAGCTAGCGGATTGAGCGGAACCTACCACCTCTTCCCAATCCCTCCTCTGCCGGACGGGGCTGGTCTATTGCAGGAGATTCTTGTGCGTTTCCGCCGCCTGGAGCTGCATGGCTTGAATGTGACCATTCCCCATAAACAGGCTATCTTGCCGCTGCTGGATGGGTTGACCGACCAAGCCAGGGCCATTGGGGCAGTTAATCTAGTTTACTTGCAGGGACAACGCTTGCTGGGCGATAACAGCGACGCCCCGGCCCTG
>JAWOHN010000051.1:0-7746 GCA_046485135.1 Anaerolineales bacterium | reverse complement strand
GGGTTCCCACGGAGACCATGGGAACCAGGAAAAAGAGGGAAGGGGGCTCCCACGGGGACCATGGGAACCAGGGGGGCGGGGGACGGGGGGGGCCCACGGGGACCATGGGAACCAGGAAAAAGAGGGGAGGGGGGTTCCCACGGGGACCATGGGAACCAGGGGGAAGTAGTTAACGGGGTTGGCGCAGAGGGGCGAAGCTGAGGCGGTGAATGGGGCAGGGGCCGAGCTGGGCCAGGGCGCGCAGGTGGGCGGGCGTGCCGTAGCCCTTGTGCTGGGCAAAGCCATAGGCAGGGTAGCTCCAGTCCAGCTCGCACATGAGGGCATCGCGGCTGGTTTTGGCCAGGACCGAGGCAGCAGCAATGCTCAACGAGCGGGCGTCTCCTTTGGTGATGGAGGTCTGGGGGGTACTGTCCTCGGTCAATTTCAGGTGGTCGAGCAATAGATGCTGCGGCTGGACGGCTAAGCGGGCCAGGGCGCGTTCTACAGCCAGCAGCGTAGCCGGGAGGATGCCCAGGTTGTCAATCTCGACAGGTGAGGCAAAACCAATTCCGTAGGAAGCGGCGCTTTTCATGATGATGTCTGCCCAGTAGACTCTTTGTGCGGGGGGCATTTGTTTTGAATCGCGCACCCCGTAGAGAGCCTGGGGTAAGGAAGGGTCCGGGGTGAGGATCACCGCGGCGGCGCAGACAGGGCCTGCCAGAGGACCGCGACCGGCCTCGTCTATCCCGGCGATATATCGGACGCCTGACTCCCACAGCGGCAGCTCGAAGCTGAGGTCTGGTTGTGAGGGAGGGTCAATTTTCGCTGTCATACACACCGCGGTAAGCGTTCATGCGGATGGTGAGCAGATCCAGGCCCATTTGAACTGAATCTTTGATGACGCGGATCTTGCTTTCGGGGTTGAAATACCAGGGAATGGGTATTTCAATGACTTTATAGCCCAGCTTACGGGCGATGAAGAGGATTTCCACGTCAAACGACCAGCCCACCAGGGTCTGGCGTTTAAACAAGGTTTCTGCCGCCTGGGCTGAAAAGCATTTAAACCCACATTGGGTGTCATGCAAACCGGGCAGGGCCAGCAGGCGGATGAGGGTGTTAAAGCCGCGCCCGATGAAATGACGGTGGTGCGGCTCGCAGTACCTGACAGCCCCGGGGGCCTCGCGGGAGGCAATGGCGATGTCGTAGCCATCCAACACAGGCGGCAAAAAGCGGGGGATTTCAGAGGGGGGCATGGAGAAGTCTGCATCGCACATGAAGCGGTATTTTCCCGTGGCAGCCAGCATACCGCGCTGCACCGCCAGACCCTTGCCGCGTTCTTCATTTTTTATCACCTGCAACTGCGGGTGGTCCTGTGCAAATGCAGATGCGATTTCATAGGTGCGGTCCTGGCTCCCATTTTCAACCAGCAGCACTTCGGTCTGGTATGGCTGGGTTTCCAGGAAAGCGAACAAAGTCTCAAAGGTATGAGGCAGGCGCTGCTCTTCGTTATAGGCGGGAATGATGATAGAAAGAAAAGGTGCGGTCAAAAAAGATCACCTGATGCTTGGGATGGCGGTACAAGCCAGCCCAGGAAACAAATCGTTTCCTGGCCTGGCTGAGGGATGGCTCTATTTTACCGCCTTACGTGTTCAGTAAGATGATAATTAAGAAGGTGATCAAGAGAATGATATTGATACCCGCGACGATGCCCAAAAATACCCACTGGCGGGCGCTGAAGCGGAACTTGCTGGACAGCGAATCGATATTCTTGGTTACCTTGGGTTCAATCGCCAGCACCGGTTTCAAGGCTTGCAGCTCGCGCCAGTTCTTCTCTGCCTGGGGGTCTGCGCCGTCAGTTCCTGACAGGTCTGGGGCGGGCTCCTTCAAGCGGTTGACGATGACGTGCACATCTTCGCTGGTGAGCTGGGGGGCGTCGAGGGACAGGCGGGCGATAAAGCGCTCTAAGCCGTCCGTCAAGATGGTCCGCACGGCCGGGCGAACAGAATCGACGTGGGTACCTGGGTTGAGCAAAATCAACACAGGATGAACTGGCGGCGCCTGCGGCAGGCGGCTGGACAGGAAATCGCCCAGGAGGGCGGCAAATTGCTGAGTTTCTTTGACCAGGTTGGGATGGGTTGGCTCAAATCCCCGGTTGCGGCCCTTCATCTCTGACCAGGTGTCTTCCTTGGCGCGGAAAATCCCTTTTTGGAAGCTGGTATTGAGTAGATAGAATCCCGGTGGGCCGACCAGAACGGTTGAGACCGGTTTTTCGGCGCCTTCGAGCAGCACGTCCCGCAACAGGTAAAACTTATTGCTCAAGGCGCGCTCCATTTGGGAGATCATTGAATCATAGGCTTTGACGTCTTTGCGTCCCAAGGGGGTGTCTTTTAAGATTTTGTCAAGCTGGGTGGGCAAGTTGTCTAACGCATCCCTTTTTTCTGGAGCGGGGTTGCAGTCAATTACGATCATGTAGAGCCTCCTCATTCTGGCCGGGGCCGCCGGAGCAGCAGGCTGGCCGCCCGGTTGGGGCTGTATCCGGCTTAAGCCAGGAAGTCATTCAGGAAATCCAGGCTGGTCGCAAGCAGTTCCTGCCGGTACTGCGCCAACTGATTGCGGGAAACATGGATAAATACTTCCTGATCCATGCGTTCTGTGGAGCTTAATAAAGCGTTGAACTCCTGCGGATCGGATCCTTCCCTTTGTGCAAAGACTTCAACCGTCTTGATTTTCCCATTAGGGTGCAATTGTTGGGCCAAAAATCCGCCCCATGCCAGCAAATGTTCATCCCTGGCGAACGGCAGCCATCCGTCGGGTCTGACCTGATTCAGACAGCTATCCATCCCGGGCGGGAGCGCTCGTAATTCATGTTCATCCAGGTAAGATCTGAGCACATTGTGCAGATACAGGCGAGATTTAAAAGTTCCCCAGCTGCACGAGCGGCTGAAATTTGGCCCGAAGATATTCTTTATCCAGTACCAATCTGCTTGCAGGTGGCAGACGTAGCCGGCGATAAAGGCAGCCCGGTTTGGCCCCAGCTGATCCAATTGCGAAAGTTGTGGATGGGAGGCGAAAAGCTGCTGCCAGGCTAACACGGATGAATGGGTTACCGGCAAGGTAAAGAAATGAGTGTCCTGGCGGGGTTGGCCTGATATCACCTGCACATCGGGTGCGGTATTGCCAAACAAAAAGGCGCAGCGTTCTGAGGTCAACTTCCAGCGGGCAGAGTCCTGCAGGTTAGGATGTTGGAGTAGATCAATGGCAATGCTTAAATGATAAAAAGGGGTCGGCACTTGAAAATTGTCCCCAACCTGGCTGGGCCAGGCCAACTGGGAGGGCCTGGTTGCTTTAGATGACCGGCGCGCCTTCCAGGCAGTCTTGCGGATCGGTTGTGTCGCCGGATACCAGGAACTCTTTTCCGTCTACCTCGATTATACGAACCGGCTGCGAAACTTCGAAGCTGCTGCCCATGTAAAGGATGCGCTGACCGATAAAAAATTGTTTTCCGGCTTTCATTTGTTCGATCAACGTGGGCCGGTCCAGCAGGATGACATCGGACCAGACTGCCCCGCGCCGTTCATAGGCGCGTACCCATTCTACCTGCCCGTTTTCATTGTAATGAACGGCCTCAATGACACCATCGTAAGTTGTTTTTCCCATCCTTCTTCTCCCATGCAGAGCAGGTGTACAAGCAAGTCAGCTTGATGGGTACGGAATCTGCTCTGTGTGAACCAGGTCCGGGGGGATTATATCACCCCCGCTAAATCAATCCATCACCTTTCCCGGGTACCCGGTGATATCTCTGATCTGCTCGTAGAGCGGCTTAAGCTTGCGGTACATCTGCTGGTAAACGCGCTGGTAGAGCTCATTGTAGATGCGGCTGTTGCGCAAATCCGGCTCAAATATACGCTGGATATGCGTCATGGCCTGGATGGCGGTGGGGAAATCGGGGTGTAAGCCGAGCCCAACGGAGGCATCGATGGCAGCGCCTAGGCCGGAGGTCTCGTAGATATGCGGGCGGGCTGTGGGCAGGTTGAAAATATCGGCCGTCAGCTGCATGGCCGCGTCACTCTGAGAGCCGCCGCCGGAGACGCGCAGCTCGGTAATAGGAATACGGCTGCGCTTCTCGGTGCGCTCCTTGCCGTCTCGCAGGGCGTAAGCCAGCCCTTCCAGAATGGCCCGGTACATATGGGCGCGGGTGTGCACATCGCCAAAACCGATGATGGCGCCTTTGGCCTCCGGACCGGGTACCTTCAGACCTGGCGACCAGTAAGGCTGTAAGATCAGCCCCATTGAGCCGGGCGGAACCTGGTTGACCAGCTCATCAAAAAGGAACTCCGGCTGGATGCCGCGCTCGGCCGCGATGCGCTGCTCGTGTTGGCCGAATTCCTTTAAGAACCAGCTGACCATCCAATAACCACGGTAGATCTGGCTCTCCAGGCTGTAAGCGCCGGGCACAGCCGCGGGAAAGGGTGGGATGAGGGGGATGACTTCCACATACTTGCGGTGGGTGGTGTTGATGGTGGCGGTGGTGCCATAGCTCAAGCAGCCGATATGAGGCTCGAGGCAGCCGGCGCCGATCACCTCACAGGCCTTATCGGCCGCGGCGGCGATCATGGGGAGCCCCTGCGGGATGCCGGTTGCGGCGGCAGCCTGGGCCGTAATCTCTCCCAACTGGCCGGCAGGGGGCGCCAGCTCTACCAGCAGGGCCGGATCCATGGGCACGGCTTGCCACTTCCAATCGCTGGGACTGGCCCAGCTCAGCTTTTTATAATCAAAGGGGAAGTAGCCGACCTGGCAGCCGACAGAATCTACGAACCGTCCGGTCATCCGGTAGGTCAGGTAGCCTGAAAGATAGAGGTATTTGTAGGTATTCTGCCAGATATCGGGTTGGAAGGTGCGGATCCAATTGGCCTCAGCCTCGGCCTGGAGATAGGCGACCGTCTCGGTCATACCGGAGAGCCTGAAAGCCAGTCCCCACCAGCCACCCACCGGTTTTTGGCCGAGGGTGCGCCTTTGATCCAGCCAGACGATGGCAGGGCGGAGCGGGCGACCGTCTTTGTCGACATTGACGACGGTCGATCGTTGGCAGGTCAAGGTTACGCCTGCCAGGCGGTCGCGCAGAGCGGAGCCCTGCTGGCTGCCCGACCCTTTGACTGCGGGTTGTTCCCACAGCTGGAGGCAGGCCTGGCAAAGAGAATCCCAGTAATAGTGCGGATCTTGCTCAGCCCAACCAGGTTGGTCGGCGTAGTAGGGCTGCAAGGCAATGCGGGATTTCGCCAGCAGGCTGCCTTCCAGGTCGAACAGGAGCGCCCGGACGCTCTGGGTGCCGTTGTCGATGGCGAGAATGAGATCCTTGGTCATGTCCAACCTCCAGCCGGACGGGGGCAACCGTCCAGGCAGACTATCCATCTGCACGGGCTTCAACGAATGAAGTTTACAGTGATCACGCCATTTGCGAACGCCGTTTTTTCCAGCGCATGCCCAGCAGCAGGGCGCCCAATGACAGCAGGCCGCCGGCGACAGCCAGCCAAGAGACAGCTTTGCGGCGGCGGAGGGGCTTGACCTGCCTGGCTTGTTTGTGGGCTTGTGCCAGCATGCTCTTCCAATCGGGAACTGGGCCGGCAGGGCGTCCGTAATGGTCGTTCCACAGTTGAATATACTTACCTTCTTCTTCAACCCATTTGGCGTCATCCCAGCCCAGCTCAGGCTGGCAGATGGCTCGAATGGCGGGCAATTCCGGCCGGCCTCCCTCAGGCAGCAGCAAGCCCAGGCGCACCCGGCGCAGGAGCAGGTCGTCTAAATATACCACTCCTTCTGAGCGGGCAGCCCAGCGCAGCTCTGCCCAGAATATCTGGGTCCCGGGGATGGGGGTCAGCTCGCTCTGGCTGGCTGCTGCGATCAGAGCAGGAGCTTCGGCGCCGTAGCGACCCACCAACCGGCGCTGCTGGGCTTCGTCCAGGTGTGGGACAGCGTCAGCGGCCGTCCTGACCTGTGCGAGCACGTCCAGCCCCACATTGTCCAGCACAGGCATATTATCGTCCGGTTTGGGCGAATCGGGCAAGCGGTGGGAGACCTCTTTTATTGCTTGATGGGCAATCAGGCGGAAGGTGGTTAATTTGCCGCCGGTAACGGTCAGCAAGCCGTTTTCTTCCCACAGGACATGCTCCCTGGATTCTTGAGAGGGTTTCAGTTTTCCGCTGCCAATGACAGGGCGGACGCCTGCATAAGAAGCGATGACGTCAGCCAGGGTCACCCCCAGCTTGGGGAAGAGCGCCTCCACAGCAGCCATCAGGTAAGCGGTTTCCTCAGGGCTGATGCTGGGTTCTTCATCCAGAGATTCGTGATGGTCTACATCGGTTGTGCCTACCAGGGTGATGCCTTCCCAGGGGAAAATGAAAACCGGCCGTCCATCCAGGGGATGCCAGAGGGTGATGGCCTGGGCTACCGGCACGCGCCAGCTGGGAAAGATAAGATGGCTGCCGCGCAGAGGCCGGATGCGGGGGGCCGCGCCGGCTTTGGCGCGCAATCTGTCTGCCCAGGCGCCGGTAGCGTTGATCACCACCCTGGCGTTCACTTTGGCCTGGCGACCGGAGACCTGATCACGCAGGAGGGCGCCTGAAACCAGCGGGTGATCGCTCTCAGGATCATTCTGCCAAAGCAGCTCATCTGCCTGGATATAGTTGATGGCTGTCCCACCCTGGGCGGCGCCTTCCTTGATCAGGCGCAGGACCAGGCGTGCGTCGTCGGTCTGGGCATCGCCGTAGCGAAAGCCGCACACCAGCTGATCCTGGGTGATATGCGGGGCCAGCATCTGGAAATCTTGGGGTTCATAGGTTTCGTGGTTCCAGCGCAGGGCCAGCAGGTCGTAGATGGTAAGCCCCATCTTCATGGTCCATTTTCCGGGCATGTCCCCTTTGTAGATGGTCATGAGGAAGCCCAGCGGGTCGATCAGCCCCGGCCCTTCGTGCACCAGCTGCTCCCTTTCCCCAACGGAGGCGCGCGTCAGCCTGAGCTTGCCTTCTTTGAGATAGCGGAAACCCCCGTGGACCAGCTTGGAAGACCTGCTGGAAGTGCCCCAGGCAAAATCGCGCTGGTCAACCAGCAGGGCTCGATATCCCAGCCGGGTCGCTTCCCGGAAAATGCCCGCCCCGGTGATGCCCGCGCCGATGACCAACAAATCCCAGGGACCTTGGTGGGTCTCCATCTGAGACCAAATTTCTTCTCTCCAATTCCTGTTCCACATACCTTGCTCCTGTCCGTGGAGTGCTTCGTTAGAGTAATTTTTGGGGGTTCATCAGGCCAGCCGGGTCGAAGCGCTGGAACAGATCTGCGATGGCAGCCATTCCCAGGGGGCCCTTTTCTGCCGCCAGGTAGGGCTTGTGGTCGGTCCCAACCCCATGCTGGTGGCTGATGGTGCCGCCGCAGTTCACAATGGCGTTGCTGGCAGCGGTTTTTAGCTGCGTCCAGCGCTGAAGGGTTTCATCCGTATCCGCGCAGAGGCGAAAGAGGTAGGTCGTGTAGGTGCTCGAGCCGTATGGATACAGGTGCGACAGGTGCGTGAACACATGCACCTTTTCTCCGCTGGGGGCCAGCGCAGCTCGCAAAGCGCCGTCCACCTCGGCGACCATCTTGCCCACGTTGGACCACTCGGTGGCGGTTTCGAGGGTATCGACCGCATAGCCCCGCTCCCAGAGGGTGTTTCTCAGGTAGGGGGTGCGGAAGCGGTTCTTGTGCCTTTGCTGCCCGAAGGTTTTACCGGCATGGACT
>JAWOHN010000017.1:0-11180 GCA_046485135.1 Anaerolineales bacterium | reverse complement strand
TCGGTTTCACGTTGAGTGGAGCGGTGAGAGATGTGATTACTCATCTGACTCAGAACCCGGTCACCGGCTATGTGGTTGTCTTCAGCATCCTGGCCTTATTGCTATTGATTTCCTTATTGATGCTCAACCGGATTAATGTGAGTGCATTTCAAAAAAGGGCAGAACAAATGGGTATTGTGGAGCGGGCCGCTCTGGCCAACGAAGCCTAGCAACTCCGGAGAATCAGTATGCCAGATGAATGGTTGAGCCTGGGTGAAGTAGCGGCAATACTGGGGGTTCACCCCAGCACGGTTCGCAGTTGGGCCGATAACGGGCGCCTGCCTGTGCACCGCACCCAGGGAGGCCATCGCCGCTTCCGGCGCAGCGAAGTCGAGCTGTGCATGCAATCTCAGAATGCAGACCATACCCTGGAAGTGGACCAGGTTGTGCAGAGCGCTTTGAGGAAAACCCGCATCCAGATCGGAGAAGGGCGCCTGGAGGCCGAACCCTGGTACCATAAACTCGATGAGGAGGCCCGCCAGCAATACCGGCAAAGTGGGCGTGAGCTATTGCAGGGCTTGATGTTGCAACTTGCCTCCGACGATGATAATCCACAGGTAGAGGCGCGCGCGTTGGGCTACGAGTATGCCTCGCGCGGCAACCGGCGCGGGATGAGTTGCGCTGAGGCCACGCATGCCTTTCTTTTCTTCCGCAACCTGTTGTTAGAGTCGATGTTCTCGGTTTATGAAAGCGCGGCCGTACGCTCGCCGCAGGTGTGGAGTGATATGTTCCGGAAGCTGCAAACGTTTACGGATCAAATCCTGATAACGCTGCTGGAGACTTACGAAGGCTACCAGCGCAGCAACAACCGATGAAACCACCCACCAAGCGATTCACCCCATCACGTTGGACGGAATATGTGGTGCCAGCCGTCTTGCTCTTTTTGCTTTTAGTATTGATCGTCACATTGGTCATGATTCTGGTGGCTGTTTGGCCGATTGTTAGTGGATCGTTCGTGTGAGCTTTATTTACCTGGTTGAGTGCCATTGGAGGTAGCCATGCACTATATTTCCATTTTATCGACCGCGATCGTCGTCGTCTTTGCTGTGGCAGTCTTTGGTCGCTATCGCAAACGGGGTGGAACGCATCTGCTGTTGTGGGGGGTGGGTCTGGTCTTTTATGGCCTGGGTACGTTCAGTGAGGCTGTGATGCTGTTCACGTTTAACCCCACTATCCTGAAGGCCTGGTATTTTTCGGGAGCGATGATGACGGCGGCCTGGTTGGGGCAGGGCACGGTGCACCTGTTGGTGCGCAAGAGGGGGGTGGCGCGCGCGATGACGGCTGGATTAGCTGTGATTTCGCTGGTAGCGTTGGGGTTGCTGATTGCCGCTCCCATCACACCGGCCGCGGCTTCTTTTGATGTCAACCAACCTGCCTCAGGGCAGTACAAAGATATCCTGGTGCGTACTACGCCAATGACCATTCTAACCATCCTGTTGAACGTATACGGAACGGTAACCCTGGTAGGGGGCGCCTTGTACTCGTCCTATATTTTCTGGCGCAAGCGGGTGCTGGCCGACCGCATGGTGGGCAATATCCTGATCGCGGCCGGTGCGCTGATGCCGGCAATGGGTGGTACATTCTCCCGTGTTGGCCTGGCCGATTGGCTGTACCTGAGTGAGTTCCTGGGGGCGATATTGATGTTCGCCGGTTTCATGAAGGCGACTGCTTCTCAGCGGGTTAGAAATGGCCTTCAGGCGCCAACGACGGTAAAATAATGAACAGAGGTCGGCTTCGATAGAGGGCTAAATCACGCAGTGGGGGTATAATCTGCCGGATAAGCCACGATAAGTACAGAGTTGTCGCTAATCCCTTTATTGTGGATTTGAATGGAGGTGTTTGTGCCAAGAACCCTAGAAACGTTGTTTCAAAAATTCCTGGGCGCTCCGGCGGTGTCCAGCATTCGCCGCAACCATGGACTGGAACATGCCACATTGCATGTCTTGTCCCAACGCTATCCAAAGCTGAACATGGCAGGTCATTCGAATACCAATGGTTTTTGGTTGTTGGGCGATGTTCCAACCGAAGATGTTAAAAAGGCGGTCGACGAGGCGCTGCACCGGATGGGCGCCGGAGAGCATACCCTGGCCGTGCATGCCAACTGCGGCACCAATTTTGTCACCGCTGGCACGCTGGCAGGCATCGCCGGCGCACTGGCTATGTTTGGGGTGGGCCGGCGCTGGCAAGATCGCCTGGAAAGGCTGCCGCTGGCAGCCTCACTGTCGACGATGGCCTTGATCCTGGCTCATCCACTGGGGTTAAAGATCCAAGAGCATGTAACCACTTCGGGAGTCCCTGGCGATTTGCAAGTGATAGACATCATCCCCGCCCAGCGCGGTCGGATTAAGGCGCACCAGGTCATCACGCGAGGCTAACATGGTCTCAGGTAAGCCGGTACTGCACCTGTTGCACGGTGATGACGAATTAGCCATCAGCCAATATATTGCTGCCATTTTGGAGAAAATGGGCGATCCTGGTATGGCGGACCTCAACACCACTCGCATAGACGGGCGCACTGCCAGCTACCAGGAACTAGAAACAGCCGTCAGCACCTTGCCTTTCATGGGCGACCGGCGTCTGGTAATTTTCTCCAACCCGTTGGCTTTTTTGAATAACTCAGCAGCAAAAGAGCGCTTTCTAGCCCTGATTCCTGGCATCCCCGCTGCGGTAGCGCTGGTGCTGTACGAAAACCGTTTTTTTTGGAACAAAAAAGACAAGAAAGATAAAAAGTTTCTCTGGTTGGCAGCCCTGCCAAAAGAGCATGGTGAGCGGGTGTACTTGAAGGAGTTCCCACTCCCCAAGGGGGATAAATTGATCCAGCGCATCCATAGCCTGGCCAAAGAAGCCGGGGGGCAGATTTCCTCCCCAGCGGCCTGGCTGCTGGCATCTTTGACCGGTGGAAACCCGCGCCTGGCGCAGCAGGAAATCCACAAGCTGCTAGCTTATGTCAACTACCAGCGCGCGATCGAGGAAGAGGATGTCCATGCCCTAACCACGGATACGGGCCAGGGGGATATCTTTGCAATGGTCGATGCGATCGGGAACCGCAACGGGAAGCTGGCGTTACAGATGCTGCACCGGCTGCTGGCGGAGCAAGATGCCCTGTCGATTTTTGGGATGGTTACCCGGCAATTTCGCCTGCTGTTGCTATCGCGCGAGATCCTGGACCAAGGGGGGCAGCTCAATGACGTCATGCGGGAGCTTAAGATCAAATATGATAATGTAGGGAAGAAATTTGTCCAGCAGGCAAGGGTGTTCACGATGCAAGACCTAGAGCGGATCTACCACCGGCTGTTGGATCTGGATGTGGCGATCAAAACAGGTGAGCTGGATAGCGTTTTGGCGCTGGATACTTTTATTGCCAGTACGACTGCCTGACGAATCATTCCTAAAAAAAGGTGTGCGTGGGGAGCGTCAACTCCCCACGCACACCTTTTTTTTAGTTTTTGTGACTTATTGTCAACTTGTACCGTTCACGCCCAGCCAGAAATGATTGGGCATGACAGAGCCATTGGTGCGGACCTCCACTCCCTTAGGCTTGACCAGACTGCCGTTGACCATGCTGGGATGCACAAAACACAGGTTGGGGGAATGCCCGTATTTATCGCGGTAGTACGTGGCGGCGCGGTCGATTTTTGCTACCAAATCAGCTTTTGGATCGTTGTCAAACCAAAGCATACCTATGTCCATGGTAAACCTCTCTATCGTTAATTAAGGCTTGGTACCCAGAACTGGACCCATTCACCCTCCACCAGCACACCGAATTGAGCGCCGGGTAAAAGCCTATGAGGGTATTGTATCCGTTTCTCGAATCTGGGGGTCGAAAAAAGGCCATCAATTGGTGTGGAAGCCATAAAGCCTACCAACCAGGTGCCAAAACGCTCTATAACCTCTGGCTGGACCAGGTTACCTTTGTGTGCATCCAATGTAGCTAATGTCCAAATGCGGTAAGGGGGACCGTTTTCGATCATCCACAGCAGCAGATCGAGCAGTTCTGCGTCCAGGGAGGGGACCAGCTCGTCCAGCCCGTCGATGGCCAGGATGACGGCCGGGCCGCTGTCACGTCCGTTGCGCCGTTGCTCCAAAAGATTGGCCAACTCACGGATAACCTGGTAGGCTTTTTCGTTATAAGGGGCTGTGATCTGGTAAGCGTGTGGTTTTTTATTCAACCAGGCAATATCCCCTAATTGGAAGGTGATACAACTGAAGCGGAACTTGCGCGGGGAATTGATCAGGCAGGCTGAAGAGAGCATCGATAGCATCAGGCGGGTTTTGCCGCTGTCTGGGTCGCCTAAGATAAGCAGGGAGCCAGCCTCTGAGCTGGATAGGTCCATCAAGATGGGGGAGCTGTCTTCTGCAGCGCCGATCAGAATCGAGTATTCAGGTATTACGCCAAGCCTTCCGAGCACCTGTTCCAGAGATGGTATTCTGATCTGCACGATCGGGTTCAGATAGCGCGGGTCGATATCGGTGTTGGCTGCAGGCTTATTCTGCAGGCCGTGCAATGTCTCTCGGGTGCCGGCAGAGATATTCGTGGCAAGCCTGGAGAGGCTTTCCATCCCTGAGATCAACCGGTTGCTTTTAGATGTGTTTTCTGTGATGTCCATAGTATTCACCTGGTAAATAAAACCTTATGACACTATGATAATAGAACATGTGTTCTTTGTCAAGAGGCAATTCCCAAAAATTGGTGAGCGCAGGACGAATTTTCGTCCTGCGCTCACCAATTTTTGGGATATATCTTAAACCTATGTTATGCGCCCCGCCGCCACAGGCTGATCGACTCGATATGGTAAGTCTGGGGAAACATATCGATCGGAGTGGCGTGCTCGAGCTGGTAACCGCCCTCCAGCAGACGCCGGGCATCCCTGGCCAGGGTAGCCGGATCGCAAGAGATATAGGCCAGCAGCGGGGCTTCGCTGGAGAGGATATGCGGGATGACCCTGGCGCCCAGCCCGCTACGGGGAGGATCTACCAGGAGCAGGTCTGGCTTAATATCCAATGAGGGTAATGTCTGCTCGACCGGGGCTTCGTACAGCTCGACGTTGTCATATTCATCCAGGTTCTCGACGAAGTCGGCGCAGGCGCTGCTGGAAGCCTCCACTGCTACCAGTCTTGCCACGTGCGGGGCTATTTGGGCGCTGAACAAGCCCACCCCGCTGTACAACTCCAGCACAGTCATGTGCGGCTGCAGGGGCAGGTGCTCAAGCAAGTAGGCGACCATCGTGGCGGCCTGCAGGCTGTTGGCCTGGAAAAAGGACTGCGCTGAGACTTTATAAGCCCGACCGGCTGCTTCCATAAACAGATGATCGCTGCCAGCCATGAGCAATTGCCCATGGGGGCTTACGTAAACAGCTGAGACATCCAAACCTTCCACACTCAGATCTGGCGCATCCGGCTGGTTAGCCTGCAGTACCAGCAAGATATCCTCATCCAACCCAACCCGTAAGCTGACCCGCTCCAGGCTGGGGATGGGTTCTACCGCCAGGTATGGCAAAAGCTGGTTAAGAGGCTCTTCGGCCAGGGGATCGTTGTGGATGGGGATGACCCGCCTGGAGCGGGGTTCGTGGTAGCCGAGGCGCCCCTGGTCGTCTATGTGTAACTGGATATGGTTGCGGTAGTTCCATATCCTGGCAGATGGCAGGATTGGTCGGACCGGCGGGTCAACCAACCCTGCTATCCTGCTCAACTGCTCTGCTAAAATTTCGGCTTTTGTGGAAAGCTGCAGCTCATAGGGCATGTGTTGGTAGTGGGTGCTGCCGCAGGACTGTGCCTGAGGGAAGCGCAGTGGGATTCGATCGGGAGAAGGGTGCAGCACCTCCAATAACTCGGCTCGCACGTGGCCGCGTTTTTCCTCCACCACGCGAACGCGCACTTGTTCGCCCGGCAGGGTATAGGGTACAAAGACCGCCCGCCCATCCGGCAGCCTGCCCATGGCGTCGCCCCCGTAAACCAGGCGGTCCATGGTGACAGTGAAGGTGGCTTGCTGTGGGTCTGTCTTAGAAACCATCCAAATTCCGGGTTAACTGCGGTTAAGTGTAAGGCTGCTGTATTCATCCAGAGCGGAGAGCAAGACTTCGATATCCGCCATGTGGATTTCACCCATATGTGCGATGCGGAAGGTCTTCCCTTTCAGCTTGCCATAGCCGTTGGCGATGCGCATGCCGCGCTCCAACAAAAACTTGTTCAGAGCTGAGATATCCAGGCTGGCCCGGTTGACGATGGTCGTCACGGTTTGGGAGCGGTAACCCTCGCAGGCGAACAACTCCAGACCGCGCTCCAGCGCCCAGCGCTGCACACGTTCAGCCATGGCAGTGTGCCGGGCGAAGCGGTTCTGCAACCCCTCTTCCAGGATACGGTCAAGCTGTAGGTCCAGGGCGTAGATGAGGGACATGGCTGGTGTAGCGGGGGTGGAGTCCTTCTGGCGGTGCTTTTCCATACGTACCAGGTCGAAATACCAACCGCGCTGTGGGACGCCTGCGGCATAAGCCAGAGCCCGGTCAGAGACGGCTGCCAGCCCCAAACCCGGCGGTAGGGCCAGGCATTTTTGTGAGGAGGTCAGCACCATGTCCAATCCCCAGGCATCCATTTCCAGACGTGCGCCGCCCAATGATGAAACTGCATCAACGCAGATCAGCGTGTCCGGGCTGGTCTCTTGCACGGCGGCGGCAATCTCCTGGACCGGATTTTGCAAACCGGTGGAGGTCTCGTTGTGGACGATGGCGATCATCTCGTAGTGCTTCTGGCGCAAGGCCTGCACGACCATTTCTGCCCGGATAGGTTGGTCCCATTCCACTTCCAGCCGGTCGGCATTTTTACCATTGCTGATGGCAGTCTCGTACCATCGTTCGGCAAAGGCTCCGTTGACGCAGGATAGCAGGCTCTCTTTGGCAAAATTACGCACAGCGGCTTCCTGAAAACCACTTCCCGACGAGGCGCTCAACAGGACCCGTTGCTGGGTGAAGAAGAGCTGGCGGGCTTTACCCTCTGCACTGTGGAATATCTGTTCAAATTCTTTACTGCGGTGGGGCAACATAGGCTGCGCCTGGGCTGACAATACCTGCGGGTCAACATCCACCGGACCTGGGACAAACATGGGTGACATTAATACCTCCTGAAACGAATATTTACAATTGTACCAGCCGGGTAAATCTCAGCGAACCTTAAATATTCGTTCCCCATTGACTGCTATAATCAATCATATGCGCCGTATCCTGATGATCTTGGCTATCTTGATGGTGCTCGGCTTGATTTCCTGCCGGGCCGCGGGGTTATTGCCGGTAATCAATCCACAGGCAGATAGCCGTCTAACTGCGACCCTGGCCAGCCCCACCTTTACCCTGGTGGAGGCAACGCCAACTGCGACGTCCACGCCTGTCCTCACGCCCACCCTGCGCCCAAGCCCTTCGCCGACGAAAGAGCCCAGCCCCACATCCAGCCCTAGCTCAAGCTTTACGGTGCGCTACCACCCTGACCAGGCCCTGTATGTGGGAGATCAAGTCAGTTGGGAGGTGTTCCCGTCTGCTGAGATGGACCTCAGCGGTCATGCGGTCACTGTATGGGTCGATGACCAAAGGGAAAATCCATTTGGGCCGCTGGAATTCAGTCCCTTTGGCATCCAGGGACGAATGCAGGCGACCTTCACCTGGGCCTGGGATACAAGCGAGTTGGAACCTGGATCCTATACCCTGACCTACAGCGTTGACCCGTCCGGTTTCCAGTGGACAGAGACGCTCTTTCTGCACCCTCAAAGCGCTCTGTTACCGCCTGAGCCGAAGGCCCAATGGGCGGTTGCTGAGAGCGATTGTTGCGTGATCTACTATATTAGCGGAACCGAAGCGGAGCGCGATCTAGATAGGCTGCTTAACCAAATGGATGACGTTGCCCAGTCCGTCGCCCAGCGGATGGGGGCTCCCTTGGAAGAGCCAGTAACCGTCACACTCCTGCCGCGCGTGCTAGGGCATGGTGGTTTTGCCAGCGATGGCATCAGCGTGTCTTATCTGGACCGCAATTATGCCGGCAGTTATGTTGAGATGGTCTTGCACCACGAAATGGTGCATATCCTTGATAGCCGGTTGGGCGGCGAGCTGCGACCGACAATTTTGGTGGAAGGCCTGGCAGTTTATTTGAGCGGGGGTCATTTCAAGCCGGAGGCCATCCTGCCCCGAGCAGCGGCATTATTACTGCTTGCGGATAATGATTCGGGCAGAGAACTGGGTTGGTATAAAGAGCTTGGACCACTGGCAGATAACTTTTACCCGGCCCAGCACGAGATTGGTTATCTTCAGGCGGCGGCGCTGGTGGAATTCATGATCCAGACCTGGGGGTGGGATGCCTTTATGGATTTCTACCGGGATATCCAGCCCCATCCCAGTGGAAGCCAGGCCCAGGCCATGCAGGCGGCTCTGCTAAAGCATTTCGAGATCAGTTTGGCAGAATTGGAACAGGTATTCCTGGATGAGCTGCGCCGCCAGGAGGTTACCCCTGAGCATGTTCAGGACGTGCGCCTGACGGTTGAGTACTATGACAGCGTGCGGCGCTACCAGCAGCAATTGGATCCATCGGCCTACTTTATGACCGCCTGGTTGGTAGACCGCCGCGAAATGCAGGAGCGGGGTATTGTGGCTGACTATGTCCGCCGTCCAACGGCTGCAGAGAATATCCTGCTGGAAGAGATGTTGGTAGATGCTCACCAGCGCCTGATCAGCGGTGACTATAGCGGGACCGAGCTAGCCTTAGGAAATATCAGCGCAGCATTGGATGCATTGCTGGCTGGCATCCCCTGGGGTGGTTCAGGGGCAGGGGAATAAGGCGTCAAAAGGTGGGACGCAGTACAGGTTTAATGTGTCGAAGGCATACGCCCCGACTGCCAGGAGGCAAATGACCACAACCAGGCAGCCGCAGCCAGCATAAAGCCAGGACCGGCGCGTGGTTCGTTTTTCGGCTTGATTGGGTATTTGCGCTGCTTGCTCTATCACCGGCCCAGGCGGAACGCGTCCAGCATAGGATGGCGGCGCCTGCCTCTCCTGCTGTGGGGCCTGGTACTGCACTGGCGCCGGGGTGGCTCTAGATTCAATTTGCCTGGGTCGCACAGCAATGGTGCCATCTGCATCGGATTGGAGCGGCTCGAAAGTAATGCTGATATTTTCTCCCAGCAGAATCATGTCTCCGGGTTCTAGCTCTTGGGGACTCTCCAGGCGTTGTCCGTTGACAAAAGTCCCATTGGTGGAGCCCAGGTCTTCCAGTACATACAGCTCATCCTGGAAGAGCAGCCGGGCATGTTTGCGGGATACCTCGGCTTCGTTGATGACAATATCGTTGGATGGATCCCGGCCAATGGCGATCTCGCTTTTTCCCAATCCGTAGGCCTTTCCCATCGTTGGCCCGCTGCGCATCACGAGTTGGTATTGCTGTGAAACCATGCAGTCCTCCTGTTTGTGTTTTCTGCCGGGGGATCATTCCCTATATAGTGTACACCGTTTCGTTGATTCGTCAAATACGAACGACCCTAAATATTATTGTTAGCCTTGAAGTAAACTGATCCATGGATATGGGTCATGCTTTCCCTACACACACCTTTGTTGCCGAGTATCTCTTGCATCAAAGATGGGCAAGGCCTCAAGAACGGGCCTCAAGAACAGGCCTCAAGAACAGGGCTCAAGAACTGTTGGTTGGATCGATCATATCATATTGGAATTCATTTCCAAAGGCCCAAACGACCCAATGGATGATTTGATCAATATTGGGTAGAGGGCTGAGCACTTCTGCCAGGCAGGTGGATGGATGCTCTTTAATCCCGCAGCCGATTATGCCTTGCCAATAGGACATATCTGGATCGACATTGAGGGCAAAACCGTGCCGGGTGATGCCTCTGGCGTCCACCTTAACCCCAATGGCGGCGATTTTGGCAGGCGCTGTTCCACTGGCTTGTGAGTTAATCCAAACCCCGGTCAACCCCTCCAGGCGGCAAGCCGGCGCCCCCAGCTTATCCAGGGCTGAGATCAAGACTCGTTCGAGCTTACGCAGGTATCCTATGTAATCGGCTTGGGGGATTCTGCCAGAATGGGGATTGAGCCCTTGGACATCTAGCGGCAGTAAGGGGTAGCCTACCAGCTGGCCCGGGCCATGGTAGGTTACATCTCCACCCCGGTCTACCCAATGGACCTGCACCCCGCGTTGGCTCAGCTGCGCATCATCCCACAGCAGGTTTTCTGCACGGCCTGCCCTGCCAAAAGTGTAGGTATGGGGGTGCTCAAGCAACAGCAGCGTTGGGGGCCGGTTCCCACCAGCAATCTCGCGGGCATATCTACCTTGCAGCTCCCAGGCATCTTGATAAGGCAACAAGCCCAAACGCCTGATTTCACAAATTGGCAACCTGATGGAATTCATGTTAGTTGTTAGGCCACCGTTATCCGGTGGATGAAATCCTCGGCAGCCTCGAACAAGCGCTGGCGCTCCAGATCACGAGTAACAACATGCCCGCTCTTTTCTAACCAAAGCATGGATTTATCGGAGGCGCCCAGCTCTGCATAAATGCGTTCCATATTTTCTGGAGCAACACCGCCATCGGCGCGCGAGTGAGCCAGGAGCACCGGGCAGCGGATTTGCGCCAGGGAGCGGCGCATCTCTGCCAGCAGATCCCGCAGCTCAGCAATGCCGCGCGTTGGATAAGCAGGATAATCTATATGTCCTTCAGCCATGCTGGAATCCTGCCAGTCGCTGGGGCCTTTTGACGCGCTCGGCATCAGCCAGGCGAGGTACTGGATGAAAGCCAGTCGCGGATCTGGCGGGAGGCGATAAAGCACAGACATCCCCACTGCTCCGGCGATGGGCAGCCGGGCAGCCGCGATCAGGGTCAGGATGCCGCCCAGGGATAAGCCCATAATATAAACCTGGCAGCCGGCGCTGTGCAGCAGGTGGTAGCCATCCTCAACCGCGTGCAGCCAGTCGGTCCAGCGCATGCGGGGTAAATCATCTGCGTGTGTGGCATGACCGGGCAAGCGGATGCCTAAGACGGTGTGACCCTGAGCGGCAAAATATTCCCCCATGGTGCGCATTTCTTTTGGGGCGCCTGTGAATCCATGCACTAGAAGCACACCAACCTGATCTCCTTGGAATAAGAACGGCTCAGCAGTGGGAAT
>JAWOHN010000229.1:0-5115 GCA_046485135.1 Anaerolineales bacterium | reverse complement strand
TTTCGTCCACCGCCAGCACGCGGTGCGGCGACAGGCTCTCCACGGTGAACGGCCCGGCCACCCGCACCGTCTTCTTGTCATGGCGCCAATATTATGGGCACCACTTTTCTGGCCAGCTCTGCCAAAGCGCAACAGGAATTGGGCTGGCAAACGCGCCCATTGGAAGACGGTTTTCGCGAGACCTTTGCTCATATCGCGGCCAGTCGCCAACCCATCCTTGCTGCCACCCCGCAGCAGAAGAAAGCGGCTGCCCTGATCACCGGAGCTGCGCTTGGGCTGTTACTGTGGCAGAGGAGAAACAGGAGCAGATAATCCCCCCTTTTACGCTTAATTATCTCTAGCTGTAACGCTCGACGTTGACCGGATTGATTGCTCCGCTGGGGAAAATCTCTTCACCCACCTCGATAATCGTATCTGCGGGGATCCCAGCTCGCCGGGCTGCCTCACGGATGGCTTCCGCGCTGGAAGCCTCGTAAAGGCAAAAGGTTTTCTTTTTATCCACACTCAGAAACGATATCAACCAGCGGACGCTTTCCTGATCATTGATCAACTTGATCTCTGCTGCACCTTCAGGCGTCACTTCCAGCTGTTCAGCAAAATTTCGTTCTATCAGATAGATTGGCATGCGGTTTCTCCTTTTCTAATATCCGCTGGGCTTGCTCAGGCCGAGTAGTGACAAAAATTCTTCTTACTCTGGCACTCATTCCACTGACCCAAAAGGCAGTAGATCAATGTCAGGCCGGGGCGCCAGGATGACGATTTAGGGTTATTGGCGACAACATGCTTTACGAACGGGGCAACTTCTTTTATTCGTCCTTGCTCTCGGCGAATGGTAAACATATGAGTGCCATAGATGCCATCCAAATCGGCTATGCCAATCTGCTGGTATTTGGAATATATCCTGAATATATGAAGATAAATACGATCTAAATACTATTGATTGCTATAACTGTATCACACGGTTTGATGGGAGATCAGCAAAGGAGGCCAATCATGTACCACGATTTGTACAAATTTGGTAAAGCGTATCAAGAAAAGCTGCAAGTTACTCCCGCAGGGGCTGCCGCGATCAATGAAATCAACGATCAAGAAAGTGTGCGTTGGCTGGTTTCCTTCTTGAGCGTTGATAAGACCAAGACTTTTTGTCTTTATGAAGCTACCAGTGCGGAATCAATTCGTAAGGCAGCCGAACGAGCCAGAATCCCGGCCGACGTAATCATTGAAGTCGGCGAGGAGATCTTACCCAGCGGAGACACGCAAAAGCTGCGGGTGGAACGCTTCGGGTAGATGTAGTAACCCATACACAATATTGTTTGTATCGTATTCGAATCCAAAGGAGAAAACTAAAATGAAGGAAAGAAAGTACATTTTCATCACCCTAGTAGCTCTGTCGTTACTGGCCTTGTTGAGCATCGCTATGGGAGACAGCAACCATCAACAGGAGCAACCCGCCAACAATCTGGTTGAGACCGTCCGCAATGCTGCAGGAATCTATAAAAATTTGTCGGAGGCCGAGGCAGCTGGCTATGGCAAGTTCCTGGGCTGTGTCAGCGGACCTCAGGAAGGGGCCATGGGCGTCCATTTCCCCAATGGCAGCCTGGTTGGCGACGGTCTCCTGGACCCGATGCAACCCGAGGTGTTGGTTTATGAAGAGAAGAACGGTCGCTACAACCTGGTGGCCGTGGAATATCTCGTCCTGGCCGACGATTGGAATGCAAACAACGATTCCCCGCCGGTGCTAATGGGGCAGGTATTCAACTACGTAGGCAGTCCAAATCGCTACGGCATGCCCGCCTTTTATGAACTGCATGTCTGGGCTTGGAAAACCAACCCCAACGGCGTGTTCGCGGACTGGAACCCCAATGTCTCGTGCGAGGGTTATATCGATTAACCCTCAAATAACCATACATGAACGTCCCGCAGGTTTATTTGCGCTTAGATTTGATTTAGGCAAACCTGCGGGACGTTTTGCACCACCGGTCTTGCTATTTCCTCCTGCGATTCCACCAGAAGACCAGACCGCTCAGAGCTGCCAGGACCAGCGCCCCAAGGCCGTACGGCATCCAGGAGGTGGTGGAAGCGGGCTCAACCGCTTCCGGCGTGGCTGTTGCAGGCGGCTGGGGGGTCAGGGTGGGCGGCGCAGCCGTTGTCTCGGTCGGGGCTGGCGCAGCGGTTTCCGTTGGCTGCGGGGTCACCAGCGGGGTGACCGTTGGTTCAGGCGTGGTCTGTTCAAGCACAAAGATGGCAGTGGTGCGCCCGGGCACAGATAGCTCGCCCGCAACAGAGTCGAAACCAGCGCTTGCCAAAATGCCATCCACCGAAATGGCCTGCAACGGGTGCTGCACCAGCGGCAAGCCCACGAGCAAATCATCGGCAAACACAACTGTTTCCGGTAGGGCGTTGAAGACCACCACGATCTTTTCGAAGTTCGGGTCCAGGTCGCCGCCCTGGGTGTCGTCAAGAGCCATGACGATCACTCCCGGAAGGCGCGTTTCGGGCGTACCCAAAAAGGATAAGCGCTCGATCACCAGCTCGGCAGTTTGCATGCGGAAGAGGGGTGAGGATTTCCGGATTTGCAGCATCTCCAGGAAGTGCTGGCGGGCAAATTCGATATCATCCGGGCCTACCACCAGATTGGGCTCGTTGAACATACGACGCATCAGGTCGTACTGGTCGTAGCGATAGTCTGGCAATCCCACCGCCCAATTGTTGGACTGGTAGGTAAAGTCCAGCTTGTTGTACCAGTCGCCGGAATTATAGGAGTTGCCATCCAGCGACTTGGAGCGTAACAAGTCATCTCCGGCATGAAAGAAGGGGATGCCTTGCGAGAGCATGGCCAGGCTAACCCCCAGGTTGTTGATGCGGGTGCGCTCCTGGGGAGTCACCGTGAGTGGGACTTTGTATTGAATAGCGTCGAACAAGGTCTCGTTGTCATGGGCAGAGACGTATACCACCTGCTCCTGGGGATCCAGGGTATAACCAGCCGGCGCGCCGTTGTAGTCCACCTTCGCGCCGGAGACCAGGTTGCCGCGGTAGTCATACAATTGAAAATCCTTCAGATTGCCAGCCAGGCCCAATTTGACCCAGCTCATATACCGGAGCAGCTTGCCCGTCTGCACCGTTGGCAGACCCTGATCGAAATCATTCGGATCGGTCAGCAAACCGGTGATGAAGCCCTGCTCCTGCACCGGTGAGAAGGGCCCACCGCCGCGAGCGGCATCCCGCAAGCGGTCGTTGAAGGTGGCAATGCCGGCGCCGCCCAGGTTCAGCTGAGTGGCGTTCTGGCCGCGGGCATTGCCCGCCACTTCACCGAAATCCCAGCCCTCACCGTAGACGATGATCTTGGAGCCATCCACGCCGTCCTTTTCCAGCGTCAGGGCATCCAGGGCGGCGCGCACCTTGACCATATTGCCGACCATGTGGTGACCCATCAGGTCGAAGCGGAAGCCGTCCACCTTGTATTCCTTAGCCCATAGCACCACCGAGTCGATCATCAATTTTTCCATCATCCGGTGCTCGGTAGCAGTGTTTTCGCAGCAGGTGGAGCGCTCCACCAACCCGTCAGCATTCAAGCGGTGATAGTAGCCAGGGACAACTTTGTCCAACACCGATTTAGCGCTCTGCCCGGAGGCATTGGTGTGGTTGTAGACCACGTCCATGACCACGCGTAAGCCGGCCTGGTTCAGCGCCTGCACCATCTGGCGGAACTCCAGAACCCGGGTGGGACCATCCGGGTTGGTCGCGTAGCTACCTTCCGGGGTGTTGTAATGGAAGGGATCGTAGCCCCAGTTGAAGCCGTCCAGGTCGCGGAAGGGCTGCAGAGCAATGGCAGCCTGGTCTGAATCAGGTGGGAAGCTCGCCAGCAGAGTGGGGTCGACCGTTTGCCACAGCGATTTATCCTCTTCGATGCTGGCGATGTCGAAAGCCGGCAACAGGTGGATATGAGTCAAACCGGCCTGCGCCAAGGTTGCTAAGTGCTGCATGCCGTTCGAAGCAGATTGGGTAAAGGCCAGGTAGGCGCCGCGCAGCTCTTCCGGCACGCTTTCGTCAATGGCGCTAAAGTCGCGGATATGCAGCTCGTAGATCACGCTGTCCTCGGGTGCCGCCAGCGGCGGCTTGACCAGCGCATCCCAGCCCTGCGGTTGCAGGGTAAGATCCTCCAGGTCAATAATCTGGCTGCGACGCGAGTTCATCGACAGGCTGATCGAATATGGATCGGTGACGGCGCTTTTGATGACCGCAGACTCTTGGGGTACATAGACTTCGATTTCATATAAGTAGTACTGGCCCACCCAGGAGGCCTGGCCTGCCAGCGACCAGACGCCGGTTTGCGGGTCCAAAGTCATCGGCAGGTTTTGCCCAGCGGGAGCATTGGAATCAGGGAAAAGCTGCAATGCGACTGATATAGCGGTCGGCGCCCACACGCGCAGCACAGGCGCGCCGTTCTCGAAGTGAAGGCCCAGGGGACCATCATAGGCGTACAGATCGTCTAGAACGCCAGGGATTTGCAGAGCAGTAGCATCGATCAATTTGCCATCTCCGTTGAAGGCCGCCACAGCCATCTGACCCTTCAGGATTTCGGGGACTTGGGGGAGATTGGCAGAGTCCAGGGTAAGGGCGGCGTAGCTGCCCAGATGGGGATACTTCGCCTTTAAGATCGGATTTGGGGTCGCACTGATATAAGTGAGCGGGATGGACTGGCCACCGCTGATAGCGCCAGGGCTGAGCTGGAGGGAGCCATCCGGCGAGTAGTACAAGGCGAAGGTCCCGCCATCCCCCGGAGCCGAAACGCGCCACAGGATGGTGTCCGCAGAGACCCAATGAGCCTGGGCCTTGCGCAGGTCGCCGAGCGGCGGGCCTTCTGAGCTGATCAGCAACTCACGAGTTTGAGGGTTGTAGCCGAAGTACATATCTTGATTGGGGTTGGGAACGGTGAATGCGATAGGCTCGCCGTCCAAGACGCCGCCGGCGCCGTACACTTCGTCCAGGCTTTCGTTAATAGCCACCCGGGCAGAGTAGCTGCCGGCTGGCAAGGCATTGGTGGTGAAAGCGTAGGTGCCGTCGCCATCGGGATCCTGCAGCCAGGAGCGCAGGCAGCCCGGGTCGTCGTTGTTC
>JAWOHN010000219.1:0-9003 GCA_046485135.1 Anaerolineales bacterium | reverse complement strand
GAATCCATGTAAAGGGATTGAATACAGATGGCCCAATACATTATTCGCAGGTTACTGCTAGCCATTCCGGTGATCATAGGGATTCTGATCGTCACATTTGCGATGGCGCGCCTGATCCCCGGAGACCCCTGCCGGGCCATCCTGGGCGAAAAGGCCACCCAGGCCGCCTGTGAGCGCTTCATCAAAGACTTCGGTTTAGACCAGCCTATCACAACCCAGTTTTGGATCTATATCAAAGACCTGGCGCGTGGAGATTTTGGGACTTCGATCCGCTTTGGGCGGCCCATTACCACCATCCTCATTGAGCGCTTGCCCATGACAATCGAGCTGGGCGCGATTGCTCTGCTGATTGCTGTCAGCATCGGCGTTCCACTGGGAATTATCTCAGCCGTCCGGCGCAACTCGGCTATTGATGTGGTCACTATGATTGGCGCCAATATCGGGGTATCGATGCCGGTTTATTGGCTGGGTCTGATGCTGGCTTACTTGTTTGCATTGGTGCTGAAAGACACGCCTTTCTCGCTGCCACCCTCCGGGCGGCTGACGGCCGGATTGTCCCCAACGCCCTTTTATGAAGTCTACGGGCTTGAATTGGCGAAGGATACATTCCTGTACGCTGCCAGCCAATTTATCTCTAATATGTATATCCTGAACTCTCTGATTACACGGAATTGGGTCATCTTGCAGGATGCCGTCCGGCATTTGATCCTGCCTTCCATGGCGCTCAGCACCATCCCTCTGGCGATCATTGCCCGCATGACTCGCTCCAGCATGCTGGAAGTCTTGAAGCAAGATTATATCCGTACGGCGCGCGCCAAGGGCTTGCTGGAGAAATCGGTGGTTTTGAAACATGCCTTGCGCAATGCCATGCTGCCTATCGTCACCATCATCGGTCTGCAAGTTGGGGCGCTGTTTGCCGGGGCGGTGCTGACCGAGACCATTTTTGGCCTGGCCGGCGTCGGTCGCATGCTTTTTGAAGGGATTACGGCGCGTGACTTTCCCATCATTCAGGGTTTTACCATTGTGATTGCGGTCAGCTATGTGTTCATCAACTTGCTGATCGACTTATCGTATGTTTTCATCGATCCACGCATCCGCTTAAATTGAGGTAGATTATATGGCTATACCTGAACTTGCCACCGCAGAATCTCTGCGCAGCGCTGATTTTCGCTCCAACAGTCTGGGACGGCTGATGCTCAGGCGTCTGGTGCGCCAGCGCTCCGCTATTGTCGGGATGACCTTATTAGGATTCTTGCTGCTGGTGGCTATCTTTGCCGATGTGATTGCCCCCTACAGTCCTACCGAAGTACTCATTGGAAAAGAGGATGTCAGGAAACGTGAAGCCCCTTGTATCCACTTACTGGGCTGCCCAAAAGATAGGCCGCAGCACCTGATGGGCATTGACGGCAACGTGCGCGACCAGTTCAGCCGGGTTGTTTTCGGCACGCGCGTTTCCCTTTTTATCGGCATCACCACAGTGAGCTTTGCCATTGTTGTGGGGACCCTGCTGGGGTCTATAGCTGGTTATGTGGGCAGCGCGCTGGACAACATCATTATGCGCTTTATGGACGTGCTGTTGGCTTTTCCTTCGTTGCTGTTGGCCATTGCCATCGTGTCGGTCATGCAGCGCGGTCTGCAAAGCGCCCTGATTGCCATTGCCATTGTCACCATCCCGGTTTACGCGCGGGTGGTGCGGGCCAGTGTGCTGTCTGTGAAGGAGCAAGAGTATATTGAAGCGACTCGGGCGCTGGGAGCCAGCCATTTTCTGATCCTGTTGAAGCATATTCTTCCCAACGCCGTTCCCCCATTGATCGTGGCGGCTACATTGGGGATCGCCTCGGCCATTTTGGATGCAGCTGCCCTGTCCTTCCTGGGCCTGGGCGCCCAACCTCCCATGGCTGAGTGGGGCACCATGCTGGGCTCTGAGCGCAACCAGGTTTTCACCGCCCCGCATTTGGTATTCTTCCCAGGCATTGCCATCATGATCACCGTACTGGCTTTTAATTTGCTGGGTGATGGGTTGCGCGATGCGATTGACCCGCGCCTGGCGCAAAGTGGTTATTAAACCGAAAAAATTGATCGGCATGCAGGGCAAGCGCCCGCACGCGGACTAATATTTCGGGTGATTCTCAGATGAAGCTTATATTTTGGTGAGAGATGCGCCAAAATATAAGCTCTTTTACGTTTTTGGATATACAATTATGGTAATTGATCAGTCAACCTCGATAAGGCTGAGCAAGTGCTAAAGTGTCTGGGAAATCAGAAATGATCCTGGCTACAATGAGATACAATACGGGATAATCTGCGAAGGATTACGTTTATGTTATTGGAGACCCGACACTTGAGTGAATGGCGAGTGGATAAAGCACTGAAGGATCGCTTTCTGTCGAGCGAGGCGCTGCCATGAAAGCCTGGCCGGGTAAGTTTGTGATCGGATTAACCGGTAATATTGCCACCGGCAAGAGTGTGGTCCGCCGCATGTTTGAGCACCTGGGCGCCTACGGCATCGACGCCGACGCGCTGGCTCACCGGGCCATGGCCAAAGGCGCTCCTGGATACCAGCCGGTTGTAACCCTTTTTGGGAAGTGGCTGCTTGGACCGGATGGGCAGGTCGAGCGGGCTAAGCTAGGCCGGATTGTTTTCTCTGACCCACAGGCGCTGGCCCAATTGGAGGCTATCTTGCATCCATTGGTCAGAGAGGCAGTGGATGTGCTGGTACGCCGCTCAAAACAACCTGTTATCGTCCTGGAGGCGATCAAGCTCCTAGAATCACCCTTGAGGCTGAACTGCGACCGGATTGTGGTGGCTTATGCGCCAGAAGAGGTCCAGTTGAATCGCCTGGTTGAGAAACGAAAGCTGAGCCACGCAACCGCCCGGCAGAGAATCGCAGCCCAACCGCCCCAAAGGGATAAGATTACTGCGGCTGATTATGTCATTCGCAACGATGGCCCCTATGAAGACACCTGGCACCAAGTCAGCGTGTTGTGGCAGGAACTCTTCCCCACAGGAGAATTGGCTGCGCGGGAAGCCTCAGTAGGAGACAGCGTTAGCATTGAACGGGCCCGCCCCAATGATGCGGCTGAGATCGCTGCTTTTTTGAACCTTTATCGGGTGAAGAATACCCCCATAAGCGCCAGTGATATCATGGCAGTTTTTGGGGAAAAAGCCTTCCTGCTTTTGAGGGTCGGTGACAAATTGTCTGGCCTGGTGGGTTGGCAGGTCGAGAATCTGGTATCCCGCACCGATGAGGTCCACCTGGATCCATCCTTACCTATTACGGATAGTATGCGTAAAATCCTGGATAAGGTGGAGCGCTCATCGCGAGATCTACAATGTGAGGTGTCCTTGTTGTTTTTACCTCCAAAAATGGCCCGCCGGGAAGACATCTGGCGCGGTCTGGGTTATGAAACTCGCACGATTGAGAGCCTGGGAATACGCGCCTGGCAGGAAGCTGCCCAGGAATCGATGCCGCATGGTTCGGTGTTATTATTTAAGCAGTTGCGCAAGGACAGGGTGCTGCGCCCCGTTTGAGGATTGCGTATCTGGCAGGGTCTAATATGCCTTGGGGTGAACCCTCTAGAGTAAGCTAATTCGCGGTAGGATTTATTCTGTGTCTGAGCTGATCGTCGATTTCTACAACAATCTAGTATTCATCTTTGAGCGTTTAAATTTAATAGACGTGGTGGATATCTTTCTGGTCACCATGATCTTCTTCAGCATCCTGCTGCTGTTGCGCGGCACCCAGGCCATGGTATTGCTGCGAGGTGTGCTGTTACTGGTGGCCTTGGTGGGTTTGCTCAACAGCCTGGAAGTCCTGCCGGCCTTTTCCTGGTTAGCCAGGAACGCCTTGCCTGCCCTGGTGCTGGTCATCCCTGTGATTTTCGCGCCTGAGATCCGGCGGGGTCTGGAGCGTTTGGGCCGGGCCGGAAGTTTACTCTCGGCCACCAATGCGACTGCAGAATCCGAAGGTGCAATTTCTGCGGTAGTGACTGCTGCGATCCGCCTTTCGGATCGCAAGCACGGGGCGTTGATCGTCATCCAACGCCTGGATAGCCTGGAAGAATATATTCGGAGCGGGGTGCAGTTGAACGCCCGTGTGACTCCTGACCTGCTGATGCAGATCTTTTTCCCCAACACTCCCTTGCACGATGGCGCCAGCATTATCTCTGGATCTGAGATTGTGGCGGCTTCTTGTGTGATGCCGCTTTCGGCCAGCGGGGTACTGACTCGCTCTCCCGAACGGCGCATGGGTCTGCGTCACCGGGCTGCCCTGGGTATCTCAGAGGTCAGCGACGCGGTGTCTGTGGTGGTGTCGGAGGAGACCGGCGTCATTTCTGTGGTCCATGGTGGCCGGATGATCCGTCGCTTGGATTCGGAAAGGCTGGAAAATATTTTACGGGCCTTCTACTGGCCGCTTAAAAAAAAGCGTGGCATGTCTCGCTTTTTAGCTCGCCTGTTTCCCGAAAAGCCCCGCTCCAGGCGAGAGGAAGGTTAAATCTTTGTGGCAATATTGAGATGGTTCGGTAAGAATCTTGGTACGCTATTGATGGCATTTATTCTGTCAATGGTTGTGTGGATCTCGGCTGTTATCGCTGCCGATCCCAACGTGGAGAATTCCCTGGGGCGTGCAGTCACTATTGAAGTGGAGAATCTTGCCCCTGGTTTGTTGATCATGAATGAAATACCAACACAGGTGCGCATAACGCTCAACGCGCCCAATAGCCGTTGGAGGCTGTTAACCGGCGACCCGCGTTCAATCCGGGCCTGGATCGACCTGGACGGCCTGGGTGCTGGTGAGCACCGCGTGGAGATAGAAGTTCAACCGGCCATTAGCCCGGTCAGGGTGGTTGATATCGACCCTGCTGAGATTGTAGTTGTGTTGGAGCCCCAGGTGACTCGCACCGAATCCATTAACTTAATTGTGGAAGGGGAGCCGGCTTTAGGCTACTCGGCTGGCTCGCCTATACTCAATCCGGATGAGGTGATCATTTCTGGACCGGCTACGCTGGTTGGCAGGGTGCTAGAAATCCAGGCCTATTTAGAGATTGCTGGAGAGCGGCAGACGATTGAATCTAGCTTACTTCTGCGGGCATTGGATGAGCTGGGCGAAGAGGTGCAGGGTATTACCCTGGCGCCTCAGACGGTTACTGTCAGCCAACCGATTACATTGTTAGGCGGCTACCGGAACGTGATCGTCCGCGTGGATACGCAGGATACTTCTCCAGCCCCCGGATACAGGTTGACCAATATCGTTGTGACTCCCCCCTCGGTGATTGTTTTTTCCAGCGATCCTGCCCTGGTGGAAGGCTTGCCTGGATATATCGAGACTCAGCCGCTGGACCTGACCGGAGCAGAGGAAGATATTGAGACCTTCCTGGAATTGCAAACGCCCGAAGGGATCACCGTGGTGAATGACCAAAAAGTGTTGGTGCAGGTCAGCATTTCGCCGATTGAAAGTAACCTGAGGATTGCTGTCCCAGTTGAAGTTATTGGGATGACGCCTGGGGACAAAGCCGTCATCTCTCCCGATGTGGTAGATGTGATCCTGTCGGGTCCGGTGCCTGTTTTGGATGCGCTGAAACCTGGGGATATCCGTGTAGTGGTTGATATCAGCGGGCGACCCTATGATACCTATCAACTTGTACCGACGGTCTCGCACCTTCCCAACCGCTTGCAGATCGAATCGATTTTACCCTCCAGCGTGGAGGTAACCATCATGCTCGCGCCAACGCCCACCCTGACTCCGGCATCATTAGAGCCTACGGCTACGCCGACGAGTTCTCCCTGATCGGATGATTTCTATATGAAGAAACCCGTTGTAGCTCTGGTTGGACGCCCTAATGTGGGCAAGAGCACCCTGTTTAACCGCCTGGCAGGTGAGCGCCTGGCGGTTGTTGATGCTACCCCTGGCACCACTCGCGATCGCTTGTTCGCAGAAGCGGAATGGGCCGGGGTAGTTTTTGATGTGGTTGATACGGGGGGGATTGATCCCACCCACATTGGACCGGGGCGCAAAATCGAGCCTCTTTCGGTAGGCTCGGCAGATTTTATCAGCGAAATCAGGGAACAGGCCGAGGTGGCTGTGCTAGAGGCGGACGCGGTCATTTTAGTCACCGAGGCGGAAAGTGGGGTTACCCCTGCTGACCAGGAAGTGGCTGGAATCTTGCGCCGGTTACAAAGAGAAGTGGATGGGGAACGTTTGCCTCCGGTGCTGCTGGCGGTCAACAAGGCCGATAGCCCGGCCCGACGTTTGCAGGCCTACCAGTTCTATGAGCTAGGCTTGGGAGACCCTTTTCCCATTTCTGCCTTGCATGGCACCGGCACCGGGGATTTATTGGATGCGCTGGTTGATTCCTTGAAGGCTCAAGGTATTGAAAATGATGAGGAAGATGAGACGGTCAAAATTGCCATCGTTGGGAAACCCAATGTTGGTAAATCCAGCCTTTTAAACCGGCTGTTAGGGCAGGAGCGAGCCATCGTCAGTGACATTCCCGGAACGACCCGGGATGCAGTTGATACCCAACTCATGTTTGAAGGCGAACTCCTGACCTTGATCGATACAGCGGGAATTCGCCGGCGAGGCCGGATTGACCCGGGGGTGGAAAAATATTCTGTCTTGCGATCCTTGAAGGCCATTGAGCGTTCAGATGTGTCTTTGCTGATGGTCGATGCGACTTCGGGTGTAACTGCCCAGGACGCTCATATCGCGGGCTTTATCTTGGATGCCTGGAAATCTACTGTGGTGCTGGTGAATAAATGGGATGCCATCCCTAAAGATACATACACCATGGATGAGTTTACCAAGCATGTACGGCAGGAATTGAACTTCCTGGCTTATGTGCCGGTGCTTTTCATCTCTGCCTTGACAGGACAACGGGTCAACCAGGTCTTACCTTTAGCATTAAGGGTGCAGCAGCAGCGCTTGGTGCGCATGCCCACCTCACAGATCAACCAGGTCTTGCAGAAAGCCCAAGACCAGCATGCTGCACCCTCCCACGCTGGCCGGCAGCTCAAGATCTACTATGGCACCCAGGTGCGCAGCGATCCACCGACCTTCCTGCTGTACGTCAATGATCCCAAGCTGGTGCATTTCAGCTACCAACGCTTTCTGGAAAATCGCTTTCGAGAGGCTAACAATTACCTCGGTACCCCTCTCCGCCTGGTCTTCCGGGCCCGGCGCTGATCCATTACTTTCTACCCCTTGCCCCTCTTTATGTCCGGTTATATAATGCCTTTGAAGTTACTTGGGCTTAAGCCTTGGCAGAGGAGATGTCCATGCTACTGGCAGAATTGGTTGAGAAAGGGTCATCAACGGTCCGGGTTGAGCAATCATTTTGAAGGTAAGATTATTTGTGGACGAATCTAAGGTTCAATCTTTCCCCGAGCAAAATGTGGCTGGTGAGCGCCGGTCCGGGTTCTCCAGCTTCTTGATTGATGTCTTGGAGGCCCTGGTACTGGCGGTGATTTTGTTTGTGGGCATCAATGCTATATCAGTGCGCATTCGCGTGGATGGCTCCAGCATGGAACCAACCCTACACAGTGGGGCTTATGTCCTGGTCAATAAGCTTAGCTATCGTCTGGGGCAGCCGACTTATGGCGACATCATTGTCTTTTATTATCCGCGCGATCCCGGGCAGGAATATATCAAGCGCGTGATTGGTCTGCCCGGCGATCAGTTAGAAGTGGTTGACGGAAAAGTATATGTGAACAGCCGTCTGCTGGATGAACCCTATATTGCTGCAGCCCCGATATATCCGGGTAGCTGGACGGTCCCGGATGATTCGCTTTTTGTTTTTGGTGATAACCGCAACAACTCGTCCGATTCTCATACCTGGGGTCCGCTGCCGATCAGTTATGTGGTAGGTAAGGCCGTCCTGGTCTACTGGCCCCCCGCTGATTGGGGCTGGGTGGAACATACCGGAGCCTCTGCTAGACCGCCTGCTCCCTGATGGGATCATCGCAGAGGGACAATGCCGGTTATTTCTATACCAGGCCGGTAGAGGTAAATGTTGGAGTCAATCAGGAGAAACATGGTATGACTGACACTGAAAACGACAGTGAGGAATATTGGGTCCAGTGTTCTGAGTGTAAAGCGGGTATCTTGAGACGGCGCTCCCTGACCTATTACACCTGGTTAGACGATGAACTTATCACAGTTCCGAATTTCCCGGCCTGGGTATGTGATATGTGCGGCAGGCGCGAATATGACCCCCGTGCTATCAGTTGGTTGAACACCTTGCTGAACCCGGTGGCTGGGAAGAAGCGCTCGCTTGGCCGCAAGAGCAGCCCAACCCATCTTGACCTTCCCCCTACCTGATCCTCTTTTAGGGTTTTCATGATTCGATGTGGTGCTACCCAATTATTGAAACCCAAAATTTCGTGGAGCTGACCTATGGGAACGAACACGATCGAAGTTGAGGTTCTGACAAGCAGCTATCGACTCAAGGGGGAATTGAAAAGAAGCCATAGCGGTGTGATGAGTATCTTAAACGATCCGACCAGCTCTTTTATTGAGCTGCAAGATGTATGTATGGGTCGCATTGTGGCTGGGAATAACCTGACTCAGACCATGCCAGTTGCTCAGGTACTCAAAACCCAGATCATAGCAATTTGCTTTGACAATCGTGAAGATCTGATGCTGCAATCATTGACCCGCGGTACCTACTTGCGCCCGGTCAGATACCCCATTTCGGTTACTACCCCGGTCTATGAAATCGAAGGCACCTATGAATGGAACGGTCGCCTGGATTTGGCTGTAATCATGCAGAAAGATGGCAGCAGCTTTGTGCCACTTTATGATGCTTCTTTGGGCGCAATCTTATTTCCAGATTTGTTCATCCAAAGCCCAGTTTTGCTTTTCAATCGCGATTTCCTAAGCACCCTTGTCCGGATCGATGAAGGATAGCAAATATGGTCGGGCCAGGAGCAGCGCGGCCAGCGTCTTGCCATCCTGGATAGCGCCGCTTTCTGCCAACCGGTAAAGCTCCTCAACCGGCATCTGCT
>JAWOHN010000210.1:0-7104 GCA_046485135.1 Anaerolineales bacterium | reverse complement strand
ATCCCCCAGGTGATCAATTTCGGCAACGAATCCTTTCTGGAAGGCGTGGAAATGGATTTGACCACCTTCATGCAGCGTTTGAAAACAGCTCCTGAGTTGCCAAAAACAGCTGCCCCGCCCCCTGAGTTGTTCATCAAAGAATTTGAACGGCTGGTCCCGTTAGGTGAGCCGATTATTTGCATTCATCCCTCCACAGAGGTGAGCGGGACGGTGCGCTCTGCGCAGGTCGCTGCGGCAGAATTCCCCCAAGCAGACATCCGCATCATCGATACGCGCATCATTGCCAGCCCACTGGCTACACTGGTGGAGTTGGCAGCCCAATGGGCTGCTGAGGGAGACGATGTGGACGGCATCGAGAGGCGTATCCAGACCATGATCCCCTGTTGTCGCATATACTTCCTGGTTTCAACCCTGGAATATCTGGCCAAAGGAGGTCGAATCGGTGGAGCTTCGGCCCTGTTGGGCAGCATCCTGCAGATCAAACCCATCCTGACCTTTGTTGACGGTCAGGTCAACCAATTCGAAAAAGCTCGTACCCAAAACCATGCCGTCAACCGCTTGAAAGATCTCGTCATCCGCCAGGTACCCACAGCAGACGCATACCTGACTGTGATGCACGCTGGGGTGCCCGAGCAAGGCCAGGCCTTGGCGGAAGATCTAAAATCAATGCTGGGATTGGCGCATGTGCCCATCCACCATATGCCGCCTGCCATCGTCACGCACGGCGGTCCGGGCATCCTGGGAGTCGGCTTTTTCACTTAACACGAGCTTAATTCTGGATCAAATGAATATTCTTCGGTTATGTATTCTGCCGCGCCTTTTTATGCATGACAGGCTCTAGCTGCTTCTGCACCGTATAAAGGCGCTGGTACAGCCCCTCTTCGGCCATTAACCCTTCGTGTGTGCCCTTTTCCACGATCCGCTTCCCTTCCAATACTACGATCTGATCCGCGCTGCGCACCGTCGAAAGACGGTGGGCAATGAGGATCACCGTACGCCCCGCCATCAGGCGTTCCAGGGCTTGCTGGATCAACATTTCTGTTTCGGTATCCACCGACGAGGTGGCTTCATCCAAGATCAAAATCGGAGCATCTTTCAGCAGAGCGCGCGCAATCGACAGGCGTTGCTTCTGCCCTCCCGAAAGCTTGACCCCTCGCTCACCAATGGTCGTATCGTACCCATTACTGAGCTCGCTGATAAACGCGTGTGCATTGGCAGCTTTTGCAGCGAAAATAACCTCTTCCTGGCTGGCTTGCGGGCGGCCAAAGAGGATGTTCTCCCGAACCGTACCATTGAACAGAAAGACATCCTGAAGAACGATGCTCACCTGGCGACGCAGGGAATCGAGAGTAATCGTACGGATATCACACCCATCCAGAGAGATGCTTCCCCAACTGGGATCATAGAAACGCGAGATCAGACTGACCAGTGTGCTTTTGCCAACCCCGGTGGGACCGACCAGGGCAGTGATCGAGTGAGCGGGAATATGCAGGTTGATCTCTTCCAGGATGCGATTGCCGTCTTCATATTCAAAACACACATCTTGGAAAAGGAGCTCTCCGCTGGCTCGTCCAGGCAACTCCATTGCCCCTGGCTGGGCGCGCAGCTCTTGTTCCTCCGCCAGCAGGTCGGCCACCCGGTCCGCCCCGGCCAGCGAGCTTTGCACCTGTTCCCAGGCATTGCTCAAATTTCGTACCGGTTGGTAGAACATCTCCAAATATAAGAAAAAGGCCACTAGGTCTGCAATGGGCAGCTCCTGGCGCAGGGCTAACCGTCCTCCAAAATAGATCACAATCAACAAGCCCAGAGATGAAGTGAACTCGACAAACGGCTGGAAGATGGCCATCAGCCGTAGTGCGTTCAAATTGGAGCGCAGGTAGCGATCTACCCTCACCCCCACCCGCAGCAGTTCCTCCTCTTCACGGGTAAAGGCTTTGATTTCGCGGATGCCGGTCAGGTTGTCATTAAGGGTCGCGTTTAAGTCGCCCAGTTCTTTTTGGCGCTTTACAAAAGCCGGGCGCACCCTGCGAGCGTACACCCGCAGGGATAAGAAAACCAGCGGGATTGGCACCAAACTCAATAGCGTTAATTGCCAATTGATGCTGAATAAAACCAGGCTGACGCCGGTCAGGGTAATGACGTTGACGAACACATCTGGGACCGCGTGAGCAATCAACGCTTCAAACAGGTCGGTGTCATTGATCACCCGCGACATCAGTTGCCCGGTCTGCTTGTCCTCATAGAAACGCAGTGAGAGCCGCTGCATATGTTCGTAGATATGTTTTCGGACATCGGCAACCACCCCCCAGCCAGCTACATGCGCCATGTAGCTGCGCAAGAATTGCAGCCCGGCTCGCGCGACATAGATAGCCAATGCCAGCAGGCCTAAGCGGGTGATGAAATCAAGCACGTCCGGTCGAGCAGGCTCTTCGGTAACCGAGGCGATCAGCGTCCTGACGATCCAGGGGATCATGAGCTGCACACCTACCAGCAGCAACATACTGAGCGTGGTAAGGAACAAGGGCAGCCTGTACTTGCGGGCGTAGTGAAAGATCAGTTGGATGGGTTTCAATGTGTATTCTTATTTCTTTGATGATGAAATCAATACCTTGCCAGGCCGTGTTGGACAACAGCCTGGCATTATTATACGCTAAATGAGAGAAGAAAAGCCAAAAATGGCATGGCGACAAGCAAATATCACAGGCCGCCTTGCCATTTTCAGAATAGCTTACATTTTCGCGTGTTTAATTTACTCGACGGGAATCTCCTTGTAGACCTTAGAGACATCGATGCCCTGTCGGCGGCGGAAGGCGTTGAAGCCAAAGTAGATGGCCGCGGCAATAGCATAGTTGCCCAACATGAAGAACATTGAGCTAACATTGGACCAACCGATAGCGTACAGGGGGAAGTCGAAGGGAGGCACATAGGGATCCCAGAACCATTCCACCAGCAGGTAATCCAGAAATACCAGGAAGATCAACCCGGCAAAGGTGATCACCGGCATCAGCTCGCCCAGGCGTACCGTACCCAGGATCTTCAAGAAGATCCATATCAAGATGACGGCGTTGACAATTGTCAGCACCCACACCAGACCTACCGTCAGGTAGGTCAGCCAATCCGCCCCAATACCAGGCAGGCCGGTAAAGACGGTTATCCCATAGCGGATGGAGTTATAGATCAGGAAAATCGATCCAACCCCAAAGAACGCCGTAGCCACCCAACTCAGCCAACCGGAAACACGCATCTTGGAGATCGGCGACCCATCGTAGATCTCCTTCTGCCGCCAGGGCAGGATGATGGCCGCGATGGTTGAGCCAAAGAATGTCACTGCAATCACCAGAGTCGAGTCCAATGCCAGGGTTTGGAAGTCAAAGTGATTGAAGGCATACAGGTACCCGACGATCAGGCCCGGGACTACCATCAGCATCAAGGCCGCGATCGGCGTGCGACTGCGCGGCTCGATGGTGGTCACCCACTCGGGCAGCATGCGGTCAAGGGCGGCTGCAAAGATCACGCGAGTGGAGCTGAGGAAAACCGTGCCAGACCAACCAAACCACCACATGCTCATCAGCAAGATAACGATGAACTGAACCGCCCGGCTGGTGGTCATAAAGACCGCAAATAAAGCCGGATAAGGCCAGTAGGGCAGTGGGGGCGCTACATCTGTGTAGCCCCAGGTGTAGTTCCAGAAGGCGCCGTTAGCGGCGTTGTAGAAATCCCAACCCAGGGATTTTGCAATCAGGGCAAAGAACAGGATTGCCAGACCATTGGTGACAATGATGGCAGCTGCCATGCCCCAGAAGTTGCGCTTATAATCGCTGGCGCCGCGCACTTCTCCATACAATGTGGAGCCCCAGTTCGCCCACAAGCTGAAGAAGACGATCATCGGGATCAGCGCCAGGCTGGCCAGGGGAGCAAGATTGCCCAGCGAACCGGCTACTGCACCGGCTTCCTCGCCGGCAACCAGGGTCGCCTCATACAGGCCGCTCTGGGTGGTGCCAAATAGGGCTGCGGAATTAGCATCTAAATTTGTCACAAAGGTCTGGTTGTTTCCGAATAGCAGCAGCCCAAAGACCAGGATCAAACCGATCATCCCGCCAAAGAAGCAGAATTTCTGTATGCGAGCATACCACTTCATGCCGACTGCAATGTAAAAGAAGACCAACAAACAGGTGACGATGGAACCGACCAGCAAGCCGGAAGAAGTGCCGCTGAACCATAGGGCGGTATCCTGTGCGCCGATGATGGCCAGTAGTGGTGTAAACACAACATATACAAGCATCTGCCCATACAGCGGCACCCACAACCACAGGATGAACCACCATCCTGTCACCGCCAGGATGAAGCCCAGGGCGCGCCCCAAAATTCGGCTCTGCCACACGTAATCACCGCCTGCACGGGGCATTACCGAGATCAGGCTGGCATACACGATGACCTGGAAGATGGTAAAAAAAGCGCCAATCACCACCGCAGTGACCAGATTCCCCTCAAAATAGTAACAGTAGGAGAAGATATACAGGCCCAGGGTGATCAGGTTGATCGAGAAGGTGGCATAGATGAAGGCATCAAAGACGGACCACGCTCGCACCAGGCCGCTCGCTTTGCGTACAAACAGGGTTACTTCACTCATTGGAAAACTCCTTTTGTCTGTCATACAACTCGATGGACATTGTGTCTGGATTCACAACAGACATCCTTCTCTAAACAGACGATTTCTCAACTCCAATAGGACCTCCTTTCCTGTACTTCCACAGCCTGTGCTGCCATGCTTACCCAGAAGTAAGAATATAATTTCCAACTTTCTTGGGCTGTAGCTCAATGACTGCGCCAAGCAGGATACCCTGCTCGTACATGCTGCCGGCATTGATGCACAAGGTTTTGCCGACTTTTCTGCTCCCACGACCTTCATGGATATGCCCGTGCAAACCCAATATGGGACGGTATTTTTCGATCACCTTCAGCACAGATTTGCTGCCCACAGGAATCAGCGACTGCCCGGCATAAGCCAGGCGCATATCGGCGGTCAGCTCGGGAGCGTCGTCCAAACCGCTGCTAAACGGCGGGGCGTGCAGGTTGAAGACAGCCGTTTGAGGGTTTTTCAATGTGGAAGCCATCGTCTCAAAGCGTTTCTCCAGGGAGGCCTCGTCCTCCTCTCGCTCTGTGTTCCACGGTGTTGGGTTGGTCCAGCCACTGCTGATCATCTCATGGTTTTGGTCGAGCTGGATCACCTGACCCTCGATATTCTGCACGTATTTTGAGGTTTTAATCAGCTCATCGATCTCGAAGCCATCGTCATTGCCCGGGCACACAAAGCATTTCAGATTCTTCCCGGCCAGCTTTTGATCCGCATAATCCAACCAGCGCTCCAGGGTGCTCATAACCTCTTTGAGGAAAACCTGATCAGAAAGGGTTTGGTCGGAGGATATCGCTGCTGTCTCATCTGGGTCGGTGACGTAGGGATAATAGCCGCGGTTGCGGATTGAGGCAACCATCCGATCGACCTCCTCCTGGCTCTCCAGGAGGGACTCCTGCTCCTGAACGGTGACCTTCCATCGATCCTTGCCCTGGGCAATGATCGGCACAACAGCTTTGCCGGTCATATCACCCCCCAAAATAATAGCGTCTACCTCATAGAAAGGACCGGCATTGATGAATTTTTTCCAACAGATTTCCGAACCGTGGACGTCGGTCGCATAGAATATTTTCATTGAGCGCATTCTCCTTTATGTACCTTGATGAAAATTTTCCCGATAACTGCATACCCAGCAGGCATCTCCTGAGCAAGCTATGGTTCGGGTTTTCTCGGTTACTCTACCGTTACAAACCTGCTGGAAGAAGCGCATCTCCGGCTACCAGGTCCGCGAAGCGAGCCCGGATGCGTTCTTCTATCTCGACAGGAAAGACCACCGGATTATCTTTGCCCAATATTTCTCGCACCCGGTGCATGGCCCGCGCTTGAGAGTCCAAAGATTGCTTAGCTTCCCACACCTCGCGCGGATTGCGATCGGATATCTTTGGTGTGACCGCGATGCTCCTCATATGAGACATAGTGTAGTCATGGACCATGAACATCCCGCCAGGGCCAACCTCCGCAATCACCTCCATAGCCAGATCCTTCTCTGAGAACTCCACGCCGCGCACAACTCGCTTCAACATCAAAGCAATCTCATCATCGATCACCGCTTTGGCAAAGTCAAAAGCCTTTAAGGCATCCAGCAACCCACCCATATTAAGCATATCCATGCCCGCCAGGACTCCTGCCAGTGTGGACATACCGGTCTCATAGCCTGATTGGGCATCGTTGATCTTGGCGTTGCTCAGGCCGATATATCCGCCATATGGCACGCTGTAATAGCGCGCCATTTGGGCAAAGGCCATATGCAACAAGCCACATTCAATCCCTCCAGAGGCGTATGCGCCGGTACGCAGATCTGCCACGGTGGGAAGGGTGCTGTAGATCAAGGGAGTTCCAAGGCGCACCATTTGCATCAACACTGCCGAGGCCAGGAATTCAGCGTTACCCTGCGCCAGCGTCCCTGCCATCGTCATCGGTGAGCTCAAGCCCGCATTAGGCACCACACTGCCGTACACAGGCAGGCCTTTCTCAGCAAAGAACATAACCATCTCAGTAGACGCCACATCCATTGTCAACGGTGATACCACCGGGCAGAAATGGTGGGTGACAAAAGGCCTTTCCCGGTAAGCGCCTTCGCCACCGGCAATCAAGTAAGCCAGCTCCAGCATCATCTCAGCGTCAGCCCGGTCTGTAGCCGTGCTGCGCACCGGCTTTAGGCAGTTTTTCAAGGCCGGATACAGGCGCGCCAGGGTGAAATGTCCGGGTGGAGCGTCTTCTGCCAAAGTTGAGATCGAGAAAACATCGTATCCCGGCAGTTCATTAATCAAGTGGGCAATATTGGCGATATCGGCGGAGGTGGAGCGCCGCTCACAGCGGGTGAGCGGATCGATCAGGTTGGGGGCAGAGCTGCCTGTAACGACCAGCGGTCCATCACCCGGGATGGTGCGGTCAAAACGCGCATCGCGACCGTGGAAGGTGAAGGTAGGCGGGAATGCAGTGCGGAATTGCTCCACCACCCGAGCGGGAAA